>CAYWST010000313.1:0-7032 GCA_964461075.1 uncultured Solibacteraceae bacterium | reverse complement strand
GGCTCAAATAGAGCCGCGAGGCCGAACTCGGCGCGCTGACGGACGCGCGCGTTCGGGAGACGATTCAAGAGGAAGGAATCCGGCTGGTCTCCTACGCGCAGATCGATGAGTTGAAAGCGGGCTACTTGGCGTAGTAGTCGGCGTTCTTCTGGGCGAACTCAGCCCACTTTTCGGGGAGGTCGTCGAGCGCGAAGATGGCTGACACCGGGCAGACGGGTACGCAGGCGCCGCAGTCGATGCACTCCACCGGGTCGATATAGAGCAGTTCGGTGGTCGCGTAATCCGCCTCGTCCTTCTTCGGGTGGATGCAATCGACGGGACAAGCGTCGACGCACGCCGTATCTTTGGTGCCGATGCAGGGCTCGGCGATCACATAGGCCATAGAATCATCCCCTTCCTTTCAAAAGAATCGAAACCCCAAAACCGAATCAGCAGTGTAGCACCGGCGCGGAAAGGCTTGCAATATTTGGTGTTTCGGATCAATTGAGGCTATTGGAGAAGGCGCCGGATCCGGCCTTTGGCCTCGATGGCGGGCGCGTAGCCGGGCTCGATGTCGAGGGCGTGATCGAGGCATTCGAGGGCGCGGTTGTAGAGTTCCATCGCGGCGAGGGCGCGGCCGAGGTTGTACCAGGCGAAATGGTAGGTGGCGTATCGCTGGCTGGTGGTGGCGCGCTCGAGCCAGGGTACGGCCTCGGAGGGACGGCCGAGGTCCATGAGGTAAGCGCCGATGTCGTTGTAAGGGTTGCCGAGGGAGGGATCGACTTCGATGGCGCGTTTGCACTCGGCGATTGCATCCTCAAACTTTCCCTGAAAGCGGTACGTCCAGCCGAGGAAGGTGTGGGCTTCGGCTGTTGGATTCAGTGAGATGGAGCGCTTGTAGAGCAATGCGGCGAGATCCAACTGGCCCTGCATCTGCAGTTGGTAGGCGCGGCGGAAGAACTCGGCGGCCAGCCTCAATCTTGTGTCGCTCATTGCGCGCGGGTAAAGCCTCTTCATGTATCTTGCGGCAATCTCGACAAAAGCGACAGCCGCAGTGCCACCGGGTCCTACAATGGAAAGTACATGATACCTAAAGTCCGGAAAGCCGTATTTCCCGCCGCTGGGCTTGGAACGAGGTTTCTGCCCGCGACCAAGGCGATGCCCAAGGAGATGCTGCCCCTTGTCGATAAGCCTTTGATTCAATACGGCATCGAAGAGGCGATCCACTCAGGCATTCACAACATCGTGATTGTGACGGGGCGGGGCAAGACCGCCATCGAGGATCACTTCGACGTCAGCTTCGAGCTGGAACATCTGCTGGAAACGCGGAAGAAGAAGGATGTTCTGGCAATTGTGCGCAGCGTGAGCGACATGATCGACGTATCCTATGTCCGGCAGAAGGAGGCCCTGGGGCTGGGGCACGCCATTCTGCGGGCGAAGGAGCTCGTTGGGCATGAGCCGTTCGCGGCGGTGCTTTCCGACGACGTCATTGACGCCGAAATACCTTGTTTGCGGCAGCTTCTGGACATCTATAACTTCTACGGGACGCCGGTGCTGGCCCTGATGGAAGTTCCGGAGGACCAGATCAGCGCCTACGGGGTCGTGGACGCCGAGAACGTCTCGCACAGCGGATCGGGCGGAGGGCTCTACCGGATCCGGAACCTTGTGGAAAAACCCAAGACCGGCGAAGCGCCTTCCAATCTGGCGATCATCGGACGCTACATCCTGACGCCGGAGGTGTTTCACTCGATCGAGTCGATCGAGCCGGGGAAGGGAGGGGAGATCCAGTTGACCGACGCCCTGCGGCACATGCTGCGAAGCAGGCCCATCTATGGGCTGAAGTTTGAAGGCCGGCGGTTCGACGCCGGCGACAAGCTGGGATTTCTCAAGGCGACGGTCGAGTTCGCGCTGAAGCGTCACGATCTCGGCGAGGAGTTCCGAGAGTATCTGAAATCGCTTGATATCTGAGGAGCAGCCATGACACCGGTGCCGATCGAACTTCCAGTGAGGCCGAGCGAGGCTGCGGCGCTGGCCGAACTGATTTACGAGCAGGTGGCGGGCCGGAAGCTGACCGACGACACTCGATCACGGCTGGCGGGCAGGTCGTCAACGCTCGGGCTGAAGACGATCATGCCGTATTTCGGCTCACTGGAAGCGGATCCGATTCATCCTTCGACCTACTACGTGGCCGTCGACGGACTGGCGGAGTCCAGGCCCTGCGCGTTGCTGCTGCATATGGCGCCGGCTTCGGCGCCCGCCAGCGCGTTGTTCCCCAAGCCGCTGTTAATTGGGCGAATGCGTCCGTCGGCGGAGCGGGAGATTGTGATGAATGCCATTGGGTTCGGTCCTGGGGACACAGCGGCGATCACATCCTACGCGACCGAAGTCGCTCGAGCCTTTCTCCCAAGAGCGCATGGGCCGTTGCCGTTGATTTGGGTGGACACGGGCGGCAACGCCCAGGCGGCGTTCACGGCGATGGCCGCATTCCGCTCCGTGTTGCGGTCGACCGGGTTGAATCTTGCCGGACTCCGTTGCAGCTCCGGCGGTCTGGAGACGTACTGGTCCATGGTGTGGGCCGCCATTCGCGCGGGCTATCGCGACGGCTACAGCCTGGCCGGCGATTTTCAGCCGGAGCTGGCCAAATGGCTGAGCTGCTTCCGGGTCCGGCCGGACAATACGGAATCGGCGGTCCACTCGATTCGCAGCGTTCGCGGCGGCGTTCCGTTCGATCTGGAACTTGATCTCAGGGGGGCGGGCGATCCTGGGCCCATTCACGACCGGCTCAAGGCGGCTGGGATTGCTCCTCAATTCGCGCTATCTGAAGGTGAAGCCCTCTATGCAGGGGCGCTTCCGAGCGTGGAGATCGCGGCAGGGACGCCTGAGCAGGCGCGTTCCGCGCGGCAGCTTGTCCATGGACAGTGTGCGATTACACTCCGCCCCGAGGGCGGCGATGCGGCGGTGGCGGCGATGCTGGAAGCGCTTCGCTGAAGGATCGCGCTAGAACGATCGAGTCGGCGTCGCGAAGATGAGCGCAATCAGCGTCGCCAGAGCCACCGCCAGGAGGACACGGATCTTCATACGCCGGACACCTTCAGCGTATGAATATGCCTCAAACCGATTCCGGAGTCAACCGGCCGAAAACGCGCGCGGCTGGTCTACATGTCCATGTAGGGCATGGGCGGAACCTTTCCGAGCAGGCGGGCATAGACGGTCAGAGCGCCGCGGTGGTGCGCCGTGTGGTCGTTGATGGCGCCGAAGATGGCCATGCGCGGCATTCCGCCCATGATGGGGCCGGGCGGCAGCGGCGTCATCCACTCCTCTTCGCTATGGGAATCGATGACCTCATGGGCGTTGGCCACCGCCTTTTCAAACCAGGCCCGCGCCGCGTCGAGTGAGGTGCACCCGCGCGTCTCGCCGTCCATCTTCTCGAAATCCATCGAGAATCCATCGGGGGCGAAAGCGCCCGCGACGAACCAGTCGATGGTCTGCGCGACGTGGGCGACCTGGCCGACAACCGTGAACATGCCCTCCTTGGGGGCGTACCCGGAATCCGCCTCGGTTAGCTCCCTGGTGGAGCGGTTGAAGAACTCGTGCGCTGACGACAGCTCACCTTTCAAGACTTGTTTGACCATGTGTAGAATCCCTCCGTGGGAATCTCAGTATGTGGCGAATAAGAGGCGAAATCAAGAGCACGGAGGAAGTTTACACAACATTCATCGGACCAGCGTGGTTTCTTCGCTCTGGCGGAGGAAGCGGAGCAGCAGCAGGTCAGAGGGCTGGAAGGTGGTCATGGGGAGGTTCACCTCGGCTTCGGGGTCGGCCTTGAGAATGTGTTGCCGGACGAGCGAGCGCAGGGTTTCGATGGAGACGCCGAGGACGCGCGCCGCCTCCGATTCTGTGTAGTAGCCTTTGCCGGGGCGAGGGAGAGTGGTGGACATGACGGGTAGATGACCACTCCGAGTGTAAATGGTCTCCGGGTGGATCTTGCATCGGCAAATCGGCTGAATCCCCGGCACGAAACTGCGGTTGGCCCCTCGGGGAGGCCGGACTTTGGTACTAAAGGCCCCCTCGCGCGCGCAGGGCAAGCCGGTTACACTGACAGCGGAGAGGCCTCTAAATGGCACATCGAAAAAGCATTCCCGGCGCGCATCCGTCGACGGCGGTCTTGACGCGCGGTTACGATCCAAGGCTGTCGGTGGGCAGCGCCCGGCCGGCGGTCTTTCGCAGTTCCACGTATGTGTTCGCGAGTCCGGAGGCGGCGGAGCGAGCCTTTAATCTCGTTTCCGGGCGCGTTCAGCCGGAACCCGGCGAGGTGCCGGACTTGATTTACTCGCGTTTCAACCATCCGAACGCGGAGATTCTCGAAGACCAGATCGTGCCGCTGGAGGAGGGCGCGGAGTGGGCCATCGTCTTCAACTCCGGCATGGCGGCGATCATGACGAGTCTGATGGCGCTGCTGCATCCGGGCGACAGCCTGGTCTATACCGTCCCGCTTTATGGCGGGACGCAGAACCTGATTCACGATCTGCTGGAGCCGTTGGGAATCCTTTGCCGCAGCGTCGTTTCGGGGCAGGGCGCGGCGCTGGATGAGGCGATTCGGACGGCGCCGAATCTCAAGGTGGTGATGATTGAAACGCCGGCCAATCCGACGATGGTGATGACAGACATCAAGCGCGCGGCGCTGACGGCGGCGAACCTCGCCGAGCGGCCGGCGATCATGGTGGACAACACGTTCCTCGGTCCGGCGTTCCAGCATCCGATGACGCTTGGCGCAGACCTGGTCGTGTATTCGGCGACGAAGTATCTGGGAGGATTCTCTGACCTCCTCGCGGGAGTGGTGCTCGGGTCGGACGCCGGGTTGAACAAGAGAATCCGAGGCAAACGGGGCCTGTTCGGAAACATCCTCCAGCCGGACGAGTGCTGGATTCTCGACGGACGGCTACCGACCGTAAGTCTGCGGATGAACCGGCAGAGCAAGAACGCGCAGCGGATTGCAGAAGCGCTGGTGCATCGTCCGGAGGTGCGCAAGGTCTACTACCCGACGCTGTTCGACGATCCGGAGCAGATTCGCGTGCGGCTCTCGCAGTGCGACTATCCGGGGGCGATGGTGGCGATCGACCTGCACGGCGGCAAGAAGGCGGCGTTTGAATTCCTCCGCTCGGTGAGGCTGGCGCACAACGCGGTTTCGCTCGGCGGCATGGAGACGCTGGTCTGCCATCCGAAATCGACGACGCATTCCGGATGCAGTGAAGAGGAGCTGCGCATCGCCGGGATCACCGACGGACTTGTGAGGATCTCTGTCGGCGTCGAAGACTGGCGCGATTTGCTTGCGGACTTCGAGCAAGCGCTGGAGCGGGCCGGACGGGCGACGATCGCGGAAATGGCGGGCTCGTAGGCTCTCTTCACCTGGGGAAAGCGGAATCGTCCAGACCCGGGATGATGCGCAGGGCGTTCTTGTAATAGATCTTCTTGAGAACGTCGTCAGGCAGTTCGAGTCCATACATCTGCCAGAAGGCGTGGCGCTTGCGGTAGTAGTCGAAGTACTCGTCGGCGGTCTCGAGAACGCGGAAATAGTAAGGGTACTCTTCGGGGCGCCAACTGTCTTTGCCGAACAGGATGCGGTCCTGATAGCGGACGAAAAAGGCGCGGGCGTTGCGGGGCTGGCGGCCGATTTCGGCGAGCACGGCGCCGATCTCGGTGTGGACGTTGGGGCACTCGTCGAAGAGGCGGCCGAGGCGCGAGAGGTCTCCGCCAAGCCAGCCGAGGTGGGCGTTGATGAAGAGGGTCCGTTTGTGGCGGCGGAAGAGGTTGTGCTGTTCGCCGATCAGGGTTTCCCAGGAGGCGTTTTTTGCGGGGTCGCGGCGGCGTCCGGGGATTTCGTTCAATTCGATCCAGCGTTCGTTGAACTTGTCGACGGGCTCCCAGAACTGTTTGGGATCGGCGGTGTGAATGAGGACGGGAATCTTGAGGCGGGCGCAGGTTTCAAAGACGGGATCGAAGCGAGGATCGTCGACATGAATACGCTCGCCTTTTGAGTCTTTAAGATCCATGCCGAATTGCTTGAAGAACTTGAGGCCGCTGGCGCCGTTGGCGACGTCCTGCTCGAGTTGCGCGGCGGCGCGTTTGCCGTAACCGGGGTGGTCGATGTTCGAGAAATCGAGATTGGCGAAGACGGCCATGCGGCCCTTGGTGGTTTTGGCGAACTCTGCGCTCTGTTTGAGGCGGTCGCCGAAACGTCCGCTCAGGTTGACGAGGATGCGCATATTCATGGCGTCCATGGCGGCGAGGACTTTTCCGGCGTCTTCGGGCTTGAGGGGGAAGTTGTGGTGGCTATGGACGTCGATGAAGGGGTATTTGGCGCGCGGTCGGAGATTGGCCGGGACGACCAGTGAGGACTTGGGCGAATACTCCTCGATGGGCATCACCGGTTTGGGCGGGTTTTGGGCGGCCGCAGCCGCAGCGAGCAAGAGGAGGAGGCCCCATCTCATGGGGGAGAGGATACAACAACGGGAGAGAGCGGCGGAGGGTCAAGCGTGGCCGAGGGCGATGAGCGCGGAGATTTCGGCATAGAGCCGTTCGGTGAGCGAGGTGCGGTCGCGGATCTCCTTGCCTTCGGTGGGGATGGGCTTGCCGATGCGGAGGGTGACGCGGCCGGGGCGCAGGTGGTGCGAGTGCATGGGCAGCACGTCGCGGATGCCGATGATGCCGATGGGGACCATGGGGGCTTGAGCCTTGATGGCGAGCAGGGCGGCGCCGTCCTTGAAGGGCTGAAGCTCGCCGGTTTCGCTGCGTCCGCCTTCGGGGAAGACGAGCATTGAAACGCCGCGTTCCTTCATGCCCTTGCCGGCCTGCGAGAGAACGCGGAGCGCGGCGCGGGGATCTTCGAGCGGAACGCTGATGTTGCCGGCCCGTTCGAGATGGCCGCCGATGAAGGGGATTTTGAACAACTCTTCCTTGGCAAGGAAGCGGAAGCTCACGGGGATATGAGCGAGCAGCGCGGGGGTATCCATGTAGCTGACGTGGTTCGGGCAGAGCACGTAGCAGGCGTTGGGC
>CAYWST010000312.1:0-7087 GCA_964461075.1 uncultured Solibacteraceae bacterium | reverse complement strand
GCTCATGCGCTGGCGAATGGGCCGTGGCTGCTGGGGGTGTCGCGGTTCGTGCTCGGGGTGGGCGAGGGCGCATGCTTCCCGGCGGCGACGAAGGGCGCGGTGGAGTGGATGCCGCCGCGGCAGCGGGCGCTGGCGGTTTCGCTGGCCAATGGAGGTTCGGCCTTTGGGGCGGTGCTGGCTCCGCCGCTGACGGTGTGGTGGGCGGGTCTGTTCGGGTGGCGAGGCGCCTTCATCGCGACGGCGGTGATGGGGGCGTTGTGGCTCGTGGGGTGGCAACTGGCGTTCCGCGGGCTGCCGGCGGCGGCGCGCGTGGCTGTCCCGCGAGCGGGCGGGTTCGGAGCGCTCTTGGGAAACGCGAAGATGCGGCGGATGATGGCGGCGCGGTTCTGTTTCGACCCGGTGTTCTACTTCTATATGTTTTGGATTCCGCAGTATCTTTCGCGCGAGCGCGGCCTGCCGCTTGCGGACATCGGACGGCTCACATGGATTCCGTTTTTCGCATTGGGGGTGACGAACATCGCCGCGGGGCGTGTATCGGATCTGCTTGTGAGGCGCGGGGTGGAACCGCGGCGGGCTCGGTTGGCGTTGATGCTGGGGGCGGCGCTGCTGACGCCGGCTTCGTGGGCGGCTTCGATGGCTGCCACGGCGCCGGCGGCGATCGGGCTGATGTCGATGCTGATGTTCGCGCATGGCGTCTGGATCGCGAATTTCGTGACGTTGATCGGGGACACGGTGGAGCCGCATCAGGTGGGCGCGGCGGTGGGATTGACGGGCACATGCGGCGGCGTGGCGGGGATGCTCTCGAATCTGGCGATCGGGCCGGCCGTTGACGCAGCGGGCTTCAATCCCGTCTTTGCCGTGTCGGCGATTCTCTATCCAATGGCTTGGCTGATCATCGCCGGGCCCTCGCCGTTCAAGAAAGGAAACACATGATCGTTGAACGCAGAAAGCCGCGCCAGGCCCGGATTGGCGTGTTCGGGGTGGGGTACCACGTTTATTGGGACCAGTTCGCGGGGTTGAAGGATGAGCTTCTGGCGAAGCTCGACGTGCTTGTTTCGCGCGTCGCGGCGACCGGGGCGAGCGTGGAGAACTTCGGACTGGTGGACAAGGCACAGGACGCGTATGCGCTCGTGCCGAGGCTGAAGGCGGCCGATCTGGACCTGATCTTCTGCGACATGCTGACCTATGCGACGTCGGCGAGTTTCGGAGCGATCGTCCGCAGCGTGGATGCGCCGATCGTGCTGGTGGCGCTGCAGCCGCTGGCGTCGATGGATTATGCGCGGGCGACGACCCACATGCAACTGGCCAACGACGATTTCTGTTCGGTCCCGGAGTTTCTGGGGGTGGCGATCCGGATGGGGAGGCCGGCTCCGCCCGTCATTCTGGGCACGCTGGAGAACGACCCGGAGGCCGAAGCGGAGATCCGCGACTGGTGCGAAGCGGCGATGGCGCTGCACGACGTGAAGCGGGCGCGGATCGGTCATTTCGGCCATCCGATCGAGCACATGCTCGACATGCAAACGGACCAGACTTCGCTGACGGCGGCGTTCGGCTGCCACGTCGTGCAAACGGAGGCCGACGACCTGGTGCGGCTGAGCCGGGACATCGGCGAACCGGAGATCGCGACAAAGACGGCTGAGATCCTTCGTCTGTTCGATACTCCGGATCCAGGCGCGGATCCTTTGACGGAGAAGTTGACGCCGGAGCATCTGCGGAGGGCGGCGTTCGCGGCGGTGGCGCTGGACAGGTTCGTGGAGCACCATGAACTGGACGGGCTGGCCTATTACTACGAGGGAGAGGCGGGAAGCGCGCTGCGGGAACTGGTGACGAATCTGATCGTGGGCAATTCGCTGCTGACGGCGGCGGGATTTCCGATGTGCGGCGAGTCGGATCTGAAGACATGCATTGCGATGCTGCTGATGGACCGCATCGGCATCGGCGGCAGTTTCGCGGAGTTCCATCCGGTGGACTTCAGGGAGGGCTTTGTGCTTGTGGGGCACGACGGGCCGCATCACATCAACATCGCGGACGGTAAGCCGGTGCTGCGGTCGCTGCGCAAGTATCACGGGAAGCCAGGCAGCGGCGCGAGCGTCGAGTTCCGGATCAAGCCGGGACCGATCACGATGTTGAGCATCGGGGTGAAGGCCGATGGAAGGTTCAAGTTCATCCTGGCGGAAGGGGAGAGCGTGCAGGGACTGATCCCGGCGACGGGGAACACGAACACGCGGGGCTTTTTCGGGCGGGACATCCGGGGCTTTTTGAAGCGCTGGGTGTATGAAGGCCCGACGCATCACTTCGCTCTGGGAGTGGGGCATCGGGCTCAGACGCTGGTCAACATCGCGAGCGCGCTGGGGATTGAGAGCGTAGTGGTGAAAGGAGAGTAGCGGGAATGCGGAGATTGCTGGCGGCCGTCATCTTCCTGGGAGTGGTATCGGTTCTGTGCGGCACAAGCGGCGTGGACGAGTTGGAGCAGGGGTGGCGGAACCCGCCGGCGGATGCGCGTCCGCACGCATATTGGCTTTGGCTCAACGGGTATGTGAACACCGCGGCGGCGAAGGAAGAACTGCGAGCGATGAAGGAGGCCGGGTTCGGGGGCGTGCTGCTGTTCGACATGGGGGCGCGCGGGGACAAGGGGACGGTTCCGCCGGCGGGTCCCTCATTTCTGAGTCCGCCGTGGCTGGCGCAGTTCAAGGAACTGGTGTCGGAGGCGAGGACACTGGGACTGCAGGTGGACTTTTCAGTGGTGAGCAGTTGGGACATGGGCGGGCATTGGATCCAGCCGGAGCATGCCAGCATGGGGCTGTTCGCGGCGGAGACCAACGTCAGGGGCGGCGGGGCGGTGGATATCGCTCTTCCCTTCCCGGCGATCCCGGCGGCGGCGCCGAAGGGTGCGGACGGGAAGCCGGCATTCTGGAAGGATGCGGCGGTGCTGGCGGCGCCGAGCGCGCGGAGGGCGGAGGGTCACGATTTCGTGTTCAAGCTGGACGCGGCGGGCGATCGCGATCTCACGCACGTCATTCTCGATCAGGGCGGTTATGGCGGAGGGCAGACACCGGTGGCGATGTCGCCGGCGAGGGAGTTCAGCGTGGCGGTTTCGAATTCACCTCGCGATGCCGGCTTTCGAGAAGTGGTTCGAGGGACGCTCGAGAACCGGCCGGGGCCGCAGCGGTTCGCGCTGCCGGGAAAAACACGCGGGCTGTACGCGCGTCTGCGGCTGATCAGCGCGCACGATCCGGCGAGAGTGCACTGGACGCTGGGCGAATTCTCCATGTACGACGTGGCAGGGGTGAACGTGGCGGCCTCGCATGAAGCGGATCGAACGAGAAGCGGAGCGACGATCGTGCGGGGATCCGCGGCCTATGGATCCGCGGGTGCGTGGAACCTGGCGAATCTCCACGACGGGGAGGCGGCGGGTCCGCGAGGCGTCTTCGCCAGCGGCGGTCCGCCGCCTTTTGTGCTGGCGTCGGCGAAGGAAGCGGTGGTTATCACGAGCCATGTGGACCGGCAAGGGAGGCTTCGGTGGAACGCGCCGGAGGGCGATTGGACAGTGATCCGCTACGTGGTGATGAACACAGGCGAGCGGCTGAAGGTGCCAAGCCCGAACTCGGACGGATGGGCGACGGACCACTTTAGCGCGGAGGCGACGCGGGCGCACATGGAGCATGTGATCGCGCGGCTGCGCGAAGCGTTCCAGGATATATCGAAGAGCGGGCTGCGGAATCTTTATCTGGCGAGCTACGAGGTGGTTGGGCTGGTGTGGTCGCCGGGCTTTCTCGCAGACTTCGAGAAGCTGCGCGGATACGACATGACTCCGTATTTGCCGGTCATTTTCGGTGGTACAGTCCGAGATGAGGAAACGACGGCGCGTTTTTTGTTCGATTTCCGAAAAACTTTGAGCGATTTACTGATATCAGCGTATTACAGGGCTGCGGGAGAAGCGGCGCGAAAGGCGGGGCTCGGAATCAAGTCCGAGGCCGGCGGTCCGGGACCGCCGATTCACAACGTGCCGGTGGATTCGCTTTTGGCCAATGCCGCGGTGGACGAGATCCAGGGCGAGTTCTGGCCGTTCCGGCCCGAGGCGCACAGCCTGTGGGTGGTGAAGGAGACGGCTTCGGCGGGACATCTGTACGGGAAGCGGCGGGTCCACATGGAGGCGTTCACATCGACGCACCACTGGTATGAAGGGCCGCAGGACCTGAAGGAGAGCGCGGACAGAGTGTTCTGCGAAGGGGCGAACCACATGGTGTGGCACACATGGAGCCATGCGCCGCCGGAGAGCGGGAAGCCTGGCTGGGTGTACGGCGCCGGTTCACACATCAACCGGAACGTGACGTGGTGGCCGAAGGCGAGGCCGTTTGTGGAGTACTTGTCGAGGACGTCGTTTCTGCTGCAGCGGGGGAATTTCGTTGGGGACGTACTGTTCTATTACGGGGACGGGGGCTACAAGTTCGTGCCGCCACGGTCGCCGCAGCCTGGGCTCGGCGCGGGCTACGACTACGACTTCGTGAACTCGGACGCGATTCTGCACCGGCTGACAATGCACGACGGCCGGTTCACCTTGCCGGACGGGACGAGCTATGCGGTGCTCGTTTGGCCGGAGGGGGCGGAGGCGAATCCGGCAGTGCTCGAGAAGACGGAGAAGCTGGTGCTGGCGGGCGGGACGATCATTGGCCCGAGGCCGGCGCGCGCAAGCGGGCTGGAAGGTTATCCGGCAAGCGACTCGCGAGTTCGCGAGGCGGCAGCGCGGCTGTGTGGAGACCTGGACGGGAAGACGAAGACAAGCCGCAGGGTTGGGAAGGGGCGGGTCGTGTGGGGGCGGACTCCGGCGGAGGTGTTGCGCGAGATGAAGATCGCGAGGGATTTCGAAGCGCCGGAGGCTCTCGACTACACTCACCGCCGGGACGGCGGGGCGGAGATCTACTTCGTGCGGAACCGGGAGAACGCGCCGCTCGCCGGGAAGGCGCGGTTTCGGGTGAAGGGGCGGCAGCCGGAATTGTGGGATCCGGTGACGGGGCGGATTCAGGACGCTCCCGCGTGGGCGATGGCGGGAGAAGGAGTCGAGGTTGTGTTGGACCTGGACCGGTATGGATCGACGTTCGTGGTCTTCCGGCGGGCGGCGGAAACGAAGTCCGCGACGCGGCCGAAGGCGGCAGGGCTTGGGCGGGCGTTCGCGATCGAAGGTGAATGGAGAGTGGATTTTGACGGCGGTCCTCAAGCGCTGAAGATGGCGCAACTGGCTTCGTGGGCAAAGCACGAGAACGATGGGATCAGGCACTTTGCGGGCACGGCGAAGTACCGGACGCGGTTCACACTGCCGGCGGGATGGCGGCTGCGGGCGCGAGCGATCCGGCTCGATCTTGGCGACCTGTGGACGATCGCCGAGGTGTGGCTGAACGGACAGCCGTTGGGCGTCGCGTGGACGCGGCCGTTCGCTGTTGATGCGACCGCGGCGCTGCGCGACGGGGAGAACGAACTGCTGGTGGAGGTGACAAACACCTGGCACAACCGGCTCGTCGGCGACGCGAAACTACCGGAGGCGCAACGGCGGACCCGGACGAACATCACGGTCTCGGCGGGGAAGCCGTGGCGGGAACTCGAGCTCAGAGACTCCGGGTTGTTCGGGCCGGTGCGGCTGGTGGCTCAGGAATGAGCGGCTAAGGCGTTAGATCGTGGAAGCCGCAATTCCTGAATCCGGCGGGCCTGGCGCTGCAGTTTGCTTGCTGTGAAAGGCGGCTGGTTTACTTGCCGATCGCCTGCAATCGGCTCTGAACGTAGGCGCGCCGTTGCGGCGGCAGGTTCGAGGCGGCGGCTTCGTTGTAAATCGCGGCGGCGTCTTTCTTGCGTCCGCCTTTCAGATAGAGATCGGCGAGCAGGAGCCGCGTGTCCAGCGCTGCCCGGTTCTTCGCGCAGAAGGGCTCGAGGAGTTTCAGAGCCGCGGCGGTCTGGGCCGTCCGGTCCAGGTAGAAGGCGTAACTGTAGACGTACTTTTCGTTCGCGGGTTCGGCGGCGACAGCGTTCGCGCAGAAGGAAAGGCCGGAACGGTCGTTTCGCCCGAGCAGAAGCGCGCACAGATTATAGGCGGCCGGGGCCATTCGGGGATCCGACTGCAGCGCTTTCCGCAGGGCGAGTTCGGCTTCGGCGGTGTTGCCCTGTTCAGCGAGAAGGAGACCGAGATTGAAGTTGGCGGGTGCGTTCTCGGGGGCCTCCTTCAGCGCCCGTTCGAGCGCGCGCCCGGCGTCGGCGGCTCTACCGGCGCGGCTGTAGGCGACGGAAGCGTTGACGAGGGCGCCCACGCTATCGGGCCTGAGTTTAAGCGCCGTTTCGAACGCCGGAACCGCCTTGTCCAACTGGCCGCGCTCCATATAGAAGTTGCCGAGATTGGTGTGGGCGAGGTAGTCGTCGGGCCGCGAGTGGTATGAGGCGATCAGCTCTTCGGTGGCTTTTCTCACCGATTCCTGCGCGGCGGCGGGCAGGGCCTCGACAGGAACAGCGGCGAGAGAAGCGGCGGCCCGGATGCGAACGAGCCTGAACTCGTCGGCGGCTGCGGCGGCGAGAGCGTCGCGGACTTCGGCGGTGACGGGTCCGGAGATGGAAGCAGCGGCTGCGGCGCGGATGAGCGGATTCGGATGCCTGAGCGCGGCAAGCATTTTCGGGGTCCGGCGCGAGTCCGGGCAGCTTCGCAGCAACTTGAGCAGCGAGGCTTGTGTGACTGCGTCGCCCGACGGGTCGGCGAGGTATTCAAGGATCGCCGGCATTTTGTCCCATTGGCCCTTGCGGGCCGCGTCGACAAGGCTCGCTCTGGCGAGGACGGGCTTCTGGTAGTCGCGTTTGCGCCACCGCCGGACTTTGGCGTCCGCCCATGAGGCGGGCTTGTCCTTGTGGCAGAGGTTGCAGGCGTTGGGCGATTTGTACTTGACAGTCAGCGCCGGCGTGGGCGGCAGCATGGAATGGTCGCTGCGGTTCATGTTGGCGAAGCGCGTTTTTGGCATGTGGCAATCGACGCACTGTCCGCCGGGCTTGCCGGCCTTGTGGCGCGAGTGCGCTTCGGGATTGGACGCCTTCTCCTGGTGGCAGGGCAGGCATGCGC
>CAYWST010000311.1:0-7104 GCA_964461075.1 uncultured Solibacteraceae bacterium | reverse complement strand
ACCCCGCGGCGCGCGAAGAGCTGGTTCAGATTCAGAGACCGCCGGACACCACCGGCTGATCGCCTTTCCAAGTGACACGGCGGCTGGAGAGATACCAGGTTTTGCCGTTGTCGTTGTTGCCCTGGAAGAAGAGCGTCGTCGAACCGTCCTGATCGACGAAGACGCCGGGGTGGCCGGATTCGGAGGAGTTCCACTGGCCGGGCGCGCCGCACGGCAGGATCGGTTGCCCAGTGAGGCGGCTCCAGGATAGGCCGTCATCGCTGGAAGCGGCGCCGATCTGCTGGGGCTCGTTGTTATAGCCGCCGGCGTAGAACATGATCAGCTTGCCGTTGCGCTCGAGGACCGTGGGGGCTTCGATGCACTGGCGCTCCCATGGCAGTTCGGGCCTGAGGACGGGCCCTTGGGCGAGCTTGCCGGGCATCGACCAGACTTCGCGGTCAAAGCGGGGTTCGCGCGCGCCAAGCGCGCCCGCCAACATCTGGATCTTCATGGCAGGATCGCGCGTGGCGGCCAGCATGTGCCAGCGTCCGCGAAACCGGAAGACCTCGGCGTCGATCGCGCGTCCGGCCGACCAAGCGCTGGTTTCCGGGAAGTTTGCGGGGCTGAAGATGGGGTTGGTCGGGTTCCGTTCGAATGTCAGACCGTCGCGAGAGATCGCATGGCAGATGGCGTCCCGCGGGCCGTTGCCGTAGGTCTGATAGAAGAGGTGGACCCGGTCTTCGACCACGACCGCACACGGAGCGGCGAGGCCCTTCTGTTCGTAGGCGGCGGCGGGGAGCATCTCACCGGTCTTCTTCCAGGAGAAAAGGTCTGCGCTCGCGGCGACGCCCACGGCCCAGCCATCGCCCGAGCGGCCGTCGCCGTACGCGGGCATGGAATAGTAGAGCAGATAGCGGCCTTTGAAGCGGATGACGGAGGGGTCCTTGGAAAAGGGGCGGCCGCGGGAAGGGTCGGCCCAGCGCCAGCCGGCGGGCGGAGGGGCCACGAGTCCTGCAATCAGGCTGCGGCGGGAAATTGGTTTCATGGGGAAAGCCAGTTCCGATCTTACCCCCTGATAGAATTGCAGGTGGCGCGCAGGCGCTGTGCGCGCCGCTCATGATCCTCACCGGTTCGCTCTATTTCGTCTTCCTGGCGATCGTCTTCTTTCTGTACTGGCCGCTGAGCCGGTTCAGGCTTGCGTCGCTTTCTATCCTGTTGGCAGCAAATTACTTCTTCTACGCCAAGTACGACTTTTTCTACCTGGCCTTGATCCCCTTGGCATCTCTTGCGGACTACTCGATCGGCCTGGGGCTCGGCGCGTCGAGGTCGCAGCCTTTCAGGCGGTTGCTGGTGAGCCTGAGCGTGTTGATGCACCTGGGCATCCTGGCCTCGTTCAAATACATGCCATTCCTGCTGGCGACCTGGGCGGGGATCACGCATCAGCAGGCGCCCAAGTGGCACTGGGTCTTTCCGCTGGGGATCTCGTTCTTCTGCTTCCAGTCGCTCACCTACACGATCGATCTCTACCGGGGCGACGGAAAGCCCATCCGCAGTCTGCTGGCGCACTTCAGTGCAGTCAGTTTCTTCCCGACGACGTTGAGCGGACCCATCACGCGCGTCCTTGCGCTGGCGCCGCAGATGGAGAAGACCGGGCGCACGATTGACGCCGCGGAATCGGGCAAGGCCTTCTACCGCATCGGCCTGGGGCTGCTCAAGAAATTTATGATCGCCGACTACCTCAGCGAAAACCTCGTCACGCGCGTGTTCGATACGCCCAACCTCTACACGGGGCTCGAGTGCCTGGTGGCGGTCTACGCCTATGCGGCGCAGCTTTATTACGACTTTTCTGGCTACACGGATATCGCCATCGGCAGCGCGATGCTGCTGGGGATCAAGTTGCCGGAGAACTTCAACCGGCCCTACCAGGCTTTGAATATCAGCGAGTTCTGGCGCCGGTGGCATATCTCTCTGTCAAACTGGCTACGGGACTACCTCTATTTTTCGTTGCCAGGAAAGCGGGTCCGCGCTGCGAGCTATTTCAATCTGTTCGTGACGATGCTGATCGGCGGCCTGTGGCATGGGGCGGCCTGGACATTTGTGGTGTGGGGCGCGCTGCACGGAGTGGCGCTGGCCGTCCATCATGGCTTCCGCACGTGGCGGGGGAATCCGGCCCCGTCGAACAACAGAGTTGTCCGGCTTGTGTCGCGGCTGGCCACGGCGCACTTCGTGATTTTCGCCTGGATCTTTTTCCGTGCAGGGTCGATGGAGAACGCATGGGAAGTTCTGAGCCGGATCGGCAGCATGACGGCGAGCCTGGCGAACGTGAGCGTTCCCATCGCGACCGTGCTTCTCATCGCTGCGGCGGCGCACTATTTTCCGCGACAATGGAGTGATCGCAGTGTCACGCTCTTCTCGAAAGCGCCGTTCTTCGCCCAGGCGGCGATCCTCGCCGCCCTCATCGTCGCGATCCAGTACGTCGCGATCACCGGAGCTGCGCCTTTCCTCTACACGCAGTTCTAAGACGAATCGCGCCGCCGCCGCGCCGGCAGCCGTCCCCCATCCGGCCCTCTGGCCCGGCAAACCCGCGCTGGTGACGCTGACGCTGGCCGCGCTGGTGACCATCCCGCAGTACATTCCCTACGAATACGAATGGCGTCTGTTCGACTGGCGAACCGTCCCCTCGCTCGTCGAGTTTCGTCCGCCCCCGAAGATGGCCGAAGCGGCGGAGTTGACGGAGAGCCCAGCCGAGATCACTCCGGTGAAGCAGTCCGCTTCGAGACTGCAGGACCCGGCAGCAACGCTCGAACCCTTTTACTCTTCGCTGTACGATCTGGAATCTGGCAGGGCGGGCAAGCCCGTCCGGATTCTCCACTATGGCGATTCGCCGACCACCGGCGATCTGATTACGGCGGATGTCCGCGAGCTGCTCCAGCAGCGATTCGGCGACGGGGGGCACGGGACTTATCTGATCGCGAAGCCGTGGGCGTGGTATGCGCACCGCGGCATGGACGTGACTTCAGAGGGATGGACGATCAAACCGGCCACCTGGCGGAAGGAGAGGGACGGCTGTTATGGACTGGCGGGAGTCTCCTTTACCGGCCAGGCGGGCGCATGGTCGACCTTCAAGCTCCGGCGCGCGGGACACTCGAGAGTCTCCATCAGTTATCAGGCGATGCCGGGCGGGGGCGTCCTCGAACTGACGGCTGGCGGCCAGCCGATCGGGACGTTGACAACGGCGGCGGAGAGCCGCGGCCGCCAGGAGATCACATTCAGGCTGCCGGAAGGTGCGCGCAACCTGTCGCTGCGAGTGGCGCAGGGACAGGTGAGGCTCTATTCGGCGACGTTTCTGAAAGACCAGCCGGGCGTCATCTACGATTCGCTCGGGTTGAACGGAACATGGGCGGGAGTTCTGGCGAGCTACGTGAACGAAGCACACTGGGCCGGGGCGCTGAAGGCGGCCCGGCCAGACCTGGTAGTGGTGAACTACGGGACCAACGAGAGCGGCTTCCCCAAGTACATCGAGACGACGTACGAGAAAGACGTCCGGGAGATCGTGCGGCGCGTGCGGACCGCACTGCCGGATACGCCGATGCTGCTGATGAGCCCAATGGACCGCGGCTCGCGGGAAGCGGCCGGCCAGATCGGGACCATCGCTTCCCTGCCCAAGCTGGTGGCGTTGCAGTCCAAGGTGGCGATGGAGACAGGGATCGCATTCTTCAATACATTTGAGGCGATGGGAGGCCCGGGGACGATGGGCCGCTGGTACACGGGCGAACCAAGGCTCGTCTCGGCGGATTTCATCCATCCGCTGCCTGCCGGGGCCCGGATTGTCGGTACGCTGTTTTATCAGGCGCTGCTGGACGGCTTCAACCGCTACAAACTGAAGCAACTGCGTCAAACAATCGCCGAGGTCCGCAAGAAGTGAAAAGATTCCTCCTGCTCGCCGTCGCCGGATCTCTGCTCGCCGCCCCGCCAGCGGCGAAGCCGCCGGTGGCGAAGCCGTCATCGAGCGCTAAAAAGAAGAAGACCACGGCGAGACGGCGGACCGTCCCCAAGCCGCCTCCCGTAACCGCACAACAGCGGGAAGACGCACAGCAGTTTGTGGAAGCTCATGCGCGGGAAGCGATGGAAGGCGGGATTGCCAACGCGGGGGCGATGGTACCGTTCTACGAACAGCTTTGGCAGTCGACGCAGGAGGGCGCAGAGCCGGTCCGCGTGCTGCACTTTGGGGATTCTCATATCGCGACGGACGACTGGCCCGCGGCGGCGCGCGCGGTTCTGCAGCGGAAATTCGGCAATGGCGGACCCGGCTTTGTTCAGGCCGGAAGGCCGTTTGCGGGCTTTCGGCGGTACGATGCGAAATCGTCGCACACGAAGGGCTGGAAGGCGGCCGGCCTTCTCTCAAGACAGGGCGAACTCGCGAACGGGCTGGCGGGGGTCAGCCTGTCGACGGCGGCGGCCGGGGAAGAGGTGACGCTGGAGGGTGAAGGGGAGGCGGTGGAACTCCATTACTTCAGGCAACCCGGGGGAGGTTCGCTGGTCCTGGAAGACAACGGCGCGGAGATCTCGCGGGTGGATACGTCGGGCGAGCCCGGAGTGGAAGTCTGGCGTGGCGCCTTGAATCCCGGAATGCACGTGCTGACGGCGCGCACTCTGAGCGGCGACCCGGTTCGTCTGTTCGGCTGGACGCTGGAGCGGCGGAAAGGCTTGACCTGGGAAACATTGGGGATCAACGGAGCGCAGGCGGACTTGCTCCTGCTATGGGATGAGCAGGTTCTCGCGAGCCAGCTCCGCAGCCGGAACCCGGCGCTGATCGTGCTCTCCTACGGGACCAATGAAGCACGCAACAAAGATTGGACGTACGATGCTTATAGGGCGGCTTTGGCTCAGGTTCTTCAACGGCTGCGCCAGGCCGTCCCGGCTGCTTCGATCCTGGTAGTCGGCGCGCCTGACCAGGCGTACCGTTACTCCTCGCGGCGCATTGTGCCCGCCGAATCGGTGGATCACATCCTGGCCGCTCAGCGGGACGCGGCGCTGGCTTCCGGCTGCGCCTTTTGGAATCTGAGGGCGGCCATGGGCGGAAAAGGCTCGATGCGGCAGTGGGTGAACGCCGGGATGGCGCAGGGCGACTTCGTGCACCTGACGCCCGCCGGCTACAGGTTATGGGGCGAGGCGCTATCGGGCCTGCTCCTCAGTCAGTACGACATTTTTCTTTCGGTCAGACGACAGATCATAGGAATGGAAGGCAATGGATCGCCGATCAAAACTCACTGAGATCCTTCGGAAGGTTACGAAGAAGCCGGTCGATCCGGCGCCGGATGAGTCCCTGTTCGACTCGGGTCTCTTGGATTCATTTGCGCTGCCCGACTTGGTCAGCGCATTGGAAGAGGAGTTCGGAATCACGATTCCGGACGCCGATCTAAACCCGAGAAAGTTCGCTTCGCTGGAGCGAATTGAAGAATACCTGGACTCACGGAGCTGAATCGAAATGCCCTTTTTGAAAGAGTTTGGCCACTATCTCCCGCAGCGGATTGTGACGAGCGAGGAGGCAGGCTCATGGGTCGGCGCAACCGCGGAGTGGGTATTGAACGTAAGCGGGATCCGGGAGCGCCGTTTTGCGGCCGAAGATGAAACGGTGGCCGACCTGGCGGCCAAGGCGGGGCAGGATTGCCTCGACCGGGCGGGTTACGAAGCGAAGCGGCTGGGACTGATCGTTGTGGCCTGCGGGTCCGCGGAGCGCGCGGCGCCGGGACCGGCGTCGGTGACTGCGCTGAAGCTGGGGGCGGCGGGCGTGCCCGCGATCGACCTGCCGCTGGCGAGCGCGGGCAGCCTCTTCGGGCTGGCCCTGGCGGCCCGGCTTTCGCCCTCGATGGGCCACATTCTGGTCATCGGGGCGGAGAAGATGTCGCGTATTGTAGCCCGCGAGCCGAAGGAACGCGGAGTGGCGGTGCTGTTCGGGGACGGCGCGGGCGCGTGTCTCGTCTCGCCTTCGGGCGGCAAGGCGGAGATTGTGGATGTTGAGTTAGGCTCGGACGGAACCTGGGCCGACGATCTCTGCCTGGAGCAGAACTCGCCCATCAAAATGAACGGCCGCACGGTCATCCTGCAGGCTTCGCGCAAGATCCCCGGCGCGATCCGCTCGGTGCTCGACCGCGCCGGCGTGGCGGCGGCTTCCATCGGAACGTTCCTGCTGCACCAGGCGAATCAGAACCTGATCGACAAGGTGGCGGAGACTCTGGGCGTGGAGAGCGCGCGGTTCTTCAGCAACATCGCCAAGTACGGCAATACGAGTTCGGCTTCGATGCTGATCGCGGCGAGCGAGTGGAGCCGGGAGAATGGCTTCGTTCCGGGAGCGCACACGGTCTTCGCCGCGTTCGGCGCGGGCTTCCACTGGGGGGCGCTGCTGGCGCGGGGTTGCGCCGCGGAGTAATCAGACCGCCCGGGCGGACCTCATCAACCAACGGTCGATGCAGGCGGCGGCCTTGCGGCCTTCGGCGATCGCCCACACGACGAGCGATTGTCCTCGGCGCATATCGCCGGCGGCGAAGACGCCGGATTGCGAAGTGGCGTAGTCCTCGCCGGTCTTGACGTTGCCGCGCTGATCGAGATCGACGCCGAGCTGCTCAATCAGCCCGTTCCGGACGGGACCGGTGAAGCCCATCGCCAGAAGGACGAGATCGCAGGCGTACTCGCTTTCCGTGCCGGGCACGGGTTCGAACTTCGGCGGCGGGCCGACCTTGACCGTCTTCAGCGCACGGACATTGCCGCGCTCGTCGCCGAGAAACTCGGTGGTGAGGATGCCAAAGTGGCGTTCGCCGCCTTCCTCGTGGCTCGATTCCTCGCGAAGCATGAGCGGCCAGAGAGGCCACGGCGTCGAGGAGGCGCGCTCGGCCGGCGGAAGGGGCATGATCTCGAACTGGCGGACCGACTTCGCCTTGTGCCGGTGCGAGGTGCCGAGGCAATCGGCGCCCGTGTCCCCGCCGCCGATGATGATGACATTCTTGCCCGCCGCGGAAATCCAGGCGCTCTCCGGAATTGAATCGCCCGCGTTGCGCCTGTTGTTGAGAGGCAGGAAATCCATGGCGAAATGGATGCCCTTGAGCTCCCGCCCAGGCACGCGGAGGT
>CAYWST010000310.1:0-7142 GCA_964461075.1 uncultured Solibacteraceae bacterium | reverse complement strand
GGGCGGACCCGGGGGTAGTGGGTGGCGGGTGGGTCCGCCCTCTGTGGGGGAGATCAAACTCTCCAAAACTCTTTCGGTTCACCTTGCGGAACCCTTTCGGCTCCGTAGGTGTGTTCCACGTACTTGTCTAGCATAGCAATAAACTCTGCCACAATGCTATCCCCCCGCAAAGTTTTTGTTAGCTTTCCGTCAACATAGACCGGAGCAACCGGTTCCTCGAAGGTTCCGGGCAGGGAAATGCCGATGTTGGCGTGCTTGGACTCGCCAGGACCGTTCACCACGCAGCCCATCACCGCCACTTTCATCTCTTCTACACCGCGGTATTGGTCTTTCCACACTGGCATCTTGTCCCGCAGATAGCTTTCGATTTGCTGGGCCATCTCCTGGAAGAAGGTCGAAGTGGTCCTGCCGCAACCTGGACAAGCGGCGACCTGAGGAGTGAACGAGCGAATCCCCAGGGACTGCAAAACCTGTTGACAGACAATGACTTCCTCGGTTCTGTCGCCGTTGGGCTCAGGGGTTAGAGAGGCGCGGATGGTGTCGCCTATTCCATCTTGGAGCAGAACCGAAAGCGCCGCCGTCGTGGCGACGACGCCCTTGGAGCCCATTCCGGCTTCGGTCAAACCCAGGTGGAGCGGGTACTCACATTCGGCAGCCAACCGCCGGTACACATCGATCAGGTCCTGAACATTGGAAACTTTGGCGCTGATGATGATTTGATCACGGCCAAGCCCGTATTTTTCAGCGAGTTCTGCGGATTCGAGCGCAGATCGGACAATCGCTTCCTTCATCACCCCCGCAGCGTCCAGGGGATTGGCCGCCTTGGAGTTCTCGTCCATCATCCGGACCAGCAGCGCGCCGTCGAGCGATCCCCAGTTGACGCCGATCCGGACCGGTTTGGCGTACTCGATGGCGCACTCGATCATCGTCCGGAAGTTGTCGTCGGTCTTCTTGCCAATATCGACGTTGCCGGGATTGATGCGATACTTAGCCAGCGCGCGCGCGCACTCGGGGTACTTTTTCAGCAGCAGATGCCCGTTGTAATGGAAGTCGCCGACGATGGGGACCTTGATCCCGAAGAGCCGAACAGTTTCGACAATTCTGGGGACCGCTTTGGCGGCGTCGTCCGTGTTGACCGTCACGCGGACGATCTCCGAGCCCGCCTGAGCGAGCGCGATCACCTGGTTGACGGTGGCGGTGGTATCCGCGGTGTCCGTGTTGGTCATCGACTGGACCACGACGGGATGGCGAGAGCCCACCATCACTCCGCCTACATCAACACTGACAGTCTTCCGGCGCTGGATCGTAGCCATATGGGTTGCGAAAGAAGGGAACTTTCAGTGTAGCGCGAAGCCGGAATGGACAACCGCCTCCCCGGCGATATAGAGTCTTCCCTGATGAAACTACAAGGCGTTCTGGCCAGAAGCACCGTGGTCGCCGCTCTAGGTGGACTGCTGTTCGGGTTCGACACGGCGGTCATCGCCGGTGCGACTCAGGCTCTGACCCGCATCTTCGGACTCTCCGCGGAGTCCCTCGGAGTGACAGTGGCCAGCGCGCTGCTGGGGACGATCCTGGGCTCGATGCTTGCCGGATGGCCCGGCGAGCGCTTCGGCCGGAGAGACAGCCTGAAATGGATGGCGATGCTCTACTTCGTCTGCGCCGTCGGGTGCGGCCTGGCGTGGGACTGGAACTCGCTCGTGTTCTTTCGCTTCGTCGGCGGGCTCGCCGTGGGCGGCAGCTCCGTGCTGGGTCCCATGTACATCAGCGAGATCGCTCCAGCGAGGCTGCGGGGGCGGCTGGTGGGGTTCTTCCAGTTCAACATCGTGCTGGGCATCCTGCTGGCCTACTTGTCGAACTATGTGATCGGCACATTCGGCCTGGGCGAAGCCGAGTGGCGGTGGAAGTTGGGTGTCCAGGCCGTCCCGGCGCTGCTGTTCTGGATCATGTTGAACACGATCCCACGCAGTCCGCGCTGGCTGGCCTCCAAGGGGCGCGACGCTGAAGCATTGGCTGCGCTGACGGCGGTTGGGGAGCCCTCGCCGCAAGATTCGCTGGCCGAAATCAAAGCCAGCCTTCACCAGGAGGATTCAAGCGGAGAAGCCCTGTTCCAGAGACGCTACCGCATGCCATTGTTTCTGGCCATCTCGATCGCCATCTTCAACCAGTTGTCGGGCATTAACGCCGTCCTTTACTATCTGAACGACATCTTCGCGAAGGCGGGCTTCGATAAGGTGAGCGGCGACCTGCAGGCGGTCAGCGTTGGCGCAACGAACCTCGTCTTCACGATCCTCGCCATGTCGGTGATCGACAAGGCGGGGCGCAAGACCCTGCTGCTGGTCGGCAGCATCGGCACATCTCTCTGCCTCGGCGGAATCGCCGCCATCTTCCTCAGCGGCCAGCACCAGGAGAAACTGGTCTGGCTGCTCGCCGGATTCACCGGGTTCTTCGCCTTCTCCCAGGGCGCGGTGATCTGGGTCTACATCAGCGAGGTCTTCCCCAACCGGGTGCGCGCCAAAGGGCAGAGCCTCGGCAGCTTCACGCACTGGTTTATGAACGCAATTGTTGCTGGAACGTTTCCGCTGATGGCGGAAAAATCCGGCGGCTATCCATTTCTTTTCTTCTCCGCAATGATGGCGCTACAGTTTTTCGTCGTTCTCCTCACCTACCCGGAAACCAAGGGCGTGACGCTCGAACAAATGCAGCGTAAGCTCGGAGCCGATTGACTCGAATGAGTTTGTTCCCGTCACCTGCGTTTCATCCGGCTGATTAGAAAAATTGATTGGACTTCATGGCCGCCTGGGGTTAACTTGAGAACAAGGCGGGGCGCTCCTGTTGTCGCTCCTTCTACTCTCTCCCCGCTGAAGTAAAGGCAGAGAAACTACGGTCCAGGTCAGAACCTTCACTTGCAAGAAAAGAAAGGTGACAATGGCCGATTTTAAGATCGCCGTTCAGGTTCAGCAAATGCGACAAGCCCTATTGTTCGAACTAGACGAGACGCTCGCCGCGCCGCTTGCCAAGGCGCTCGAACAATGCAATTGGCAAGCCGTAGCAGCCGAAGAGGCGCCACGCTCGGGCAAAGCGAACATCGTATTCTGCTCGCCCGACCGTGATGTACTGGCGCGAGCGTTCCGATCATATAGAAATATCCCCGTTGTGGTTGTGAGCCGCTTGCCGGAGATTGAGGGTTGGCTTGACGCCCTCGAAGCAGGCGCCGCAGATTACTGTGCCGCTCCGTTCGAAGCCGCGCAGATCCGCTGGCTGCTCGACACCCACGCCAACAAGCCCCGGCTGGCGGCCTGATCCGCAGACCTCACGAGAAAAGATTAGAAGCCCATAGACGGCTTTGACCGCACCCATGGCTGCGGCTGCGGGATCTCTGTCTCCCGATCCCACTCGACCCATCAGGAGGAAACTCATGTTCAAAAAGATTGCGCTCTTTGTGTGCCTGCTTGCAGCGGATCTAAACGCTCAGCGGTTTGCCCTTGAAGGACGAATCGAAGGGTCCGCCGGCGTTCCGTTCGACCGCCTTCGCCTGGTGGCCACCTCATTGATCACCAAGGACACGATACAGGTCTGGTCGCGGAGCGACGGCACCTTCAGCTTTCTGAATCTGCCGGAAGGAGCTTACGAAATCTCCGTGCTGGCGGTTAATGGCGATGTCCTGGCGCATGAGACGGCGACGATTCCAGGGTTCATGGATGTCACGTTGAAACTGCCCGAATCCGCATCCCCGCGCGGGCCGGTGAGCCTCTATCGGTTGAGCCACCAAGTGCCATCCGGCGCCGGCAAGGCGTACAGGAAAGCCGCGGAAGCGTCTAAGAAGGGAAAGCACGAGCAGGCCATTGGCTGGTTGGATGAAGCGATCAAGGCCGATCCGGATTTCGTCGACGCCCTGTACCGCCGCGGCCAGTATGCGCTAGCGGGAGGCGACCTCGCGCGGGCTCGGCAGTTGCTCGGCAAGGCCGCCGATCTCGATCCGTCCTGGGCCGACCTGCAGAGCGACGCGGCCGTCGCCGAGTACGCCGCCAAGGGATTCGAGGCGTGCGAGCGCCGCGCTGCAGCGGCTCTCCGCACCGATCCTTCCAACGCCAAACCGAACTACCTCCGCGGCCTGGCCCTGCTCCAACTTGGCAGGCCCGCCCGGCTGGCCATCCCTCATCTGGAGAAGGCCGCTCCGGAGTACCCAAAGGCCGCCGAAATCCTCAGCCGGATCCGGGGAGCCGGCGAAACCCCCGTCACAATGAAGTAAATTAGAAGGAGAGAGGCGATATCGGCTTTTGAACCTGCTTGGGCTTCCCTGGAGATGGTTTGTCCGCCTGACGGCGCATACGCAACTGCTGCCGGTCCTTGAGAGCGGAGAAGAGACGCTTGTCGGCGGGCAGGCCGTGATGGAGGGCGTCATGATGCGCGCTCCGCACAGCTACGCCGTCTCGATCCGCAAACCTGACGGCACTCTGGTCTCCGACGCATTCCCCGTTTCCCGTGTCAGCGAGAAGTATCCGCTGTTCAAGTACCCGATCCTGCGCGGCATCGGCACGCTCGGCCAGGCGATGTACCTTGGGGTCAAAGCACTGCGCTTCTCCGCCGACGTCGCCATGGCCGCCGAGGCGGAGAAGGAAGGAAAGACCACGAAGGCAGACGGACGCAAGGCCGGCGAAGTGCCCGGCTGGGCGATGACCGCCAATCTCATCTTCTCTTTCGTCTTCTTCATCGCGCTCTACAAGTTCGTGCCGCTCTGGCTCACCACCCAACTGGAGCGCGTGGCGCCGGAGATTCATGGGCGTATCGCGTTCAATCTCGTCGACGGCGTGATCCGCCTGCTCATCTTCCTTGGCTTCCTCTACCTCATCTCGCGGTGGGAGGACATCCACCGCGTCTTTGAGTTTCACGGCGCCGAGCACCGCACGGTTTTCAACTTCGAATCCGGCCGGGAATTGAGCGTAGCCAACGCGCAGCAGTTCGTCACCTGGCATCCCCGATGCGGGACGAGCTTCCTGCTGGTGGTCATGCTCGTGTCCATCGTCGTGTACGCGATCATTCCCGCCGAGACGTTCTGGTCGAAGATGCTGGTGCGCGTGCTGGCCCTGCCGCTCATCACCGGCCTCAGCTATGAGACCATCCGCTTCGCGGCGAAACGGCGAGCCAGCCTTCTGGCCGTCATGACCGCCCCGGGTCTCTGGCTCCAACGCATTACCACTCAGCCCCCGTCCGACGAACAAACCGCAGTCGCCATCCATGCTCTTGAGACCGCAATGGAGCTGGAGCGCAAGCAGGGCGGCGAGCTCGTCATCGCTTAAGCATTCCATGGACATTACCCGCCAGCTCGACGAGGTCGAGCGCAAATTCGAAGAACTTACGGCCCGGATGGCCGACAACGAAGTCGTCAACGACCCCGATCTCTACCGCAAGACCGCCAAAGCTCACCGGGATCTCGAGGAGATTGTCAAGGTCTACAGAGATTACAAGCAGGTCGCCGCCAACCTGGATCAGGCCCGGCAGATGCTCGCCGAAAAGGATCCCGACCTCAAGGCCATGGCCGAAGAGGAGATCGCCGTTCTCGAGCCCCGCTCTTCCCAACTCATTGAGCAGTTGAAGCTGCTGCTGTTGCCGAAGGACCCCAACGACGAGCGCAACGTCGTGCTCGAAATTCACGCCGGCGCCGGGGGCGACGAGGCCTCCCTGTTCGCTTCCGAGATGTTCCGGATGTACGCCCGCTACGCGGAGTCAAAGAACTGGAAGGTCGAGGTCACCACCACTTCGGAGAGCGGCGCCGGCGGCGACAAGAAAACAGTCGCTCTCGTGAGCGGCGACAAGGTCTACTCCAGGCTCAAGTACGAAAGCGGCGTGCATCGCGTCCAGCGGGTTCCCGTCACCGAACAGCAGGGGCGCATCCACACCTCCACCGTGCGCGTGGCTGTCATGCCGGAAGCCGACGAAATCGACATCAAGCTCGATCCCAAAGACGTCCGCATCGACACCTTCTGCTCTTCCGGCCCCGGCGGCCAGAGCGTGAACACCACCTATTCGGCGGTCCGCCTCACGCATCTCCCCACCGGGACCGTCGTGTCCTGCCAGGACGAGAAGTCCCAGATCAAGAATCGCGCCAAGGCCGAACGCGTCTTGCGCGCGAGGCTTTACGAGATGGAGTTGGAGAAGCAGCAGGCCGCCTTGGGCGCTGACCGCCGCTCGCAGGTGGGCACGGGCGACCGCAGCGAAAAGATTCGCACCTACAACTTCAAAGAGAACCGCGTCACCGACCACCGCATCGGCCTCACCATACACCAGTTGGATCGCGTCCTCGAAGGCGATCTCGACGAGCTCATCTCCGCCTGCACGACCTACTACAACGCTCAGAAGCTCCAGCAGCAGGTTGGACAAGGTGACGGCAAGAACGGCTCTTCTGCAAGGAACTGAGATCCTCGAGCGCTCCGGCGTTGAAGACGCCCGCGCCTCGGCCGAAGTGTTGTTGTGCCATGCGCTCGGCCGCGAACGCGTCTACCTCTTTTCGCATCCCGAGCACGAGCTGACCACCGTCGAGTGGATCCACTACGGCCGCTACCTTCACGAGCGCTCTGGGGGCAAGCCCACGCAGTACATCACCAGGCGGCAGGAGTTCTGGGGCCGCGAATTCCGCGTCACGCCCGCCGTGCTGATCCCGCGTCCGGAAACCGAACTGCTGATCGAGCAGGCTCTGGCCCTTGATCCGCGGCCTCGCCGCGCGCTCGACCTCTGCACCGGGAGCGGCTGCGTGGCGGTTACGCTTGCGCTTGAACTCGGCGCCGGCGTCACAGCCACGGACTTCAGCGGCGCCGCTCTCGAAGTGGCGCGCGAGAACGCCCGGATCCACGGCGCCACGGTTTCGTTCGTTCAGACCGACCTCGCCAGTGACATTGTTGGCGCGTTCGATTTAATCACCGCGAATCCTCCCTACATCGCAACCGGAGAGGTCGAAAGCCTGATGCGGGAGGTGAGCGACCATGAGCCGCGCCTCGCCCTGGACGGCGGGGCCGACGGGCTCGACCTTTGGCGCCGGATAGAACCGGAAGCCCGCCGCCTGCTCGCGCCCGGCGGCTGGCTGCTGGGCGAGTTCGGGATGACGCAGGAACCGGCAATCCGTTCGCTGTTCGAGGGCCGTTGGCGAG
>CAYWST010000309.1:0-7148 GCA_964461075.1 uncultured Solibacteraceae bacterium | reverse complement strand
GTGTTCGCCGTGAACTGGCTGTACAGGTTCAGCAGATCGCTTTCGACCTTTTCCGCCAGCGCCACCATCGCCGGCTGCATGTACAGCCGAAGCAAATCGGGCACCGCGATCACCTTGGTCACGTCGGGGATCGTGAACGTCGCTTCAGCATGTGTATTGAGCACGATCTGAGCCGTCGCAACGTCAGGATTCTGCGGCGTCACCGCGCCGCCTTCGGCCAGGTTATAGGCCGTCATGATCGGTGGTACGGGCACGTTCACCGTGTCTCCCGCGTTCGCAAGCGTCGGCTCGAAATCGCGGGTGACCAGGTTGCCCATCACAAGGTTCCCCATCAGCGCCGGCAGTGCGTCAACCGCCACCAGCTTCACGATCGCATTCGCCAGATTGGCAGATGTGATGATCGCCATTCTTTTCTCCCTTCTTCTCTCGCCTCTTTGTGCGCCTCCGCGTCGCCGCGGCGAGCGCTATTCGCCCCTCAGACTCTGCAATGCAAGCTGAGAGACCTGTTCCCGCACTCGCTGCAGCTCTTCCGGGTTCATCCCCGGCTTGATCCGCTCCAACTCCAGTGCGCCTTGGATCTGCCCGCCGCGTTGCGGGCTCGAAACCCCCGAGCCGCCGCTGATTCGGGCGGGCAGAAACTCCGGATTCTGTTCTACGAAAGCTGTCAGATGTTCCTGCAGCGGCCGATCGCCCTCAGCCGTTTTCGCTAGCAGCCTGCCGTCTTCACCGCGATACACATCGTCTCGCACGATTCTGAACGCCAGATCGACTTTCGACACCCCCAGCCGCTGCAATTCCGCGCGGATTTGTGAGTGCCTGTCGATTTCCTCCGCCGCCTGCCGGCTCCTGCGATTCTCCTCGATCAGCTCGTTCACTCGCTTCTCAAGCGATTCACGCCGTCGCTTCTCCTCAATCAGTTCCGCCTTGTACGCCGGTTCCGATTGACGTCGCTCCGTCGTGACAAATTCCTCGATCACCGAACGGATGATCCCTCGGATATCTTCCTGTTTGGTCTCTTCCATAGCTCTCCTTTCACGCTTCTCCGTCGATCTCTCGTGCAATCTGATCCTTCAACTGTTGGTTCATGTCGCAGAGATACTTGAGCGCGAGCTTCTTCTGCACTTGCCTTTCGAGTGTCTTCGATGGAATCCCCAGCCTCAGCAGACGCTCTGCATCTTCTAGTTCGCCGGAGAAATCTCCAATGTCGAATTCATCCAATCCCGCCACATTGACGCTCAGCCGGTCTTCCCGTGCTGCCGCGAGCGCATTCAACACCCCTCTCATGTGGTCCTTAACCTTGTCGCCGAATCCGCGCAATACTTCCTGTGTCACCAGGTAGTCCCGCTGCTTGCTGAGACCCGTCATCTGTGAATTCGACGTCATGGACCCGCCCGCTTGGTGCGTCAGGTAGCAAACCCGGTAGATCTCCTCTTTTAGCCGGTCCAGGTTATCCAGAGCGATTCGATAGACGTGCCCCTCCGGCTCCGTCCAGCCGAACCTGTCCTCCTTGCCGAGCTGCAAGTAGTAGCTGTCGCCGACCGTTTGGTTCCAGTCTTTGTCCGAATAAACCACCGGCATCGCGAATAAACCCATCGTGAGCGCCCACGACAAGGCGTTTGACTTGTTGAAATGTTCCAATTGCAGCGATCCGGCTTTGTTCATCAGCCACATCCCTTCGCCCAAACTGAACTCAAAGACCGGCGTCCGCCTCAATTTGGTCAACCCGTGCAATCCGTAATCAACCTTTTCGATGGGCCCTTTTTTGCCTCCGGCCTCGATCTGTTGGAACCGTGCGAAGTTCTCACGGTCGTAATACGTCCAGTTCCGCTCGATCCGCCATTCGCTGCTGTCCGGCGAATCGGCAAGCAGCCGCTCTCCTCTCATCACCACCCATTCAAATTCCCCATGCTGATCGCGCTGCCAATTGATCACTGAACTCGCGGGAAAATCGGTCAAATAGCCCCGCGACAATCCCATGTCTTCTTCCTCCGCGCGGCTTCCAGCTTTGACATCGCTCTTCGGGAAGTCGATGACGACATAGCTCCTCCCGGAAACCAGCGATTCAATCACCTGTCTGCGATAAAAGTCGCTCAGCGTCGATCCACGAAGGTCGCAATCCATGGCGAAACCGTTGAAGAAGCTGCGCGCCCGCCCGTCCGTGCCCTCGTAGGTCAGCAGCGGCTCTCTCCGGAACAAGGTTGCCGCGTACCAGTCGATAATGGAGCCGATGTAGTTCTCATAGAATGCACGGCCCACCCGCTCTGAGTAAACGTCTAGCGGCTCCCGCTGCCGTGGAATCAGGTATCGATCTGCGTTTCGAATGAATGCCTCGCCGCCTGCGTATAGATCCCTGTATTTCGGCCAAGCCTCCCGCCACGACTGATATTCCGGATGCTCCCGGTTGATGTCTTTCATCGCCTTCTTCCTTCCCGGCTAGAAAAGCCGCCTCTTTCCCATTCCGATCCGCGGTTGCGGCTGGAACAATTGCCAAAGCATGTACCCAAGCGCGTCGCTCGCGTGACTTCTTTTTGGGTCTTTCGATTTGTCGATCTCGACTCCGTCCTGCGACCACTGCACCCGCTCCAGATCCGCGATCAGTTCACGGCACCGGGGGTCGATTCGAACCCCCACTTCGCCGCTCGCCGCCCGGAGCTTTCCGTTGACCAGCGCCACTCTGTCCCTCACTGCAGGATTGCTCCGCGGTATCCGGTATCTGACCTTCGGAAACCCTGCCTGCTGCATCGACATCTCGACCATTTCCCGGTCGCTCGTGCCGGCTGTCTGCATCCGGTTTGAAGTTGCGTCCGCGAACACAACCACCCCGTCTTTCCAGTGCCCGTACCTCCTCGCGAATTCATCGCACGCTTCGAAAGTGCTGGCTCGGTTCATCACGATCTCATCGATCACGTGGACCACTTCGTCGATGACCTGCGCCACCACGCTCGTCATCGGATTCACGTTGAAGTCGAGCGCCCAGAGCAGTTCGTATCCTACCCGCGCCTCTTGAGGGCCTACGTTCTTCAGCCTGTCGAACGCCGGATACACAAGGCCTGCGCTCGGATTCAAGTACTGGCCCAGCACTTCTTGAGCGAAGAAGGCCTCGTCATAGCTCTGCTTCAGACTCTCGTAGAAATTTGGAATCGCTTCGAGCAGATGCCGGTTCTCGAACGGCTGCGCTTGGATGCAGTCGTAACCCTCCGGCCTGTTTTGAATCCACTTTCGCCAGACCCAGTCATAGCCCTTCGGCGTCCACACCGCGAAGCCGCAAAGCCTTGACGCTTTTGGATCTCTCAGGCGCCCCTCCAGACGCGTCCATGCCTCCTCCACGCAGTAAGTCAACTCGTCAACACCAAACCACGCCAGGTTGGTGCCTCGAAGCCGCTCATATTCGTCCAGCGACCTCAGCAGCACTCGCGACTGCGTATCCTTCAACAGCAGCAGCATCTCCGCCTTGTTGAACTCGAACGGAATCCCCGCCGACGAAAGTGTCTCGAACAACGCCGTCTGCGTGGCGTCGCGCAGCATCGGGTACGTTGGCGCCCCGATCAGACCTGTCCTCCCCTGATTCAGGTAACTCAGACGGATCGCCTCCTGGCACAAAGCTTGGCTCTTCCCGGATCCGATCGGACCGCTGAATCCCTTGAATCGCGCCCGCGATGAGTGAAACAACCGCTGCGAAGGCAGCGGCTGATAAGGGATGTGCCGTTGAACAATCACGATTCTTTCGGCTCCACCCACTCAACTCGAATGCCGCTCACCTTCTTCTGCTCTTCCTCCCCGTCGTATTCCCGGATCGTTTGAATCACCCGCAGAATGTCATTTGATGCAAACTTCAGTTCCTCACCCGACAGCAGCTTCGACACCATCTCCCCCAAGAGCTTGTCTAATACCCACCGCGTCAAATCCTTCTCCGACTTCGGCGGCGGACCCTGCAGCGCGGCCAGCGCGGTTTCCATGTGTTTTACCTCGCCCTTGCGGCTTGCCGCCCCCGCAGCCTTTTTTCTTGCCGTCTTCTTAGTTGCCATGATCGTTTGCCGTGCGGTCTCTCCCGCCCGCAAAGACGTTAGCCCCGCGCCCTGCGAAGCTTTTCTGCAGTTCTCTCGAACCCGTTGATTTCAGGACAAATCTAGGTCGCAGTTTTTCGTGACCGCCACTCATCCGCCGCGTATCATAAAATTCTGACCCGCATGGACCGCTTCACTCGCCTGGAAACTCTCTTTCACGCCGCGTCTGCACTCCCCCATTCCCAGCGTGAGGCGTTCTTGCGGAAGCATGCCTCCTCCGACCCCTCCCTGGTGGAGGATGTCATTCGACTGCTCTCCGCTGCTCCTGCCGCTGAGTCTCGGATCGAGTCCTGGGCCGGCGGTTTCGCGATCCCCGCTGGCGTGACTCAATTCGGCCCGTACCGTGTCATCCGCCTGCTCGGACGAGGCGGCATGGGCGCCGTTTATCTCGCCGAAAGAGCTGACGGCGAGTACACCCAGCAGGTTGCTCTCAAGGTTCTATCTCCCCACCTGGCAGGAGAAGCCTTCGCCGCCCGCTTCCGTACCGAGCGGCAGCTCCTCGCCCAGATGAACCACCCCAACATCGTTCGCTTGCTCGACGGCGGTGTGGCCGCTACCGGCGAGCCTTTTCTTGTCACTGAGTACGTCGACGGCGAACCGCTCGATGCCTATTGCGACAGGCTTCAGTTGCCCGTCCGGAGCCGCGTCCGCCTTCTCGTTGATGTTTGTTCCGCCGTCATTCACGCCCACCGGAACCTTGTCATCCACCGCGACCTGAAGCCGGGCAACGTGCTCGTCGACAAATCAGGCGCCGTCAAACTCCTCGACTTCGGAACCGCAAAGCTCCTCGACGCCACCGAAAGAACGGACGTCACGACGTTGCCTCTTCTCACTCCGCGCTACGCCAGCCCTGAGCAGCTCCGCAACGCTCCGCTGACAATCGCCTCCGACGTCTACTCTCTCGGCCTCGCCTCTTACGAAATCCTGGCGGGCCATCGCGCTTTCGAAATCCCCAATGACATCGCCCGTGAATTAGCCCGCGCGACGGAGGATCTCCCCGTGCTTCTTCTTGGGTCCCGTTCCACTCCCGAAGCCGCCGCCGCCCGCGGCGCTTCGCCGGCGACGCTCAAGAAACAGCTTTCAGGCGACCTTTCCGCCATTGCCTTTCGCGCCGTCGCATACTCGCCTGCGCAGCGTTATCAAACTGTGGAAGAGTTCCGCGATGACCTGCTCGCGTATCTTGAATTGCGGCCCGTTCACGCCCGCCCCATCACCTTCACCTACCGCGCCCGGAAATTCGTCCTCCGCCGGCGGTACCTCATCTCCGCCGCGCTCGCGCTTCTCGTTGTCGCGGCCTCCGGCTTCATCGCCACTGTCCGCCAGAGGAGCATCGCGGAAGAACGGTTCAACGAGGTGCGCCGCCTTGCCAAGTATCAGTTGTTCGATCTCTACGACCAGGCTGAACTGATCCCCGGCACACTCCGCTTGCGTTCGAGCATGGCGGCCGGTTCACTTTCCTACCTCGACAAGCTTGCCTCCCAGCGAAACCTCGATCCCGAACTCGCCATCGAAATCGCCCAAGGCTACCGCAAGCTTGGTGACGTTCAAGGGAACTTCGCCAAGGCTACTCTCGGCAATCCCGCCGAAGCGATTCGCGTTTACCAGAAGGGCCTCGCGCTCCTCGCGCCATTCCACTCTTTAGAAAGCGCCCGGCAGGCGCGGCTGGAACTCGAAGCGAGCTCGGCGATCGCCGCCGTCACCAGCGGCCAGGGCGGCAAGGCGTTCCCGGAGTTGCTTGAAGTCATCTCGCGGCTTGAATCGGTCCACCTCGCGCATCCATCCGACGATGCCGTCGCGCTCCTGCTCGCCCGTGCTCTGACAGCGGCCTTCGCGGGCGGTCCGGCCCAGGGCGCCCCCAAAGCGGAGACTGAAATCCGCGGACGCAAGGCTCTTGAAATTCTCAAATCCAGAAGTTCCTCGCCGCAGTTTCGACTTGCGCTGGCCGAGTTCTACCGCTTCAGCGCCGTGGCGATGGTCGATCTGAAACCGTCGGAAGCGCGCGTCGCCGTCGAGAATGGGCTCAAGACGCTCGATCTCCTGCCCGCCGGCATCCGGGCGGGGGCCTTCGCCCGCAAGGCGCGGGCGGCGTTTCTTATGACGCTGGCCGCGGCTTCCCGCGCGGAGGGCGAATCGCGCCGCGCGCTTAATGAGATGGAGAAGCCTCTCTCCATCGTTCGGGACCTCGCGGCCGACCCTGATGATCTCCAGGCTTGTGCGAATCTCGCCCTCATGCTCGAAAACAGGTCGCTGATGCGATGGGACGCCGAGGACTATCAGGGATATGTCGACGACCTCTCAGAGGCCCTACCCCTGACAGAACGCTTGATGCATGCCCGCTCGGGCGCGCGATTCCGCATGCTGAACCTTTCCGTTCTTCGCGGCCTCGCCTTCGGACACGACAAACTGAATTCGCCCCAACGGGACAAGGCCGTCCGCCGGGCTTACGAGGAGCTGAAGCGTGCCGCTCAGGACGATTCGCTGGGATACAAACCCAAGGTCGATCTCGCCGACTTGCTCCTCAATGTGCCCATCGACGGCGCTCTCAGGCCTGAGGAGGCGCTGACCTATGCCGAAGCCGGCGCGCGGCAGCAGCCCGACGCTCTCAACCCCTGGGAATCTGTCGCCGAGGCCAATCGTCAGCTCCGCCGCTATCCTGAAGCACTCGCCGCGATCGACCGCGCCCTGGCTACGATCGATCCGCCCAAACCCGGCGAGCCCCCCGCACACTTTCATCTGAGTCTCCAGCGCAAGCAGCGCCAGATCATGGACTCGATGGGCGGCCCGCCAAAGTAAGATTCCCCAGTTCATCCGGAAGGCAGGTTACTCTCACCCTCATCACGATCGTCTAGACTTGAGAGAGCATGCGCATCTGGGGCGTGCAGAATGACTGGTCCGGATTCGATGCAAACTACCAGGAGCAGTTTCTCTCCCGGCGTTCGTGTTCGGCCTGACAGGGCTTTGATGAGTGCGGATGCATCCGGGCGGAAGCGGCCCTTGTTCACCGTCAAGGACTTCCTCTGGTTCGCGTTCCTTTATTTGCTCCGGCCTCTTTCTACTCTCCTGGGGTCGTCCCTCCTCTATGCC
>CAYWST010000308.1:0-7167 GCA_964461075.1 uncultured Solibacteraceae bacterium | reverse complement strand
CTGCGTGGAAAAGATGTTGCAGCTCGCCCAGCGGACCGAAGCGCCCAGGTCGGTCAGCGTCTCGATCAGGACGGCGGTCTGGATTGTCATGTGGAGCGATCCGGTAATCCGGACTCCGGCCAGCGGTTTTTCCGCGGCGTACTTCTCGCGGATCGCCATCAGCCCAGGCATCTCCGCTTCGGCAATCGTGATTTCCTTCCGCCCCCAGTCGGCAAGCGAAATATCTGCAACTTTGTAGTCGGTTGTTGCGGGACTCAACGTGCTGGCCATGTGTTCTCCTTCAGTTTGGTATCGACGAATCACGATACATTGATATCATAACTACAGCAAGCCTATGCAGTCAATCCTCCAATCGCTGAAAACTGTCGCCGACCCGAACCGCCTGCGAATCCTCCTTCTTCTCGACCGGGAGGAGTTGACCGTTGCAGAGATGCAGGAGGTGCTGGCGATGAGCCAGAGCACGCTCTCAACGCACCTGGGACAGCTCAAGCGTGCCGGCCTTGTGGAAGACCGGCGGACGGGGAAGAACGTGCATTACAAGCTGCAGCGCGGGGCGTGGGAACCGTTGTGGCCATTACTTGAAGGAGCGGCTCGTGAAGTGGCATCCACGGAGCGGGACCTGCGGGCGCTCAAACTGATCCTGGACCGAAGACGCGACAAGGTCCGCGCCTACTTCGACGACCTGGCGGGCAAGTTCGGGCGGGATTACGTGCCTGGGAGGTCGTGGAAGGGCGTAGCGGAAATGCTGCTGAAGCTGATGCCGCCGATGCGGATCGCGGACCTCGGCGCCGGAGAAGGCGCTCTCTCTCAACTGCTGGCGCAGAGGGCGGAGAAGGTGATTGCGGTGGACAGCTCAGAGAAGATGGTGGCCTATGGTTCGGATCTGGCCCGGCGGAACGGGCTGGCGAACCTGGAGTACCGCCATGGCGATCTGGAGGACGTGCCGATCGAGGATGGCGCCGTCGACATCGTGGTGATGAGCCAGTCGCTGCATCATGCGCGGCATCCGGACAAAGCGGCCGCCGAAGCGTGGCGGATCTTGAGGCCGGGCGGGCGGATCGCGGTGCTCGACCTCGCCGAGCATCATTTCGAGGAGGCGCGCGAGCTCTACGCGGACCACTGGCTCGGCTTCGCCGAGGTCGAGCTCGCGGGCTTCCTGGAAACCGCCGGTTTTCAACGCATCGAGACTGCGGTCGTGCACCGCGAAGACCAGGCTCCACACCTGGAAACTCTGCTGGCCACCGGCGAGAAGCCCGTGCTGTGAGACACTAGGAAATTGGAGCGCGTCGCACCGGGGCGCCAGCCCCGCCGTGCCCGGCAACCGGCAAGCGCCCGCGCGGCTCCGCGCGGTCAAGCAAAGAAGGAAATCCGACATTGGCTCTCATTGAAGGCTGCAAGCACTCGCTCGACATCACCATTCCCGCCGACGCCATGGCCGAAGAGATTGCGCGCGTCACCGAGAAGGTGCGCGGCAAGGCGCACCTGAAGGGCTTTCGCCCTGGCAAGGCGCCTGTCTCGCAGATCAAAGCCGTCTATGGCGCCGAAATCCGGCAAGAGGCGCTGGAGAACCTGATCCCGAAGGCGCTGGAATCGGCTTGCGAGAAGGAGAATCTCCGGCCTGTGTCGAGGCCCGACATCAAGGACGTCCACTTCCACGACGGCGAGAGCGTCCACTTCAAGGCCGAGTTCGAGGTGAGCCCGGAGTTCGATCTCAAGGACGTCCGCGGGCTCACGGTGGAGTACGCCGACCCCGAAGTGACGGAGGCGGACATTGACGGACGGCTCGCGGAATTGCGTGAATCGAAAGCGCAATTCGTGAACGTCGATCCGCGCCCCGTTCAGGACGGCGACCACTGTCTCGTCGATCTGCTTTCCGTCTCCGGCATCGAGGGCGAGCCGGTGAAGCAGCAGGACATCAATATCGAGGTCGGCGGAAAGGACACCTTCGCGGCGTTTTCCGAGGCTCTCCGCGGCTGCCTGCCGGGAGACGAACGCGAAGCCGAGGTCACCTACCCCGAGGACTACGGGGTTTCGAGGCTCGCCGGCAAGACGGTCCGGTTCCGCCTCACTTTGAAGTCGATCCGTTTGAAAGAACTGCCGGAGCTGAACGACGAGTTCGCGCAGGACCTCGGCGATTTCACGTCCCTGGAGGAAGTGCGGGAGGAGATCCGGAAGGGCATGCACCGCGAGCGCGAGTACATGGCTCAGACCGAGGCGAAGAACAAGCTGGTGGATCAGATGGTGGCCATGCACGACTTCCCCGTGCCCGAATGCTACGTCGAACAGCAGATGGAGACCATCGTCGAAAACCAGCTTCGAAGCATTGCGCAGCAGGGCGTCGACGTTTCCAAGATCAAGCTCGATTGGAAGGCGCTGCGGGAGAGCCAGCATGACCGGGCCGTGCAAGACGTCAAGGCGTCGATGCTTCTCGGCAGGCTGGCCACCCAGGAGAGCATCTCCGCCACTCAGGACGAACTCGACGCCGAAGTGCAGCGCGTGGCCCGTCAGCGCCGCGAGCCGGTCGCCGCGGTGCGCATGAAGCTCGAGAAGGACGGGTCGCTGAACCGGATCATCAACCGGATCATCACGGAGAAGACCCTCAACTGGCTCTTCGAGAACGCAGTAAAGGTCGCGCCCGCCCCCAAGATCGAAACGCCGGCCGAATAGCGCCATGAGCGATCTGCTCGAATCCGCGCGGAAGGTGCTCTCGCTTGAAGCGAGAGCGCTGGATCGGACTGCGAAGGCGCTCGACGCCGGATTTGAACGCGCGGTCGCCATCCTGCTCGAGAATCCGGGCAAGGTGGTGGTGACGGGCATGGGCAAGAGCGGACTTGCCGCACGCGCGCTTTCGGCGACGTTCTGCGCGACGGGCGTCGCCAGCGTTTTCCTCCATCCTGCGGAGGCGATCCATGGGGATCTGGGAATCTATTCGCCCGGCGATGCGACGATTCTGATCTCGAACTCGGGAGTGACCGAAGAACTCACGCGCCTGGTTCCCCTTCTGCGCCAATTCGACTCGAAGCTGATCGTCATTACCGGCCGTCCGTCGAGCGCCCTGGGGCTTGCGGCGGATGTGGTTCTGGACGCCAGCGTTGAGCGCGAGGCGGACCCGCACGATCTGGTTCCGACTGCGAGCGTAGTGACGGCGCTGGCGCTCGGCCACGCCTTGGCCGTGGCGCTCGTCGAGCGGAGAGGGTTCTCGGCGGCCGATTTCGGGCTCCTCCATCCCGGCGGTCAACTTGGCCGGTCGTTGAACGTGAGGGTTGCAGCGGTCATGCACACAGCGGCGGAAGTTGCGTGGGTGCGGCCGGCGGACTCATTGAAGGACGCGCTGATCGAGATGACCCGCAAGCCGCTCGGCGCCGCCTGCGCGTTAAAAGAGGACGGAAGTCTCGCCGGTCTGTTGACCGATGGCGATTTGCGGCGGGCTCTTGAGAAATACGACGAGATCCGCGGCCTTACCGCCGGCGACGTCATGACCCGCAACCCGGTGACCATCGGGCCCGAAGCGGCTCTGCGCGAGGCCGTCCGGCTGATGGAAGAACGGCCGCGGCAGCTTTCAGTTCTGCCTGTCGTCGACGCGTCGGGCAAGGCGATTGGCCTGCTCCGGCTGCACGACCTGTTCCAGACCGCAGTTGCAACCTCCCATTGAAGCGAATATGATCACGACATCTATTTGTGGGAGGTTCGTCTGTGAAAACGCTTCTACGATTGTTCCTGAGTCCACTTCTCTTCGCGGGGATCCTCTCCGCGCAGTCCGCCGAGGCGACGATCAGCGGCTTTGTCACCGACCAGACGAATGCCGCGGTGATCGGTGCGGCTGTCACGGCGACCAACACGGCTACCGGCCAGCGGACGCAAGCGACCGCCGACGAGAACGGGTTCTACACCCTTCGCGCCCTGCCGATCGGCTCCTATCTCATCAACATTGAGAAGGCCGGTTTTCGCAAATACGTTCGCGAGAACCTGGTGCTCACCACCGGACAACAACTGAGCCTGGATGTAAAGCTCGAAGTCGGCGCGCTCAGCGAAAGCGTCACCGTGACTTCGCAGGCTTCCCTGCTCGAAACACGAACCTCGGAGCAGTCGCAGCTTGTTGAGGCGAGAAACATCGCCGACATGCCGCTGGGCGACCGCCGCACCATGAACATCATCGCGATGACCGGCGCCGCCGTGTTCATCAACTACGATTCGGGCGGGAAGCCGAATTTCTCGCTCTCCGGCGGCCGTACGCAATCGCAGAACTTCTATATGGACGGCGGGACCATTCAGAACATGCGTCTTGGCATCGGCCAAGTGGATACTGACCCGCCCGTTGAGACCGTCGCCGAGGTGAAGGTGCTGTCCAACGGCTTCTCCGCCGAGTATGGCGGTTCCGCCGGCGGCGTCATCGTCGCCACAACCAAATCGGGAACGAACCAACTGCACGGTTCGGCGTACGAGTATCTGCGCAACGAGAAACTCGACGCCGGAAACTTCTTCGCGCCATGGGACGGGACAAAGAAAGTACGGGCGCCCCTTAGATATAACGTTTACGGCGCGACCCTCGGCGGGCCTGTTCGAATCCCGAAACTTTACAACGGCAGGGACCGCACCTTCTGGTACTTCGCCTGGGAGGGCTCCCGCAGAAGCCAGGGGAACACGGATCAGTTCACCGTGCCGGACGCGCTGCAGCGGTCAGGCAATTTTTCGCAGACATTTGCCGCCAACGGCAGTGTCATTCCGGTCTATGACCCGATGACGACTCGCTTGGAAGGCGGGCGGAATGTTCGAACCCAGTTTCCTGGAAACGTGATCCCCGCCAACCGCCTCGATCCGGTCGGACGCGCTTTGATCCCCTTTTACCCGAATCCGAATCGCGCCCCCGATAACATTACCGGCGCGAACAACTATCGCACCAACTACACGCAGAAGCTCACGCGCGACGCTTTCCTCGTCAAGGGCGACCATTCGCTGACCGACAAGGACCGCATCAGCATGCGGTACATGTACAACTCCGACGATCTTGATTACACCACCGTCATGACCGCCATCGCGGCCGAAAACCGCGTCCCCGCCATCCGCCACCAGAACTTTTTTTACGGAACTTACACGCGTGTTTTCACGCCGTCTGTGATTAACGAGTTCAGGTTCAACTACGGAAACCGGGTCAATCACACGGTGAGCTATGGAATCGGCGGGGACTGGCCGTCGAAGCTCGGGTTGAAGGGCGTGCCGAACGACGCCTTCCCGACCTTCAACGTCACCGGAATGCGCACCATGGGCGCCGGCAACCACGAGCGGCGGCAGTTCCCCATCCAGCAGTTTATGTGGAGCAACAACCTGTCTGTGATCCGCGGACGCCACGCAATGAAGTTCGGCTTTGAATACCGGCCATCGTACAATTACGAACTGAACCGTCCCTCTGTCTCTGGCAACTTCACTGTCAGCCCGCTCACGACCGGGCAGCCCGGCGTCGCCGCCAGTGGATTCGGCGTCGCATCCCTGCTGATCGGCGCGCCCCTGAGCATGAATGTTCGGGAGACGGAGGTTCTCGACCGGCAGAGCAACTACATCGCCTTCTTCGCGCAGGACGATTGGACGGTGACACGCGACCTCACCATCAACTTCGGAGTCCGCTGGGAGACCGACACGCCGATCAAGGACTACTCCAACCGCATGAACGGTTTCGATACCCAGCAGATCAATCCGGTCTCCGGAACCCCCGGCGTGGTCAAGTTCATGGGCGTGAACGGCTGGCGCACCACGCCGTATGACACTGATTACAACAACTTCGGCCCGCGCTTTGGCTTCGCCTACAAGCCTGGCGCCGACGGCAAGACTGTTATCCGCGGCGGGTTCGGAACCTTTTTCGCGCACCCCTTCGACGCCGGGGCTCCGACGTCGGCTTCACTCGGCTTCGAACTTTCGGCCAACATCGCTTCGCCAGACAACGGCGTGACCGTGCCCTTCTATCTCAAGGACGGCGTGCCGGGCCTAAGTCTCACCAAGCCGCCGCTGAACGACAGCTTCGGCTCGGTCCGCTTCGGCCAGAATCCCAACACCGCTCCGACTTTTTACGAGTCCAACCGCCGGACAGGCTATTCGATCCAGTCGAACTTCGGGATTCAGCGTCAACTGCCCTCCAACATTCTCGTCGAGGCTTCCTACATCATGAACCTCTCACGGAAACTGGCCAGCTCGAACATGGGCATGAACCAGGTGAGGCCCGAACTGCTGACGCCGACATCGACGAACGTTCAGCGCCCGTTCCCGCAATTCACCAATGTGACCATCGTGCTGCCGTCGCTGGGCGTTTCCAGCTATCATGCCATGCTGCTGCGCGCCGAGAAGCGCTTCGAATCGGGCTGGAACTTTCTGGGCACCTACACGTACTCGAAGTTCCAGAACAACACGAACGAAGGCGGGTCGGTGCTGGGGGCCGAGGGCGCCGTGTACTCGAACTACTATAACCGCCGCGCCGATTGGGGCCCGAGCGAAAACGACGTCCGCCACCGGCTCACCTGGAGCGGCGTCTATGAACTCCCCTTCGGCAAAGGCAAGAAGTTTCTGGCCGATTCCGCCTGGGGCCATATCCTCGGCGGTTGGGGGATGGGCGGTATCCTGACGCTCCAGAGCGGCGCGCCCTTTACCGTGACCACGCAGGTGAATTCAGTCTTCTCCGCGATCGGAGCGTTGCGGGCCAACGTTTCGTCCAATCCGAACCTGCCGAACGAGCAACGGAGCTTGTCCCGCTGGTTCGATACTTCCGTCTTCTCACAGCCCGCCCCGGCCACTTTCGGCAACCAGGGCGTCAACATCCTGCGCGCCGACGGGGTCATCAACCTGAACGCCAGCTTGCAGAGAAACTTCCGGATGTGGAGCGAGCAGTCCAAGCTGCAGTTCCGCGCCGAGTTCTTCAATTTCGCCAATCACCCGAACTTCGGCATTCCCGGCCGTGTGCTCAGCGGTCCTGGCTTTGGCATCGTCGGGTCAGCGGGCAGCGCGCGATCGGTCCAGCTTGGTCTCAGGCTCGGGTTCTGATCGCTACTTGGTGTGGGATAGCTGATGCTGCTTGCAGTAGCGCGAGTTCTCCATCGCGCCGCGCGTGCAACGTTTGCCGCTCGAAGTGATGGCCGCGCAGCGGCGCAGCGGCGCCGCCTTCGGGTTGGGGTCCGGCGCGTCGGA
>CAYWST010000307.1:0-7188 GCA_964461075.1 uncultured Solibacteraceae bacterium | reverse complement strand
CCGGTCCACCAGGGTGATCTTACCCGAGCCCGGAGGCATGATGGCGACCCTGCGGTCTCCATGTTCCATCGTGTACAGGCGCCCCGCGGAGTCGATCAGGAGACCGTTCGATCCAGGCTCCCGGCCGTAGTCTCCGGTCCCGGTAAAGCCGGAGGGCTTCATGAACAACTCGATGCCCTTCTCGCGGGTCCATTGGTAAATGGAATTCCGTGGGATATCGCTAAACAACAGCCGGCTCCCCGCCCTATCCCAAACCGGCCCTTCGGCCCAATCGAACCCCGAGCCGATCACTTCCACGCCGCCGCCTGGCGGGATCAACCGATCCAGCAGCCGGTCATCGCGAACGATTTTACCCAGGATCGGAAAGCCGCGTGGCGGCTGCGCGGCCGCCGAACTGAACAATCCGAGAACAATCACCCAGAACCGAATTCGCATGGCACTAATTGTAATCGGGAATTTGCACTTTAGGGCTTCCAGGGTGGAACTAAACCTGTTATGCTGACCCTGTATTCTGGATGCCCGCTCCGTTAGGTTCACGTAAGGCTCACTGTTGACCCCGCCTGTTCGAGATCCCCTGACTCAGCCTGTCAGCCCGAATACCACTCGTCGCCTCGCTGCCTGGGGCAGTGAGACGGGGAGGCGGCCAGTTTGTCTTGTTAGGAGATTTGAGTGAAGAACATCTTTGTTGGCAACCTCAGCTTCAGCAGCAGCGAAGACTCTGTGCGGGGCTTGTTTGAAACATATGGAACAGTGGATCGGGTGAGTATCATCACGGACCGCGAGACAGGCAGGTCGCGCGGCTTCGCTTTCGTTGAGATGTCAAACGATGAGGAAGCTGAGCGCGCGATCAACGCCCTCAATGGCGCCGAGGTCGGCGGACGCCGTATCAACGTGAACGAAGCGCGTCCTCGTGAAGAGCGTGGCGGGTTCGGCGGCGGCGGCGGGCGTGGTCCCGGCGGCGGCAACCGCGGCGGCGGCGGCGGCTATCGCCGCGAGCCTCGCTGGTAGCCGCACCCATCGCGTTTAACGGTCAAAGGCCGTCTTCTCCTGTGAGGGAGGCCGGCCTTTTGTCATTCGGATGGTTTCGCGGATCATTGCTCCATCGATGCTGCGGCGGCGGACGACGTCTGGTTCACAGTTTGAGAGTCCTGCCACCGGAAGCCTTCGTATTCAACATTCAGCTCAACCGGACCCCATAGCCTTGTGACCACCAGCGTGTTCATCCGCCTGGGAACCGCGAAACCTTCCCTAATCTCATAATCCCGGGAGAAGTCCACGGTCTTGAAAAAAACCGATGGGCTCTTGATGAAACGCCCGGACTCGCGCACAAGCAGATCGGTTTCCGCGTCAATCCAGACTTCGCCCTTGAACAGTCCAGTCCGCTTCACCCTTGGCGTGACCTCGTAAACGTACACCCGCCGGCCCGCCACCTCGCGCTGTCCTTTGTTCTTGAACCGGTAGTTTTCCGGTGTCACAGCGATGGCTCGATTGTCCTTGGTGGACGTTTCTTCTTCCCCGCCCATGAACCGGAAGATCAAATCCTTCTGGACGGTCAGATCACCCTCGCGGTTGGTTACGTCGTAAGCGACATGGCCGTCAGCGCCGATGCGCCTCACCGCTTCCACCGTCGCGGTCTTCCCGTATTTGGGCAATTTACCCGCGAACCGGGCAGCCATCACTCCGCCACGGAGGATGTTCCGCTTGCTCGCCTGAATGAATCGAATAACCTGAGCGTCGTTGCCGCCGGAAGGTTCGTTCACGGCAACCGCCGAGGGATCGCCGGAATCGCATCCGGTCATCGCGGCCGCTAGCGGCAACAGGAGCAAAGAACTAAATCGCAAATCCTATCCTTCACCTTACAGATGTATGACTTCGTCAATAAGACGCTCCAATCTTAGCCCGGGTTCCAGTTCCGGGAGATTCGTGCGCGCTACTATAATGACATGAAATTGATCCCTGCGGGGACTATCGGCATTCATCGGATTCTTGTTACGCCTGAGACGGCGATTGACTTCCTCGGCGACGATGAAGCGAGGGTTCTCGCAACTCCTTTCCTGATTGGATACATGGAGTTGACTGCTCGAAACGCCATCCGGCAATTCCTGGAGGCGAACGAGGACAGCGTCGGGACCACCGTGAATGTTCGCCATCTTGCCGCCACGCCTGTCGGCATGAGCGTCCAGTTCCAAGCCGAGGTCGTTTCCTCCGAAGGACGCCGCGTCGTTTTCAGAGTGGAGGCGAGGGACGAGACGGAACTCATCGGAGAGGGCGTTCATGAGCGATTTGTGATCGATGTTCCCAGATTCGTCGCCAAGCTTGCCGCCAAGCGCGGCGGCTTACAGGAGAGATAAACTCTTGCGCTTGCTTCTGACCGCCCTCCTCACCGCGCACCTTCTAGCCGCACAGACAGACGAAATCGGCGCTCATGGGATTCGAGCCCATGTCCGGTTCCTATCCAGCGATCTGCTGGAAGGGCGGGCGCCCGGAACAAGAGGGGGCGCGCTTGCGGAATCCTACATTGCGGCTCAGTTTGAAGCCGCCGGACTGAAACCGGCAGGCGACAACGGAACCTACTACCAACGGGTTCCGCTCCGCACCGTAACGGTTCTTCCAGGCATGAGGCTCACTGCCTCCTCCAAAGACAAGGTCCTTGAAATGAAGTGGTTGGAAGAGTTCGTGGGAACGTCGACCGCGCAGTTGCCAGAGGCCGCCTTCTCCTCGGAAGCGGTCTTCGCCGGACACGGCATCGTGGCGCCCGAATACGGATGGGACGACTACGCCGGCCTCTCCGTCAAGGGGAAGGTGGTTGTCATTTTCACCAACGAGCCGCCTTCCGATGATCCGAAGTTCTTCAAAGGGAAGGCGTTGACCTACTACGGCCGTTGGACCTACAAATACGAGGAGGCCGCGCGGCAAGGCGCAGCGGCGTTGTTGATCATCCACACGACCCAGACTGCCAGTTATGGGTGGCAGGTCCTCCGGCCGAACGGGGGTCCGCAAGTCCAGATCCGCCGCGAAAGCACGTCCCCGGGTGTGCCGTTTGCGGGATGGGTCACAGAAGACGCGGGATCGCGAATCCTTCAGATGGCTGGATTAACGGTCGAATCCGCTCTGGCCACAGCGGGCCGCAAGGGCTTCAAGGCTTTGCCGCTGAAGGGCGTCACCGTCAGCGGCTCGTTCAAGTTCGGGCTCACGGACACGGAAGCGCGCAACGTCCTCGGTGTAGCGCCCGGTTCAGATTTGAGTTCTGAAGCCGTTGTGTACTCCGCACACCACGATCACCTCGGAACCGGCGAGCCCGTGAAAGGCGACTCCATTTACAACGGTGCGATCGACAACGCCACCGGTTGCGCGCTGTTGATCGAGATGGCGAGGGCGTGGGCGGCGCTTGAGCCCAGGCCGAGGCGCTCGGCCCTGTTTGCCGCCGTCACCGCCGAGGAAAGCGGCCTCCTCGGAGCGAAGTACCTGGCCGCCAATCTCCCCATCCCGGCCGGCCGCCTGACGGCCAATTTGAATTTCGACTCCTATGCGCCGTTCGGGCGCGTTCGCGACGCGGTTCTCACCGGCGCCGACCGGACAACCCTTTGGCCGCTGGTGGAGGGCATGGCCGAGAGGCATCAGTTGAGGGTAAAGCTCGATCCCCGGCCCGAGGCCGGCAGCTACTATCGCAGCGATCACTTCGCGTTCGCCCAGGTTGGCATCCCGGCGTTCAGCGTGAATATGGGCTCAGAGTACATCGGCAAGCCTCCGGAGTTCGGCGTGGCCCGTTCCAAGGAGTACGCGGCGCGCTACCATCAGCCTTCCGACGAATTCTCGGAGGAGTGGGATTTCAGCGGGATGGAGCAGTTCGCCCGATTCGGGTACGCTCTCGGGGTTGAGTTGGCCAACGCCCCGCGGCTAGGGAGCTGGCTGCCCGGCGACGAGTTTCTGCCGCAACGGATTAAGTCCGGCGTCCGGTAGTCCGAGGTTCCGGAAAGACTTTGAGCCCTCCACGAGGGCGCAAAGTGATAACCGCCTGCGGCGCCACGGCATCGGGTTCGGCAACCCGGAACCGCCATCGCCTTGCAAGGGAAGCCAGCACCAGAACCCCCTCCAGCCACGCAAACCGCTCTCCGATGCAGGCTCGCGGTCCGCCTCCGAACGGAAAGTAAGCGAAACGAGGGCGGGAGGCCGCAGCCCCGGATTCGTGTCTCGAAGGATCGAACCTCTCAGGTTGGGGCCAGAACTCCGGATGCCGGTGAGTGACGTAGGGGCTCAGAACGGCGATCGTGCCCGGCGCCAGAAGGTATGGGCCGGCCCGATGTTCTTCCACCACGCGGCGCCCGATCGCCCAAGCCGGAGGATAGAGCCGAAGGCTCTCGGCAAGCACCCTCCGGGTCAGGTCCAACATCTCGACATTCTCGAATCTTGGGGTGCGTCCGGCAAGGACATATTCAATCTCCGCTTGAAGCTCACGGTCCGTCTCGGGGTGCCGGTCGAGAAGATAGAAGGTCCACGCGAGGGCGTTGGCGGTGGTTTCGTGTCCGGCGAGGAAGAGGGTCAACACTTCATCGCGGATCTGGCGTTCGCTCATGGGCGAACCGTCGTCGTATCGGGCGTCGAGCAGAAGGCCGAGAAGATCGCCGTCGCTTCGCCCGGACCCCGCTCTCCGCCGGATGATCCCCCGCACGATCCCGTCAAGGCGGCGCATGGCGGCTCGCGACCTCCTGACCACGGGGAGAACCGGGAAGCGCTCCAGGCGCCGGCTGCCAGGCATGAGCATAAAGTTGAAGCTCTCGACGATACTCTTCATCGCCGCCGCGACCTCCGCCGCCACGCCGTGGGCTTCCACTGAGAACAGCGTTCGCGAAACGATTGAGAGCGTGAGCGCCGACATCTCCTCGAGAAGGTCCATCGGCCGGCCCGCGCTCCAACGCCCGCTCGCCTCTTCCGCAAGCGAGATCATTCCTTCGGCGTATCCTCTTAGCCGGTCGTGGTAGAAGGCCGGCTGGATCAGCTTTCGGTGCGTGGTGTGGTGGCGTCCTTCGGCTGTGAGCAGGCCATCCCCCAGAAGGACTCTGGCCCGTTCGAGAATCCTCGACTTCCGGAAGCGGCTGGCGTGTGTCACGAGCACTTCGTGAATCTGCTCCGGATGCGACAGGAGCACGGCGTCCTGCGGCCCGATGCGGATGTAGGCGATATCTCCATGCCGCTCGCGCAGCCGCATGAACTCGCCCAGCGGATCACGCCTGATCTGAAAGAACCTGCCGAAGACGGGCAGGCCCCGCTCGCCAGGCGGCCGCCCGTCGCTCACCGGCGCCGGCCAGGCGCGCCGGAGGTCAAAGGCAGCAAATCCTCGCGGTCGAATGTGATCCCGAGGAATGCAAGACACATCTCGTCCTCGGTCCCTTCGCCCCAGGTGACGGTCTTGGGCTCCGAGGCGGGATTCTTGGGGTTGCTGGCCGAGTTGTTATACGTGCAGGCGAGCCGGATGGTCGAGCCCCCCGGCATCCTGACGGCCTCCTTGTAGGAGTAAGGACCCTGCCAATTGAAATCCCAGTCGTCGATGAGGATCATCCTCTCGGGCGCGGGTTCCTTCGGGCGGCTGACCTCGACTTCGATTCTCCTTCCAAGAAGGTGCATGTGCGGATAGATCGCGACGGCGCTGACATCGAAGAGATTCAGCGGGGGCAGGCTGAACCGGGCAGTGATCGTGTGGTTCTCGGCGCCTGCTGGAATCGTCATGGCGAGCCTTCCGCGGTTATCGACCGGGGCGATCGGCGCCCAAAGTAACCGCTTCCGGACCGGTTGACGGGAGAAGTAGAGTCCCACGGCCGACCTGTCCTCGGTCGAATTCCGGATGGAGTAGTAGTGCACCTGCATTACCACCCGCGCCTTGCCTTCCAGGAATAATCCGATCCCTGGGGGCAGGTGCTCCGGCCGCTGTCCTGGCGTATACCCGCCCAGCATGTTGCCAATGGACAGAAGGCTGGTCAATGAGGTCAGGCCTCCCCCAGAGGTTGCATCGAGCCCCGGGCCGCCATAGCAGGTGTAGCCAGGCCCTGGATCGGCTTCGTCCAATTTCTCCGATTGGCCGGTCGTATCGACGTAGAGAATGACGTGGTGGACGATGCTTCTCTCTCCAGGCGAGACATCCACCGCGGAGACGAATCTGTCTTCGGCCAGCCCGGTCGGCAGGACGAAGCAGCGGTACATGTCTTTCCCACGCGGCGGAGTGTAGCTCTCCGGCATCTCCAGTATCAGATCGGGTTCGCCGAGCAGCCACTTGCCCCGTTCGGGGAGCGGTTCCGGCAGATCCGCGGGATCGCCCTCAGGACTGCCGGCGGCCACCCAGTCGAGGAGAGTCCTGCGCTGGTCCTCGGTCAGTCCGCGGAACCCGGTAAACCGGTCGTGCGAGTCGACTGGCTTCCACGGCGGCATCCGATTCTGCTCGACCACTCGCTGGATGTCGGCCGCCCAAACCCGGGCGTCATCGTAGCTGGCAAGCGCAAACGGGGCAATATCGCCCGGCCGGTGACAACTCTGGCACTTCTCCTGCAGGATCCTGGAAACTTCTCTTGCGTAGGTCGGCTGCGCCTGGAGGGACCAGGAGACAGCCGAAGAAAGAAGCAAGGCAAATAAAAGGCGCATCGCATCCCCAATTCTGACTTCATTATCAGATGCCGCAAAAGGCTTGGGCAACGCATGAAGCAAGTAGTTCTTACGGTCTACAGGATCCCACTTAGTCCGCCGATGGGGATAGTGAACTCATACTGTTTCGATCTGTAGACCTATTGAGGAGGAACCGATCCGTCATGGGCCGTGTCGTCTGTTTCCAGGTCCTGAGAGCCGCGAGGCTTTCGCTCGGGTTCTGGATCGCCATACAGGCCATGGGGGCCGATTTCGGTTTCTCGACAACCATCCGCGCGGGGCTGCAAAACGGTGGAGACTGGGAGCTTGGGATTGGTCCCACGGGCAACAACACTCTGAACAACGCCCATGTGAACGGCGCCCAGTATTACCCCAACAACCTGCCCACCCGGTTTGAGATGGGCTACACCAGCGCAACCAACACGGCCTTCCTGCGGTACTACTACTGGTCCTACGCGCCGCTCAATCAATCCGTCTACACGCAAGTCAATTACTCGACGAGCGCGCCCGGGCTGGGGGCGAACTCCACATGGACTCTCCCTGGCGGCTCGTTCTTTG
>CAYWST010000306.1:0-7190 GCA_964461075.1 uncultured Solibacteraceae bacterium | reverse complement strand
GGATGCACTCAAGGAACTGCTCACGGAATCGGGGCTGGAGTGGCAGGACGGAGGAGAGGAATCCATCTTCGTCATGGCCGTCCGGGGTGACGGCGAACAGATGCCGGTGCTGTTCAAGCCCGGGGAAGAGATCGAGTTGCTGAGCGCTGTCGGCAATTTGCCCGCGACGAACGCGAAGACGGTGGAGGTCACGATGCGGCAGTTGGCTCAGGCCATGGGCTGCCAGCTTCTCCTGGGTCCCGCGATCACGGAGGGAGTCGGCAGGCAGGTCGTGCTGGAATGCCGTCTGACGGACGAAACGGCCTGGGCGGCGGCGGAGATGACGCGGCAGTTTGAGCTGGCTTCGAGGTTTTTACTGATTCTGACCACGCCATCGGAGACCGTCGAAGGGACGATTCAATAGGCGAAGGGTTAGGGAATCGCCTCGCCGTCTGAGCGGGGATCGGCGGCGGCGGCTTTCAGGCCGGAAGCCGGCTCGAAAGCGGTAATGGCTCCGCGCCCCATGGTGGTGGAGTAGGCGGCGCGGATATCGAGCAGGTGGCCGCGCTTTGACAAGCCCTGCAGGGTCGCGGCGGGAAGGCGATTCTCAACTTTGACGTCACAGCCCGCGGCGGAGGCCTTGGTGAATCGCGGCGCGTCGAGGGCGGCCTGAAAATCCATCCCGAAATCGACGACGTTTGAGACCCATTGAGCGTGGGCCAGCGGCTGATTGGGTCCGCCCATGATTCCGAATGCGGCGCGCCAGCCGTTGTGTTCCAACAGTCCAGGAATGATGGTGTGGAACGGCCGTTTGCCCGGCGCGAGAACGTTCGGGTGGCCAGGCTGGAGCGTGAAAGCCGCGCCGCGATTGTGCAGAAGGAACCCGAATCCCTCGACGGGAACGCCTGACCCCCAGAGCCACGAGATGGACTGAATCCAGGAGGCGATATTGCCTTCACGGTCGACGGCGGAGAGATAGGTGGTGTCGGGGGTTGCGATCAGCGGGGCTGCCTGGACGGCGCAGTTGGCCCTGGCCGGCCTGATGAGCTTCGCCCGTTCGGCGGCGTGCTCGGTGGAGAGCATCTTCGCGACGGGAATACGAAAGTGGTTGGGGTCCGAGACGGTGGCGGCGGCATCGGCATAGGCGAGCTTCATAGCCTCAATCCGTTTATGCCATTCCCCGGGCGATGCGGGGCCCTGCGCGGCGGGTTCGAAGTTGCCCATGATGTTGAGCATGATGAGGGCGGCGAGGCCCTGACCGTTGGGCGGGAGTTCGTAGACTCTGGCGTTGCGGTAGGTGGTGGAGATGGGCTCGACCCACTCAGACTGAAAGGAGGACAGGTCATCGGCGGCGAGCGTTCCGCCTCGCTTGCGGCTGGTGGCGAGGATGGCCTGGCCGATGGCGCCCGAGTAGAACTCGTCGCGGCCCCCGGAGGCGAGGGCCTTGAAGAAGCGCGCCAGCGCCGGGTTCCGAAAGATCTGGCCGGGCTTTGGGACAGGAAGGAAAAGCTTGGTGAATTCGGGATCGGGGGAAGGGCGTTCTTCCGGCCAGTGGCCGGCGATCACGTCGTGGACGGGGTGGGCTTCAGCGAATTCGATGGCGGCGGGAAAGAGTTCGGCCCACTTGAGTCTGCCGAACCTGGAATGAGCCCGATGCCAGCCGTCGACCGCGCCAGGAACCGTGACGGTGTGGACGCCGGCGGTGGGCATGGAATTGAGCCCGAGGCGCGCCAGCGACTGCGGGGAGAGGGCGCGCGGCGCTGGACCGGATGCGTTGAGACCGTGGAGCTTGCCGGTTCGCGCCTCGTGGTAGAGGAGGAAGAAGTCGCCGCCGGGGCCGCACATCATGGGTTCGAGAGCGGAGAGGGCGAGGTTGGCCGCAAGGGCGGCGTCGAGGGCCGATCCGCCGCGAGCGAGGATCTGCGCGCCGGCTTGCGACGCGAGGACGTGCGATGTCGAGACGATGCCGCGGGTTGAATAAACGGTCGAACGGGAGTGCGGCCGGTCGGTTGCGGAGGCGGCGAATGGCAAAGCGAAAAGGCTCCTGCGCGTGAGCGCTCCCATCGCCCTATTCCAGCACAAGCGGAGGCAGATCGATGAGCGAGTCGAGCAGGATGTCGGGCGGGGTCTGGGCGAGGGATTCCGGCTGAATGCCGTAGGTGACGCCGACGGCGCGGACCTGGGCGTTGCGGGCGGTGAGAACGTCGGTGGAGGAGTCGCCCACCATCCATGTCCGTTCGATGCTCGCGCCGGCCTCGCGCATCAGAGTGTGGATTCCGACGGGGTGGGGCTTCTTGTCTTCGAAGCTGTTGCCGCCGTAGACCTGGAAGAAATAATCGCCCATGCCGAGCCCGCGGACGAGGTCTTTGGAGAATCGTTCGGGCTTATTGGTGAGCACGGCCATCTTCGTGCCGGCCTTGCGCAGCGCTTTGAGACACTCCATGACGCCCGGGTACGGGCGCGTGTGATCGAGCATGTGCTCGCGGTAGTAACCGAGGAAATAGGCGAGCGCGGTCTGGACTTGTTCGTCGGAAGCCGTGTCACCCATCGCGCGGCGGATGAGGACCGGAGCGCCGTTGCCGACATAGGACGCGACGAGCTCGTCGGGCAGGCGCGCGAGCCCCATCGCCTCGCGAGTGGCGTTCACCGAGTTGCAGAGATCCTGTTTGGAGTCGATGAGAGTTCCGTCGAGATCGAAGATGACGAGTGGCGAGCCCATGAGCCTCTGACTTCAGTCTAGCGATGATCAGAGGCGTTCGAGGTAACGAATGACGGAGTCGAGGCCGAGCGCGAAGTTCGGCAGGTGGAACTTCTCGTTGGGCGAGTGGAGGTTGTCGTCGGGGAGGCCGAAGCCCATCAGGACGCTGGGGGCGCGGAGCTCATCCTGGAAAAGGCCGACGATAGGGATGGAGCCGCCGGAGCGCATGTAGACGGTTTTCCTGCCGAAGACTTCCTCCATGGCGAGAGCGGCTTCGCGGATGAAGGGGTTGGAGGGGTCGACGAGCGACGGTCCGGCGCTGTGGAGGAGTTTGAACTCGGCGGTGACCCCGTCAGGCGTGGCCGCGGCGACGGCTTCGCGCACTTGGCGGAGCACCCGCGCGGGATCCTGGTCGGCCACGAGGCGGAAGCTGATCTTGGCCGAGGCGCGGGCGGGGATGACGGTCTTGGCGCCCTCGCCGGTGAAGCCGCCGCGGATGCCGTGGACCTCGAGGGTAGGCCGGGCCCAGGTGCGTTCAAAGACGGTGAAGCCGGGTTCGCCGGTCAGGGAGATGGCGCCGACCTCGCGGTCGAGATAGGCGGCCTCGTCGAACGGAAGCGAAGCCCAGGCTTCGTATTCCTCCGGAGCGGGCTTTTTCACGTCGTCATAGAAGCCGGGGATGAGGATGTGGCCGGTGCGGCCCTTGAGAGCGGTGACGATTTCGGCGATCGCCATGAGCGGGTTGGGCGCGGCGCCGCCGTAGACTCCCGAGTGGAGATCCTGGCGCGCGCCCTGCACATGCAACTCGCCGTAGACGATGCCGCGGAGGCCGGTGCAGATGGTGGGCAGGCCGGGCGCGAACATTTCTGAATCGCAGACGACGGCGGCGTCGGCCGCGAGTTCGGGCGGGCGCTCGCGCAGCAGCCCTTCAATGGACTCTCCGCCGGATTCCTCTTCGCCCTCGATGAGAAACTTGACGTTGACCGGGAGGCGGCCGTCTCGCTTCATCAGGTATTCGACGGCCTTGACGAGAATCCACGTCTGGCCCTTGTCGTCGCTGGCGCCTCGGGCGAAGACGTCGTCGCCGCGCACGGTGGGCTCGAAGGGAGGCGAGAGCCATTCGTCGAGCGGGTCGGGAGGCTGAACGTCATAGTGGCCGTAGAGCAGAAGAGTCGGCTTTCCATGGGCTTCGAGCCATTCGCCGTACACGATCGGGTGGCCGCCGCGCTCGATGAGCCCGGTGCGGGTCATTCCGCAGCGGCGCAGGGCGGCTTCGATGAAATCGGCCGCGCGGAGTACATCGTCTTTGTACTCAGGCAGGGTGCTGATGCTGGGGATTCGCAACAGCTCGAACATCTCGGCCAAGGCCTGTTTCCTGAAGCCCTCATCGACGCCCATGAATCCAATCTCCTGGAAGTCTTTATATCGTTTCCCGCTGGTCCAGCGCCGGAGTTCCCTTTCTGACACAACCTATGCAACCCAACAGGCTGATCCACGAAAAGAGTCCCTACCTGCTTCAGCACGCCCACAATCCGGTGGATTGGCGCCCCTGGGGCGAAGAGGCGTTCGCCGCCGCGCGCGCCGAAAACAAGCCGGTTTTCCTCTCCATCGGCTATTCCACGTGCCACTGGTGTCACGTGATGGAGCGCGAGTCGTTCGAAAACACAGCCGTCGCTGAGGTGTTGAATCGCTATTTCATTCCGGTTAAGGTCGACCGCGAGGAGAGGCCGGATGTCGACCGGGTGTATATGCTCTTTGTCCAGGCGACGACTGGTTCGGGCGGCTGGCCGATGTCGGTGTGGCTCACGCCGGAGCTCGAGCCATTTTACGGGGGAACCTATTTCCCTCCCGACAGCCGCTACGGGCGGCCTGGCTTCCGCCATGTTCTGGAGCAGATCGCGGCGGCATGGTCGACGCAGCGCGAGAAGCTGGTCGCCTCGGCGAGGGAGATCCTGAAGCAACTCGAGTCGCACCAGGAGATCGGCCGGGCGACGGGGAATCCCGGGAGTACGGCGGCGGACTCCTGTTTTCTCTATTTACGCCGAATTTATGACAAAACATATGGCGGATTTGGAAACGCTCCAAAGTTTCCGCGGCCCTCGATCTTCAATTTCCTGTTTCGATACTCAAAGCGCTCCGGTGAAGAAGAGGCCCTTGAGATGGCATTGCACACCCTGCGCGAGATGGCTCGCGGCGGGATGAACGATCAGCTCGGCGGCGGCTTCCACCGCTATTCGGTGGACGAGCGCTGGTTCGTTCCGCACTTCGAGAAGATGCTCTACGATCAGGCGCAACTGGCGGCGAGTTATGTGGAGGCGTATCAGATCACGCGGGACGAGACATATGCGCGAACCGCGATGGACACTCTGAACTATGTGTTGCGCGACCTGCGGCATCCCGGTGGCGGCTTCTATTCAGCCGAGGACGCCGACAGCGCGATTGACGCCGTGGAGCCGAAGGAGAAGGGAGAGGGCGCGTTTTACATCTGGACGATGAGCGAACTGGAGGATCTGTTGGGGCCTGAGCGCGGGGCGAGATTCGCACGCGCCTATGGTTGCCTGCCCGGAGGGAATGTGGAGCACGATCCCCATGGGGAGTTCACCGGCAGAAACATCCTGTACCTTGCTCAAGAACCGGATGAAGACCTTGCCGCCTGTGTTCCAATCCTGCTGGAAGCGCGGGGGCGCAGGCCGCGGCCGCATCTGGACGACAAGGTGCTCGCAGGGTGGAACGGCTTGATGATCGGCGCGTTCGCGCGCGCGTCGAGGGCGTTTGCCGAACGGTGGCCGGAGGAAGCGGCGGTTTACAAGGATGCGGCGTTGAAGGCCTCCGGCTTCGTCATCCGCGAGATGTGGCAGGCGGAGCGGGGAGTCCTGCTCCGGAGGTGGCGCGACGGCGAGGCCGCCATTGAGGGCTTTCTCGACGACTACGCGGCTTTCGGATTGGCGCAGGTGGATCTGTACGAGGCCACACTCGACCCGAGCCGGATCGACTTGGCGGCGGCGCTGGCCCGGGCGATGATCGAGCGGTTTGAAGACAAACAGAATGGTGGCTTCTTTGCGTCGCAGGATGGGAGGGGCGATCTGGTGCTGCGGCTGAAGGAGGATTACGACGGGGCGGAGCCGTCCGGCAACAGCCTGGCGGCGGAGTTGTTGTTGCGGCTCGGTTCGTATCTGAACGACATAGACTTTACGGAGGCGGGACGCGATACTCTGTCGGCGTTTGCCGGGCGCCTCGCGCAGCAGTCGATGACGCTGCCTCAAATGCTCTGTGCGCTGATGCGCGCCGATGCGCCGAAGACGCAACTCGTGGTGAGCGAAGGCGAGGGGCGCGACCAACTCCTGAACGCCTTCGGCGCGCGGTGCCGGCCGTGCGCCGAGATCTACACGCCGGGGCCGTTTTCGGAGCGGCATCCGGAGCTGAAGGCGATGACGGCGGGGCCGGAAAAGGCGGTGGCGTGGCTCTGCGAAAACTTCGCGTGCCAGGCGCCTGTGGATTCACCGCCGGCCCTGGCATCGTTGCTAGACTAACCCAGGAGGGCATTATGGCAAGAACCACTACATTTAAGGGCGGACCGCTGGAACTGGCCGGTCCCGAACTCAAGGCGGGCGAAAAGGCGCCGGATTTCAAGGCGGTGGATACGACGCTGCAGGAAGTGACGCTCGACAAGACCGGTTCAGGCGTGCGCGTTTTCAGCGTGGTCCCGTCGCTTGACACGCCGGTCTGCGACATGCAGACGAAGCGATTCAACGACGAAGCAGCCAAGCTGCCCAACGTCGCGTTTTATACCGTGAGCATGGATCTTCCCTTCGCGCAGAAGCGCTGGTGCGCCAGCTTCGGCGTCGACAACGTAAAGATGGTGAGCGACCACAAGTTCGCGAGCTTCGGCGAGAACTACGGCACGCTGATCAAGGACTGGCGCATCGAGAGCCGCGCGCTGTTCGTGGTGGACTCGAACAACGTGATCCAGTACGCGGAATACGTCCCCGAAGTGGCCGATCACCCCAACTACGACGCTGCGCTCGCCAAGGCGAAGGAACTGGCCGGCTGAACCGGTTCATGGAGCGGGCAGTTTCAGGTCGATCGTCTGTTTGGATTCTAACCCCACCTTGACGCGTTTGGCGCGCGCAAGGTGGGGTTTCAGGTATTCCTCGTCCTCGAGACGGTCGTACTCGAAGGTTTCCGCGCAAAGCAACTGGTAGTCGCCGGGAGGAAGCGCTTCGAGCCGGTAGATGCCGGTCTGGTCAGCGCGGGCGGCGCGTGCGCGGAAGGCGCGGCGGGGTTCGGGGATGAGGACGGCCCATCCGCCGGGCGCGGGTTTGCCTTCCGCATCGGTGAGCGGGCCCATGATGCTTGCCGTAGATGCGGCGAGGCGGATTTCGAGTTGTGCGGCGGCCGAGGCGACATCGATCAGGCCGTCGGTGAACTCACGGTCGGCGATGCGGATCGAGGCGATGTGCAGTTGCCAAGGCAGCGGAGCGATGAAGATCCGGTAGCGGCCGGGGATGAGCGA
>CAYWST010000305.1:0-7243 GCA_964461075.1 uncultured Solibacteraceae bacterium | reverse complement strand
CGGCGGCGAGCAAAGCGGATGAAGAAGACGATACCAATGAGCAGTGATCGTCTCGTGGAGTTGTCTTTCCCGTTGGACGAACGAAATCTGGCTGATGTCCTTTCCGGAGTGGCGTTGATTGCCCTCGCCGCGAAGAATTCTGACGGCGGGCGGATCGAATCTGAATGTTGGTGGAGTGATAACGGGCTCGTCTTGCGCACGGCTCTTAAAGAGAAGTTCTTGTTCCAAACTGCTGACGAGTTTGTACGTCGCCTGAATTGGGTCCCGGGTATCGGATCGGCGGAGCAAGGAACCTTTGTGGCCGGTAGTGAAATCGGCTGTAACCCCTTCATTTTGCTCGCGGAGACCAGCGGCAAGAAGAAGACCTCGCCGTTCAAGACATTCTCAGCACAGGTCACGCCACAGAAGCTGTTGAAGGATGAGCAACAGCGCCTTTTATCGCCGACTCACAGTAAGTCCTGGCTCGACCAGTTGGCGCGTGGCGCCGGGAGTTGGGGATTCGACTGCCGCGTCGGTTCACACGCATACGACCTTGGATTCAGCTCCAATGACGACGACAGTGGGGACCTGGATCCAGTCTATCCGGCGATAGAACTGTTAAGCATCGCGGCCGCTTCATTCTTTGCCACCTTTCAAGCATGGCAAGTAGGTGAGGCCGCGGTTTCGTATTCCATCTGGCTCCAGCCAATCTCACTTTGCCTGGTGCCTTATGCTGTTGCAGGGCGGCTTGATGGATTCCCCGCGCGGCGCTATCGGACCACAACCCGCGGCGCCGCCTACGGGAAAGGCGCCGCCTACCGGTTTTTCCCGGAGGCCATACTCGAAGAACAAAGATAGGAGATGCGCATCATGACCGAATCCCCGGTGCAGGAAGACGAGCTTAAAGAAGCTATCGAACTACTTGATCGTTTGCTGAGTGTGAAGGCGAGGAGGCCCGGAGAAGCCGTAAGACTCCCAGCGGTGATTCGCGTTCTCGAATCGCTGGAACCCGCGGGCGGAATGGACTTTCCGGTATTCCCCGCATCGTACGCCGGAACCGGAGATAATGACCCGCCCGTTTACGATCTATCGGGCATCGTGTACGGGCAGATTCAAGAGACGATTCGTGGGAAGGGAAAGACGACTGTTCAACGGACCCAGATCATCAGCGCGGAGCGTTGCGCGCTAGATTCGCCGCAGTCGCAGGCAAATCGAATGGAAGAAGCCTTCCTCGATGACCCAAACCTCCGATCATTAGTCCCCCAGGCGACTGTGACGATTCCTCGATCGGGAGAGAAGAAGGGCGAAGAAAGCGTCCTCCGGCTTCCCCATAGAGTAGCCGACTTTCGCGTCCGGTTGTCGGACAAGAAGGACGATGTGAAGGCCGCGATCAGCGCGTTTGCGAATGGCGATGTCTTGAAGCTTCTGAAACTGATGCCCACCAGTATCGTCTTTGGCTTTTGGGACAGTCGCGCGGACGAATCGCAGCACAAGCATGCTCGCATCCTTCTTTCGCGGATCGATGCGTTCGATGTGGTTCCCTGCCGTCGTCACGCTCTGTATAGCGGCCCATATTCCGCTGATGAGTTCGCAAAGGCGGTACTGGATAAGCCTGCGGCCGAAAAGTCAGATCAGGACAAGATGGCTGAGCGAGGCTACACCAATGCGCCTACTGAGGGGCTTGGGGGTGTCCTGGTCAAAGGAAAGATCGAACGTCTGGCATTAGTGTCGCTGACGGACATTGCGCGGCTGAGCTGCCGAGAGGAAGACAACAAAATTGACGTGGCAAAGACAGACGCCGCGAGGCGGTATCTCTTCGCGCTTGCCGCTCTGGCTGAGGCTTACCCTCGCTCAACCGGTAGCCACCGGCTGCGTTCGGGCTGCGAACTGCTAACGCTGTCGCGCACGGTGGAACTCCGAGGAGGCGACGAAACTTACACGGAGGCGGAGGCGCTGAAGAAGCTCTACGAAGATCGCCGCATGCTGATAGCAATCGCGAAGCAAGCGAAGGGGATCTTGGAGATCCCGGACCAAACAGGGCCTTTTGTTCTCACAAAGGAATCCCTGAGAGAGGACTTCGGGGTTGCACCTCCGACAGGCGCAACACCACCGCCAGCCAATCCTGCCGAAGGGGGTGCTTCGAAGCCTGCGCGCAGGCCTAAGAAGGCGTGATGAAAGCACTTGTTCTCCGCTGGATCTTTGTCGCCCACAGTTACCAAGGAGTTCGGCTGACTGAGGATCGGAAAGAGGTACTGGACTGGCCGCCATCGCCGGCGCGGATGCATCAGGCACTCATGGCCGCTGCCTTGACCGGCATCCCCAAGGGACACGAACAGCAACTGGCGAAGGATGCTTTGGACGCGCTGCGCTGGCTCGAGAAGCAGCCCCCTCCGCAAATCATCGTCTCATCAATCTTCGAAGATGAGGTTTCGGCAACGCGCTTTAGACTGGCGATCCCGCAGAACAATCCGGCAAAGACCGATCTGACGCGCACATCGATTCTGCTTGCTCCCACCCTGCCGCGCCGCGCTGTTGGGCGTTCGCGCAACCCTCTCACAGCTACATACGTCTGGCAGTTGGAAGACGTTGTCGCCCAAGATGCTGCTGAACACCAGTTTCGGGCATTGAGGGAGGTGGCGGCTCAAGTCCGTTATCTCGGCCGCGCCGAAGACCGCGTCGAGGCCCGAATCTTTCTGGGGGACGTTCCTGCCTGGGATAACGACGTCGAGAAATGGTGGCCGACGGTCCAGGCGTCCGAGGTCGATCTCCTGGTCGCTAGGCCGGGCACAACTGATGATTTGATCCGGAACTATAATCAGGTTGTTCCAGCCCGGACTCGCAGATCGCCGGCGAGCAGGTTGTTGCGCCGCCAAGGCTATGTGCGCGAGGCGGTCACGGGCTTGCTTCCGATACATGTTTCACTGTTTCAACTCGTTCCAATTACAGACGACCCCGACGAATTGCCGCTTTCCTGCGACCCCGAGAACGCCAGTTCCTGGCGCAGTCTGATTAGACAGAAGGCCGTGGATATCGCTCTAGAATCGGGGCGTTGGGACCAGCCTGAACTCGCTCAGGAGTTGATTTCGGGGCATCCTCCCGGCGAGGAGAAGCGAACCGAACAGCCCCACCTCGCATTTGTGCCATTACCTTCCGTGAGCGTCCACGGGAAGGCCGATGGTCGTGTCCGGCGGTTCGCACTCTTGGGTTACGCCGCCGCTGGCATCGAGGGTGAGGCACATGAGATCTACCGTGTGCTGTGTGCCTCGATGGACGGAGAGATCATCGAGAATGGGACATCGGCATACCAACTTTTGCAAGTTCCGGGTCGCCCAGAGCGTGACAAGGTTTGGTCTCAATTCATGTGTTCCAGCCGGATCTGGCATTCTGTGACACCGGTTTCGCTTACGCGTGGCTTCAAGGTGCCTACACACTCGCCGGACGGGTCCCGCAGACTCCCCGCCAATGAACGGCACCTCCGTCGACTTGCCGAGTGGACGGGGCTGCTCCGCTCCAGCCTACGCCACATTGGGTTTCCGGAGGACTTGGCTGCCTCTTGTTCCATTATTCTTACGCCCTCGCCGCTTTTGCCGAGTGTTCGCCGCGCTGAATGCTATCGGACGCCAGGTGAGTCTGCTGTGCTCACCCATGCGCGCCTTGAATTCGTCGAGCCGGTCAGAGGTCCCCTCATCGTCGGTGACCGCCGCTACCAAGGCTACGGCCTCTGTCTTCCGCTGTAATGGCGAACGTATCTGGCACCTAGATCTCCCCTCTTCCCAACAGATTAAGGCCAATTTGAATTTCTCCTTGACAAATGATGGGCAGTTGCCCATATAATCTTCTTGTGATGGGCGCTTGCCCATCATTCCTATCCCTGGAGCAGACCCGGGGGCGACGGGAACGAGTGTACCCGAATCATGCTGAAGGCGATCCCACCTGTTGACCTTGACAAGCTTCAGGAACCGGCATTCTCCCACACCGAAACCTTGCGGATCACCGGTCTGACGGCGGATACGCTGCATACGTGGCACAAGCGCGGTGTTCTTGTCGCCATTGCGGAACAGCAGCCGCCTGGGCGCGGCCACCGCCGGCGCTATTCGGTCCTGGACCTCATCTACCTGTCCCTGCTGCGGGAGTTCTCTGGCAAGATCCCTCTTGTGGCCGCTGGTTGGGTTTCTGTCAAGGGCATCCAGGCCGTCTTGGGAATCTACGATCTGATCCGGCTCTGCGAAAACGCGGAGGACTTCGACCAGATCCCTAGCATGGCGCTCATCGCCTATGAGGACGAACAGGGGCAGACCAAGTTCGACGTGTTCATGGACAAGAAGCCGGACGGAGATCTCGCCCTCCCGCCAGGCGGAATCCAGGGCTGGATGCGGTCCATGAACATCCGCTCCGCCTTTGTCGTTGACATCGCGACGCTCACGCTGCAACTGTTCGCCAGGATCGGCGACGTCACGCTCGAACAGCAGCGCCGCCAGAAGAAGAAACCGGCTCAGAAGTAGGGGCAGCCGGCAACATCCCATTCCGGACCAATCCTGAGGAGGAGTGCGCCCATGCAAGTCAGCGGCGACCAATTGCGAAGGATCCTGGAGCAGCAGGAGCATGAAGTGGCCGTCTACGACTCCCGCAGCTTTAACCGCGGCACCGTGCGCCCCAAGGTGGCCCTGAAGCTGATCAGCGCGGCCTCCTATGTGGGCATTGGGAACGGGAAGCGGATCCGCGCCATCCGCCCGCTGAACGGCAACATGACCATCGGGCGATTGCACCAAGCCAGCCATCTCACGCGCCGGCCGCGTAATGAGCGGGGCGTCCTCTTCGCGCCGGATTGGGTTTTGGAGCACCGGAAGTAACCCATGTTCAAGTGGCTCTTTCAGCGCCGCTCGGCAGAGCGGAAACTGATGGTGCGTTCGGAAACCGGCTCTGCGCGCGACCGGCGCAACATCGGTTTGTGGAACAACCCGGTTCCCGACTACAGCCGCGTTGCGCCGAGTCCGCTGCTTTGGAACCAGGCCCGGTACCTGGTGGCGAACAACGCTGTCGCGGCGCGCGCGGCGCAGGCGTTCGTGGATAACGTGATCGGACCGGGCATCACACTGCTGCCCAAGATTGGAGATGCAGCGCTCAAGAGCCTTCTCCTCAAGCGGTGGAATCGATGGGCTGAGATCTCCGATGCCGATGGGTTGCTCAATTGGTATGGGCAGCAAGCCCTCGCCGCCAGGTCAATGTTCGTCGACGGCGAGGTTTTCGTCCGGATGCTCACGGGCAGTGACGGCACGCTGCGGCTGCAACTGCTGCCACCCGAGTTCATCGACGCCACGATCACGCGCGACAACGTGATCGCCGGAATCGAGTTCGAGGGCTCGCGCCGCTCGGCCTACTACGTGTACGAGTGGCATCCGGGGCAGCCTGGACGCTTCCCACGGAGCCTCCGCATCCCGGCGTCCGAGATGTTGCACATCTTCCGGCCCAAGACGCCCGGCCAGCTTCGCGGCGTAACGGAATTGATGGCGATCCTCGGGCGGCTGAATGACCTGGACCAGTTCGACCGCGCAACGCTCGTGAAGCAGAAGACCGGCGCGTTGCTCACCGGGTTCATCACGACGCCGAACGAGAATCCCCTTGGTGCGAGCCGCGCTGAGGACGGCGCATGGACCGCCAGCCTGGAGCCGGGCACCATCCAGCGTCTTTCGCCGGGTGAGTCCTTGGAGTTTTCCGACCCTCCCGAAACGGCTGGCTACGCGGACTTCGCCAAGACCCAACTGCGGCTCATCGCCAGCGGTCTCGGACTGCCCTACAACGTGGTCACCGGCGACCTCTCCGACACCAGCTACAGCTCGGCGCGCGTGGGGCTGATCGAGTTCCGTAAGTACATCGACGCCCTGCAATGGCAGTTCATCCATATGCTCTGCCGCCCGGTGTTTCAGCGCTGGGTCGAACTCGAAGTCCTTCGCGGGGCGCTCCCTTCATTCGACGAAGGCGTTCAGGAGTACTTGGACAACATCTCCTGGGCGCCGCCCGCCATGCAAATGACCGATCCGCAACGCGAGGTGGACGCCATGGTGCGGGCGATCCGCGCCGGGCTCATGTCGCGCGAAATGGCAGTGGCGTCGCTCGGCTACGACCTGGCAGAAGTGGACGCGCAAATAGCAGCAGGCAACGCCGCGGCCGACGCCGCCGGCATCGTGTTGGATTCCGACCCTCGCAAGGTCACGCAGCAAGGCAACCCGGCCGCGATCTAAGGAAATTCCTCAGATGCAGTCTGCCCGCATCTGCGGAATTTCCGTAGATAGCTGGCCTCAAACCTACAAAAGGAGGCAAATGGAAGAACTCTTTACCCGTACTGCTACGCTTCAGCCCGCCACGTTCGATCCCGAACGCCGCACCGTGGAAGTGGTCTTCGCCACGACCGCGCCTGTGCGGCGATTCGATCTCGAAGGCCCATACCAGGAGCGCCTCGACCTGTCGCCCGCAGCCGTTGATCTCTCGCAGTTGATCGGCGGCCCGGTGCTCAACTCTCACGACCGCATGGATGTCAACAGCATTCTCGGCGTGGTGGAAAGCGCTCAGGTGGACGGAGAGCGCGGCATCGCCGTCCTGCGATTCAGCGAGCGCGCGGCGGCACTTCTCAATGACATTCGCGACGGCATCATCCGGTCGATTTCGGTCGGCTATGTGGTGAACCAGCGGCGCGTGGAAAAGGATCCGGCCACGGGCATGCGCACGATTGTGGCGACTGCCTGGACCGGCAAAGAGATTTCCCTCGTGGCGATTGGGGCCGACCCCGCCGCGAAGGTGAGAGGAGCAACGATGGAGCAGACCCACGAAAACGAAATCCGGGTGATCGCACAGATCGCCGGTCTTCAAGCCGACGACATGATCGCCCGCAACCTGACTCTGGACCAGGCGCGCGCCGAGGCGTTCGAGGCGCTGAAACTTCGCGCCGGTCCTCCGATCCGGACGGCTCAGCCCGCCGCCACGGCAAACGGGTACGACGATCCCATGTTCCTGCGCGCCGCCATGGCCGACGCGATCTATATGAGGATCAACCCGGCGCACAAGGCGGGCGAAGCGGCGCGACCCTTCATTGGCCGCAGCATGGTCCGGCAGGCCGAGGAATTCCTGCGGCTGCGTGGCATTGAGACCATTGGGCTGTCGGACGCCGCCATCGTGGACCGCGCCCTCCACAGCACCAGCGATTTTCCGTTGCTGTTGGGCGACGTCGCCAACAAGGTGTTGCAAGAGCAGATGGCCGCCGCGCCTCCGG
>CAYWST010000304.1:0-7266 GCA_964461075.1 uncultured Solibacteraceae bacterium | reverse complement strand
GCCATGGGATGCAGCCGCACTACTTGCGGGGCTGTTTCTTGAGCCATTCCGCGAAGACTCGAACGTCTTCCTCGAACCGGGTCCGCGGAATGTTGCCGAGAACCCTGAGCGCTTTCTCTGCCGCAGCATTAGTGAGTGAAAACCGCCCGTCATGACTTGACCCAAACCGAGCCAGGTCTCCACGCCAAAGGCCCTTTCGAGAGTTTGCACGCTTTCCGTTAAACTATGAAGGACCGTATCGCGATGAACCGGATTCCGTAAAGGTGCGGACAGACCGAACCGGGTTACACTCCGCATGGCTTCGGCGCTGATTTCGCGCTGATGGGCTATCGTTCTACTCGATTCCTACGCTCGAAGCGCCTATGGATTCCAGCCAGATACGCTACTCGACGACACGAAGAAGAACTTCCAGATCCCCCTGTGCCGTATAGAATCCAAAAATGCCTGCGTGGCTGCTTCGCTGAATGGTGCGGATGCCGGCATCGATCAACTCCTAAGGACTGCAGGCGATATGGCCCCGGAAATTGTCAACCACAGTCAAGGCGGCCCCGCCGTTCAGGATCCGGTCGAGCGAATGGCTTCAGATCAAACCAGCGCCTCCCGTGACCATGATGCACCCCACCGTTCGCTCTCAACGCTTATGTGCCCTGCAGTCTACAAATCGGTGAGTCCACCCGTGAAAACGCGCCTGCGCCAAGCCATTCTGGCCATTCTCGGGGCCACCCCGCTTGGGTTAACATGAGGCTTGTCCGGTTCGTAGATTAGGTCCAAATCGGCTTGCATGAGTCACGATCCGGAATAGACCAGGAGATCATCTTTGAAGTCATATCCTTACCTCGCCACGCTTCTGGCCATCCTCGCCGTCTTCCCGTCACCTACCTTCTCCGAGCAGCCTCCTGCCTCCCGGGACCCTGAAAGAAAGGGAATCACACTTCGGATTCTCTCGGGAGACGGCGCCATCAACAGCCTTGCGATGCGAACCGCGGTGATCCCGGCGGTCGAAGTCCTCGATTACCTCGGCAACCCCGTCGAGGGCGCAGAAGCGGTTTTCCTGGCGCCGGAATCGGGCCCTGGTGGCGTCTTCGCAAACGGGACCAACCGTTTCACCACCCGCAGCGATCCGCGCGGCCAGGCTGTCGCTGACTTTACCCCCAACACCCTCCCTGGCGGCTTCGTGATCCGCGTAGAGGTGACATACCAGGGCCAGAAAGCGACCGCCGCAATCCGTCAAACCAACGATCCGAAGGTCCTCATCGCCGGCCCCGCTCCAACCCCCAAACCGTGGTATCAGAACTGGAAGTGGTGGGCGGTCATCGGCGCCGTAGGCGCGGGAGGCGCTCTCGGTTGGTACTACGGAACTCGAGATTCCTCCACTGGCTCTTCAGCAAATCCCACGATCACGCTGTCCCCGGGCGCGATTTCGGTCGGAGGTCCCCGCTAATGGCACGCTGGCGCTCCATCCTCATAGCTGCCGCCTTGGCCTGCTCCGCCCATGGCCAGACAGGGAACTGGCTTCGCCCCACTTCCGGCGGGATCTATGATCCGCCGACCCGGTCGATCCGTTTCATCAACGGCTATCCGGGTGCAGCCGTGCTCGCCCCCTCCGCTGTGCATGGACTTCGATGGGCGGTCCTTTCACCCGATAGCCTTCGCGCCGTCGCCATGGATGAACAGGACCGTATTCTCTGGGTCGAACTCAGCGACTCCCCGGAATCGTTTGAACTTCCAGTTCCAGTGGATGCTGTCGTTCGCTGGTCTCCCGATTCGGAGCGCCTGTTCGCCTACGACGCAACCCGTCGCGAATTCACTTCCTATGCCAGAGTGTCTTCTGGCTTAATCGCCCAAGGGCTGCCCGAATACACCCTCGATCAATCCGCCGGTAGACTCTCGGACTTCGTCATTCAGGGTGACCGCCTCCTGGCCATCACGGGTCAAGGCCTTTTCCTCGTGGAGCGCCAGGGGGCGACCATTCCACTCTGCGGTGAGGCCTACCGGTTCCTCCCTGACGGCTTAGGTGGCCTTTGGGCAGTCGCCGGAGAAGGTGGTCTCATCGCTAGACTCGCTCTGAGGCCAGACCTCAAACTCGTCATCTCTCCCCTGCTCATCGACCCTACAAAACTCTCCACCGTCCAGGCGATTGCGCTGGTTCCGGGCACAACCACGCTTCTCATCTCCGATCGGTCAAGCCGGAAGTTGTACGCGGCTGACACCACCACTGGCCGGATCGAAACGGAGTTGGAAACCGGCCTTGACGAGTCGGTCCTGATCCCGGTCTCGAGGCAGCGATGGCTGCTCAAGTCGCGCCTGCGCCCGGGCGAACCGGCCTGGATTGTCGATGTCTCGCGCGGCCTGCAGGTCTTCTTCGTTCCGGAGGGCCTTGAATAATGAACCGCCTCCTCTGCACGATTGTATTGACCCTGCCTTTTCTTGGGTTCGCTCCGCTGGCTCAATCCCAGGTCCTGCTCCGCGTCCAGTTTGGAAATAATGTCTCGTCGGTCACCAACGGATCCACCATCTCGGTCGTGTCTCCCGCACCCGGCGTCACCCGTGACCTCAAAGTCATCGTCACCTACATTGGCTCCACCGAGCTCACCTTCACAGGGCCTCCAAAGCACCTCGGTTCCCCCGATTTCAGCGTCGCCTTTGATGGATATGATCCGAGCTTCCCTCTAGCCCCGAATCAGAGCGCCACCATTGCGGTCACCTTCAAACCCTCTTCAGTCGAGCAGGCGCTGGCCTCGTTCGACCTCAGCTTCTCTGAAGCGGCGCCGCCGGCCGCACCCGGAGCACTGCCCAGTTCCCCCCGGACGGGCCTCATCTCGCTCGGGCTCGCGGGCGGCGTTCCCGTCATCGGTCTTCAGTATCTTTTCCAGACCGATGGCAACGCCGTTGGGCTCGCCCCGGGCGGAACTATCTCCTTCCCCGCTACCGTCGTCAATTCGCAGGCCAGTTCCACCATCGCCCTGCTCAATACGGGCAGCGGTTCGGGTCGCATCGAGTCCATCAGCGTCAGCGGAGCTTCCTACAGCCTTGCCAGTGTGCCGATTCTTCCGGCCAACATCGCAACCGGAAGCTCCCTGCAATTTGGCATCCTCTACCGGCCCAGGCAGGCCGGCGCCGATGAAGGTCAATTGACCGTCACCCTCGATGGCGGGATAGTCCAGACTTACAACCTCAAGGGTGAGGCCGTCACCTCCTTCCTCGGTTACGAAATCGTCCCCGACCAAGGCGCTCCCGTCCCGGTTAATCCCGGACAGACTCTCACCCTCCCGCCAGCCGCCCTCGGCTCCAGGTCGCAGATCCAGTTGCGCTTCAGGAATACCAGCAAGGTCGACCTGCTCCTCAACGGAATCAGTGTCAGCGGTCCGCCATTCGGATTGACCAACACCCCCTTCTTCCCGCTCACGATTGCTCCAGGCGTCTCCGAGACTTTCACCGTCTTCTATCAGCCCGTCGAATTGGGCCGGCAAAGCGGCCGTTTGCGGATCGGCAACGACACCTTTGAACTTTCCGGCGAGGCCCTCGGCTCCCTGCTCGGCTATTCATTCCAGCCGACGCCGGACACCGCTCCCGTCACCCTGCTGCCGCAAGGGCTCATTAACCTGCCCGTTGTCCGGGTGGGGCTCTCCTCCAAGGTCGATGTCATTGTCGACAACCTCGGAACTTCGCCGGCAACCATCAACGCAATTGGTGTCGCCTCCGATAGCCGTGGCGTCTTCTCGCTGACCGGTCTCCCGCCCTTCCCAACCCAGATCCCGCGCGGCGGACAACTCCGCTTCTCCGTCCAGTTCCTGCCCAACACCGTCGGCCAGGCGGCGGCAACTCTCCGCATCGAGGGCGTCCCCTTCGTTCTCAGCGGCTTCGGCGAAGAGCCCGTCCCGCTGCCGGACTACGCAATCAACGGACCGGCCCAAGTCGCACCCCTCCAACAGCCTCGGATTTCCCTCAGCCTCTCCGCCCCCTACACGCTACCCCTGTCTGGAACCATCACCCTCTCCAGGTCCTCCGAATACGGCAACGATCCTTCCGTCCTCTTTTCCAACGGCGCCCGGACTGTCGAATTCACGATCCCCGCCAACACGACCGCGGCCCTCTTCCCCGGCGGTGTCACTGAAGTGAGCTACCAGACGGGCAGCGTCGCCGGCACCATCACCTTCACTCCCTCATTCCGCACGGAGGGCGGTCTCAGCCTGACACCGGTCTCTCCGAAAACGCTGCGGACCACTCTGCCCGCTTCCGCGCCCGTTCTCCTCGGTGTCCAGGTCGCGGAACGCTCCGCCGCCTCTCTCACCCTGCGAATCTCCGGCTACACTACCACCCGCTCCTTGAGCAAGGTAGATCTCAAATTCGAGGCCGTCCCCGGCTTCAACGTCAGCAACCTCAACTTCACCTTCGACCTTGCGGGCGCCTCTGCAGTCTGGTTCAATTCCCCAGCCTCGGCCAACTTCGGCGGGCAGTTCGTCATCGACGTTCAATTCCTGCTCTCGACAAGCGACCGCACGCCGGAAGCTGTTGCCCCGGTTTCCTCGCTGCAGTCAGTGGCCGTTACCGTGGCCAACTCTATCGGGAATTCGGAGTCGAAGACGCTCAGCCTCCGCTGAACTTACCGCGCGCCAATCAGAATCAGCGTTGGAATCAGCGGGATCGCGATCAGCAACACGCGCGACATCGCGATCCTGGTATTGTTGCGCGGAATGTATAGAACGTCGTTGGCCATCAACTTGATATCCTGTCCTCTCCCCGCCGCGACATCCTGAAGGTTCACCTTGATCCCTGCCCTCTGTGCCGTGTTCGAAATCGGCCGGAGGATATACGCCTCCTTCAGTTTGGCGTCCGGCGTGGGACCGCCGGCTAGACTCAGCACTTGAATCAGCCCCAGCGACTCTTTGTCCCCCATCTCGTAGCCGCCTGGCCTTACCACCTGGCCACTCAGATAGACCAGGCCCGCCTTCTCCGCCGTGAGCACGTCATAGGGAAGGAGTGGAATGTCCTCGACGGGATTGATCTCTTTTGTCAGCGCCGTCAGGGCGATCTCCACCACCATCCCTTTCCCCTCGGGATCCTGAACCGCATTTGGCAGCGGAATCGGTCCCATTTCCTTGCGCCGCGCCAATTTGATCCTTCTGCTCGCGTCGGGCGCCAAGCCGCCCACGATCGTCAGCATCTCCATCAATGTTCTGCGGCCCTGCAGCGGGTAGATGCCTGGCGCCCTGAATGCGCCGATGAAGAACGCCGGGTCGCTCCGGAACTGCACCGGAATCACCGTCGCCTGCGGGTTCACCACAAACTTTCTCAGTCTCTGGTTGATCTCCGCCTGCAGTTGATCCACGGTCAGACCCGCGGCTCGAATCGGGCCGATGAGCGGCAGATTGATTTCGCCATTGGTCTCGACGCGAAACGGCCGGTCGCCGATCTCCTCCACCTCGATCACGCGGACCTGCACCATGTCGCCGGGACCGAGAACGTAGGTCGGCCTGAGCGACTCAGCCGCGGCTGGGATCTGCGCTGGCTGGGAGGTGACCGGTTGAACCGGAGGTTGAACAGGGACCTGGCCTGGAGGCGCGGCCTGCGAGGGAGTCTGCTGCGCGGGAACTACTTGCGCCCCAAGACCATTCGAGAGCATTGTCAGGCACGCGAAGAGAGCGGTGAATCTTTGCATAAAAGTGCTTGTCAAAGTGATTCCACTACAAATCATATTGGAAGCTGCATCATTGTGTCAGCGCCTTTTGAATGGCGCAATCCCGATCAGGACCTCAACATCCACCGCCTCGCCGTTCCTGACCGCAGGAGTAAACAGCCAGCCGCTGAGCGCGTCAAACAGCGGGGCGGCTGCAGGCGGCGGAATCGGAGGGGTCGTGCCTGTCACCGCCAGCTTACCATCGCGCCTCAACCGCCCGGACACCCAGACAAACTCCGGCAGCCTGGCCGCCGCCTCGTTCGGGATCTGCCAGAAGACCACCCGGGGCACGGGCGGGCGCATGAAGATTCTGGTCCCATAGGGGACTGCCACAAGATCGGAAAACCAAATCACCCAGTCTGGTGTGCCATTCGGCGACTGCATCAAGGTCGTAAACACAGGCCGGTCCCGAAACATCGCCTCCACCGGCGCCGGGACGCGTCTGGCATTCGGCCAGAGGGCAAGCGCAATGCTGACCGTATTCGCAGCCGGAGGCAATGTCGAAACCACTGACCCGACCGGCCCAGGCTTGGGCGCCGCTACGGGCGGCGCAGTCCCTGACGGGCTTGCCTCGCCGCTGCGCACCGCCAGACCTGGAACCACTGCGCCGCCTACCCCACCCGCCTGGCCTCTCCCCTGCCCGTTCGGCTGCCCCCCAATGCTGATTGCGCCTGCGCGGTTTCCCTGGGGCTCCTCGGGCGGACCCGTGCTCGCGGGATTCGTGGACAGAATCGCCAGATTCACTCGCGTCCCCGTGATGGCGGCCAAACCCTGCGTGGCTTCCTCCGGCGCCGCCAGTTCGATGCCTCTGCCGTTCCCCCTCTTCGGCTCCGCCGGCGCGTTGAATTGCCGCAGCGGAGCCTTCGCCTTCGCCGATGCCAGATAGGATGGCGCCGTGGCGTCCGGAACCGCCTTGGCCCGCAGGATCTCCTCCTGTAAATCGTTGATCGCGTCTTCCTTCTTATCTGGTCGCTTCTCCGCCGGCGCGTTGAACTTCCTCAACTCCTTCTTCGGCGGCGGCGGTTCGAAATCGAGCCGCGGCCCCACGGCGATCAGGTTCTCGCTCGGGAGAGGTTGTTGTTGCGCCACCTTCGGCTCCTCCACCCAGATGAACTGATCCCTCTTTGCCTTTTTCGTCGTGATGATTGTGTGAGGCTGCCGATCCGCCGCGAAAGGCAGTATGAGCCTCTCCCGCGTTCCCGGTGAGACCGTCGGGAGTTCGGCGCGCCTCGGAAGCCAGATCACCTTTACCGGCGCTCGCTCGAGTTCCCGCGAGAGCATACTTTTCGCACGCGCCGCTTCGAGCGGACTCCTAAAATCGCCGGGCATGTGCAGCGCCATGCCGATGATCAGTCCGTGCAGGCCGCACGAGATCGCATAGGGCAGCGCTCTGATGGCTGCCGCGTGCAGTGGACCCGCGGTTGCCTCGATCCTGAGTCTCACACCGCTTTCGCCAGCGTGGGGTACTCGCCCCCATCCACGCTCTTCCGGAACGTGGACAGTGGCCGCACCCAGCACCTCTCGATCTCCACCGACACCGAACGTTGCAGCAGCGTGACCGAGATGATCAGACGCTCCCTGTTCTTCAC
>CAYWST010000303.1:0-7275 GCA_964461075.1 uncultured Solibacteraceae bacterium | reverse complement strand
GCTATCCCGGCATGGGGATGATGGGCGGTTACGGCATGATGGGCGGCTACGGCATGATGGGCGGTCTCGGGACCGGATACCGGATGGGCGGTTCAGCCATGAACAACGCTCAGATTGCGGGGGCTGCGGGCACGGGCGACCAGACAGGACAATTCCTGGGCGGCGGCCAGCAGCAGCAGGCGCCCGTTTACCAGGGGCCTCGCGTGGTACCCAATCCGACAGACAACTCGCTGCTGATTCTGGCGACTCCGGAGGAATACGAATCGATCCTGCGCCTCCTGCGCGAGCTGGATATCCCGCCGCGCCAGGTGCTCATCGAGGCGCGCATTTACGAGGTCCGCCTCACGGGCGCGTTCTCCTGGGGCTTGACAACCTTTCTCCAGGAAAAGGGCGCGACCACCGGCGGCGGGACCAACCCGGGGCGCGAGGCCAAGGGCTCAACCTCCGGCGCCGCGGGGCTGCTGTTCTCCACCGGCACGCTGGTGGGACAGAGCAGAGAACTGCTGGCGCTATTGAACACGCGCGAGATCGCCACGCAGACGAAAGTCATCTCCAATCCGAGCGTGATCGCCACCGACTCCATTCCCGCCTCCATCAACGTGGGCGTGGACGTGCCAACCCTCTCCTCGCAGGCGGTGACCGACGCCCAGCAGGGGGGCAGTTCGCTGTTCGCCAACACCATCAACAATCGCCGCACCGGTGTCACGCTCAACATCACCGCCCGGGTGAATCCCTCCGGCATCGTGACGCTGCAGATCAACCAGGAGGTCAGTTCGCCGCAGGCGCCCGATCCCGGAGGCATTCAATCGCCCAGCTTCTCCAACCGCTCCGTGAATACTCAGGTCACCGTGCAGGATGGAGACCTGATCGCGATCGGCGGGATCATCAGCGAAACCAGCGGGAGTTCCAGCGCGGGCGTCCCGTTCCTTCACCGCGTGCCGGTGCTCGGCTACGCCTTCGGTTCGAAATCGACGAACAAGGAGCGGACCGAACTTCTGATCTTCATCACGCCGCGCGTGATCTACGACACCAACAACCTGGCGGAGGCGTCGGAAGAACTTCTCACCAACATGAAGCGCCTGCAGCGGCTGATCCGGGAGTAAGGGAGCAACTTCCCCCATCCGGGGCGGGTTTCCATTACGATAAACCTTGCCTCACTTGACACCTATGCGCACGGCTGCGCTCGTTCTCGGATTCAGTTTGGCGGCGCCTGTCGCCCAGTTTGGGCAGGAGCCGGTTGAAGTCGGGTCGCAGTCTCCCAACTCATTCATTTACGGACGTTTTCTCGGGGCCTACCTGAGAAACGGTTTCAACACGCTCGTCAGCCTGCCGCCGTCGACCCATGTTCAGAAGCTGGGGGCCGCCGGATTGATCCAAGTGTTCCCCGACGCGCTCGCCGGGCCGGCCGTCCGGCATGCGCTTGTGAAAGCGGATGCCAACGCCGGACTGAGCTACGGTCCGGGGGGAGAGATCACCGGCGGGGACGTCTACCAGATCATTGCGCCGCTGTACTCCTATGTTGCGAGCGCGAACAACGGGTCGCCCCAAGCGCTGGGCAACATGAACACGACGGGATTCCCGAGAGGCGACACGCAATCGGGGTCGTGCGGCAATTCCATCTGCTATTACCAATTCTTCGACAAGAACTACGCCCTTTTCTCCGTGCTTCCGGCGGCGGACGGCTCCGCGGGCGGGGAGTTCATGGTGAAGGGCGGATTCTTCACGCAATGGAGGGCGGGCGGTGATCTCTCCGGCTACGGTCCGCCGGTGACCAATGAAGCGACGCTGAACTCGCCGGTTTCCGGGACTGCGGCCGACTGGCAGCAGTATCAGTCCGCCTATCTCTTCAGGTTCAGCACGGGCACAGCCAATGAGCGGTATATCGCTGTGACGTCGCCGGTGGCGCAGTTCTACCAGGAATACGGCGGTCCGGCGGGCAATCTCGGATTCCCGCTTGAAACCGTCCGCTCGCTGCCCGATGGCAAGTTCCGCCAGTCGTTTGAGGGCGGGACCGTGGAATACCGGTTGGGTGAACGGCCGGTGGTGCTGCTACCGGTGCAAGTAGTGACCATCGAGGGCGTCAATACTTCTACGACGATTCGTTTGCGCCGCGGGGAATCGATCGCGGTGAGAGCGCGGTTGGTGGATGCATTTACGAACGAATTGACGGACCGGACGGTCAACTGGATCACGTCCAACGGCCGGATCGTCGCCGTTGAGGCTGCCGGGGCGAGAGCGACGCTGCGGGCCGTGGGCTCGGGAGTCGCCACGGTGACGGCGATCTCCGAAGGCAAACGCAGCGCTCCGGTGACGATCTCGGTAGCCAGCCAATGCTGCGAGGCGGGGGAAGGGGCGCCGACGCCGGCCATTGCACAGGCGTTTCAGGAAGCGATCCGCCGGAACCGGATCAATGTGAGGATTCCCACGGCGGAACCGGTGCAGCGCCGCGGCGCGGGCTACTATCAGGAGTTTCAGGATGCGGCCACGGGCGCGCCTTACCTGATCGCCGCGCCGGATCCGGGCGCGACAGCCTTTCTGGTGAAGGGTGAAATTCTCGGCCGCCTGAATGCGTTGGGCGGGCTCACGGGCGTGCTCGGTTACCCTTCAATGGAGGAAACAGCAGGCGGCAGACAGAACTTTTCGGGCCGCTACGCGCTGGCCGGCCGGCCCGTCCGGGTGGTGCAGAGCCCGCTGCTGGAGAAATGGGCGTTGATGGGATACGAAACGGGCGCGCTGGGTTCTCCAGTGGGCGATGCGTCGCAAGGGATGACCTTCACCGGCGCGCTCTCCATTCAGCAGTCGTTCGTCTCCGGGCTGCTGGCCGCTTCGGGTGAGGATTTGAAGGCCCACGCCGTCACCCAGCCTTTGCTGGCGGCCTACCTCGACCTGAACGGAACGCGCGGTCATCTCGGCCTTCCGCTTTCCGACGAGGTCATCACCGACGGGGTGAAGAAGCAAACATTCGAGGGAGGCGTTCTGACCCAAGCGCCCGGCGCCGAGGTAAGCGTCGCGGTAGAGCCGAGGCAGCCCAGAGTCGTGGTGACGCCCGGTACCGTCACGGCGGGATCGCGGGTACGAATCGCAGTGGGCGGATTCCCGGATGGCGCGGCGATTCGTGTGACGTCGGGTTCCGAGCCTGCCTTTGAGGCGGTGGCGGCCAATGGGGCGTTTGCGTGGGAGATCCCGATATCGGGTTCTGCTTCCGCCGCGACGGTGCGCGTTGTAGCCGATGGCCCGGAGGGATCGCGCGCCGAAGGCTCCTACCGGATCCGTTCCTTGGCGGAAGCCGATCCGAAGCTGGTTAAGCTGTCAGGAGACCTGCAGACGGGCCCTCCCGGCGCGCTGCTGCCTCTGCCGCTCAGAATCCAACTGCGAGACGGAGCGGGCTCGCCCATCGCGGGAGCGGAGGTGGCGTTCCAGCCCGCGCCCGGCGTGGTCCTCGAAAAGGCGGACCGGCTCACCAACGCATCGGGGGAAGCCTCCGCGTGGATGAGATTGCCCGAGGCGCAGGGCGTCGCGCTCGCCACTGCCACCGCGGCGCGCCAGGTTGTTACCTTCAGGGCGCAGGGAGCCAACGCCGTGCTGCCCTCATTCCCGGGTTTGTCGCAAGATGTGAATCTGCCGCTCGGGAACTCGACGGCGACCATTCGCGAGCACGGATCGCTCCTGGCAGCGGCCGCGAATATTCTCAGGTTTTACCAGGACAACGGGGCGCTGCCCGCTCCGAACGGGCTGGCCGATCCGCTGGCTCTCAACCTATTTCTGCGGGACTTGTGCGCGCCGGAGTGCGACGGTTTCCTTGCGCCTCCTGACAGCCCATATCCAGTGGCGAATCTTGCGCGGGTTCCAGCCTTCGCGAGCCCCGGGGCGGTGTTCGAGTTTGGCGAGGCGCGGTTCGAGACGATCCGCGACTGGCTGGCCCAGGGCGACCCCGTTCTGATCGGGCTCCGGATGACCGCCGGCGGGGAGCCCGCCGGGATGCATTACATCGTCGCCCGCGGGATCGCCGAGAACGGCGGGGTCCTGTCGTTCGACCCGTCGCCATTCTTCGGCCGGAGCAGCCTGAACGATTTTCTGACGGATTTCAACGCCGGAGGCCGCGTCTGGCGTGGAACGCTTGTGACGGTGGCGCGGCTCCAGCGGCGGCCGCCGGGACCCAACTTTTTCTACGTGCACGCCAACGCTCCGTTCGACACGGTCGCGGAGCAGGGCGCCTGCTCCGCCGCGCAGTTCTGGCTGGACCAGCCCGCGACGGCGGCGGGGCGAACGCCGAAGAGCTGGTGGTACGCGGCCTGCGACGCGCCGGCCTCTCGATATCAGGTGAACGTCGCCGCGACAGGCGATTTTGCGCTTTCCGCCGGTTCGGCCGGCCTGAACGCCGGATCCGGAAAACTGCTGGGCCGGAATGCGGCGGCGGTGCGCATTCAAAGCGCGCCGCAGTGGAGCGTGGCGTTCCAGCGCGTCGAGGTCGATCGGGATCTGCCGCCGTTGAACGCGGCCAACTTCCAGCCGCAGCTCGCGCCCGGCAGCCTGATGTCCATTTTCGGCTCCGGCCTCCAGTCGCCGGATGGATTCGTGTCGGTGACGGTCTCGGGAATCCCGCTGCCTCCCGTGCTGCCGACGCCATTCCGCGTCAGCGTTTGGCTGCCTCCTTCGATTCCTCCCGGAAGGCATCCGGCCACGATCGAGAACTCTCTAGGGAGGGCGGAGTTCGAGGTCGAGGTGTTGCCCGCGGCGCCGGCGATCTTCCAGAACGATTTCGGGCAGCCGGTGATTACCGACCTCGGCGGCAGTCCGGTGTCGAGCGCAGCGCCTGCGGTTCGGGGCGGAGAAGTCCTGGTCTTTGCCACGGGCTTGGGCGATCTCAGCGGGCCGCAGGCGGCGATTCCGGTTGTAGCGGAACTCGACGGGCGGCCTGTTTCAGTGACCGCTGTCGAATGGGTGGAAGGGCAGCCGGGAGTCTATCGGGTGCGCGTCGCCGTCCCGGCGGCGCAGGCGCCCGGGCTTGCCGTTTCACTCGTCTTGAAACAGGGCGAATCGGCATCCCTGCCGGTTGCTTTGCCGATCCGTTGAGGCAGCGGATCAGGCGAATACTTGAATCAGATAGGGAGATCTGCTGAAATACCTATCCGCCGATGGGTGGCGGGCAGCTAGAAATGCTTGACCTGCTAGTAGTTCCCATGATCTAATTCGAGGAGTAGGGAAGACAGCCGGTCCCTGGCGCTGCCGTGGCAGGGTAGGTTCTTTTTGAAAGGATCTGCCTTGACTGGCGGGTTCCGGGGATGATATGAGTGATGTGACTGCGTCCGGCTAGAATCGGCATTCATGCCGGCTGGAATCCTGCGGGCACAGAGAAGAGAAAATTACGATCTACATGGGGATCCACCAAGGAAGATCGGCGCTTCGAAGCGGCCATGAAAAAGCAGGCTCACCAGGCCTGCCGATCGCCGTTTTTAGGGGGCCGAGGGAGAGAATCCCCGAAATCCCTTCTTCCACTGAGGCTCAGGTTCTAGAGACCTTTCATCGATTCAAATCCGCATCTTCACAAGGAGAAGGTAATGGTTAGTTTTCGCAAAGCGTTCCTGCTTTTGGCGCTCGTGGTGGCCTTCACCACGGTAGCCGGAGCGGCAACGGCAACATGTACAGCCTACACGTCGAACGTGCCGAACGTTCGTTCGGAAGGCGTCGCTGAAGAAGTCGGTCAGGTTGTGATCGAGTGCAAGGGCGGCGACCCCAAGGCCGATAACGCCCTGCTGGACACTATCAACGTTCAGATCTTCCTGAACACCAACGTCACCAGCCGCCGCACCGTCGCCAATGACAACACGGCTCTCGAAGCCCTGTTGATCATCGACGACCCGATCAAGTCGAACACCTCCGCCTCCAAGACCTGCCCGGCGAACACCCTTTGCCAGGCATATGCTTCCGGCGCCGGTTCCCAGTTTGGCTACAAGAGCGCCGTCAATGCCCTTCCGGGCACTGGCGTGAACATCTTCCAGGGCCGCCTGATCTCGAATAACTCCGTTATTTGGACCGGCGTTCCGTTCGACGCTCCCGGCACCACGCCGGTTCGCACCCTCCGGATCGTCAACGTCCGGGCGAACGCAAACGGCCTGGGCCTCGGCAGCACCTTGCTGCCCAGCGCGGTCCAGATGTTCATTTCGATCTCCGGTACGGCCGCTCCGAACCTTTCGAACTCGCAGTTGGTTGTCGCCTACATTCAGCGCGGACTGAACTTCGGTTCGCAGGACAACGGCGCTTCCTACCTGCAGTGCGAGCCCAGCGAATCCGGTCTGGCTACATACCGGTCGTTCAGGCTGCGGTTCCGCGAAAGGTTCCCGACCGCCTTCCGGCATGCACCTCTGTACACGAGCCCGGGCAGCGTGGATCAGTCGGATCTCACGACGATCTACAACACCGAGCACATGTACGCCAACAACAACCTGGACGGCGTGATCAGCAGTACGGCCGGCCGCGCCACGCAGCCGACCCGCCTGATGGCGACCTTCACCGGGATCCCGTCGAACGTGCTGCTCCGCTTCTCGCGGACGTTGACGTTCTCCACGGGCGACACCGTGACCTACGTCCAGTGCTTCGACTCGACAGGCACGAACTGCTCCGAGGCTCTGCTGAGCGGCTCGACGATCAACATCACTCCGACCGGCGGCACAGCCACCATCGTGTTTGAGATGACCGCATCGAATCCGACCAACCAGGCCGACATCACCATCCCGGTCAACCTCCGTTGGGGCCCGATTTCGGGCGGTATCGCCGGACCTCCGGGTACGGGTACTGTGACGGTGGCCGGCAGCTACGCGCCGCTGACCACCACGTTCACGGCCATCACCGGCCCGGCGCCGCGCTTCGTCTCCGATCCGGCTGACGTGGTGAGCTTCAACATCAACCCCTGCCGCACCAACCTGTTGTTCCCCTACGTGACCAACCAGGGTGGCTTCGACACGGGCATGGCGATCGCCAACACCTCGGCTGACCGCTTCGGCACCGTTCCCCAGAGCGGTACCTGCACGATCGAGTACTACGGCAAGACCGGCGCTTCCGGCGCCGCTCCTGCTCCTGTCACCACCGAGTCCATCCCCGCAGGCATGGTTGCCACCGCTTCGCTCGCCAATGGCGGCAGCTACGGCATCCCGGCCGCGAAGGACTTCGAAGGCTACATCATCGCCCGCTGCAACTTCCAGTATGCCCACGGCTACGCCGCGGTCTACCAGTTCAGCGTGGTGAGCGGCAGCATCCAGAGCCTGGGCAACTACATCG
>CAYWST010000302.1:0-7301 GCA_964461075.1 uncultured Solibacteraceae bacterium | reverse complement strand
TCGCGGATCGCACATCGTCAGAGTCGTGGAATTAGCGGAATCCCGAAATAAAACCTGCTTGTCTTCCGTCGCAGCACCCTGCGTCACGCAGTATGCCGGAGCGGCGCCGGGGAAATCGGATCGCACAACCCTCGCGCGATCCTTCAACTGCTCGCGAGCGTGGAAAGCGATGGCATAATTCAGCGGGAAATCAGCGGCGATTGTGACGGATCCGGTTGACGGAGCATGAGCGGCGATGCGCCGGACGATCTCACGGGAATTGGCGTCGCCGGGCCACTCCGGATGGAAACGAAGCGGCAGAGCCAACCACGAAGCGGGCGCGAGCAACAGGACGATCCACGATAGCGGCTTCCAATGCAGCAACCAACGAAGGGCTGCAAGGAGGAACAGGAGCGAGAGGTAGACTCCTGTCCTGCCGCGAGGCCAGGCGACGCCCGCGGCGGCCATGAGCGCGACCAGGGCGGCGGATAGGAGCGTAACGAAGGCGATGGGCCTGGAGCTTTGCCGGCCGAGGGCGGCGAGCGCCAACAGCGGCAGCGCCACCGCCAGAACCGCGCTGGCGTTTGGCAGCCCCGGCCACACGAAGAGGGAGAACAGGCTTTCCGCCCAGGACCGGGCGCCGTAGTAGAAATGCGCGGGCTCGGCGCGGCTGAGAGGGAGCGCGAGCACGATCAGCGCGGTGACGGCCCCGGGCGCCGTGAGCAGCCGGATGTGACGCCAGTCACGCGCGCGCAACAGCAGAACGGCCGCCAGAGCCGCTGAGGGAACGGCGAAAACGAGGTTTGATGCGACGCTCAGCCCGAGCGCCAAAGAGACGCGCGTCCATCGCGAGACGCCGGGTTCTTCGGCTTCTGCCAGCGCCCAGCAGTAGAACGCCAGCGCGAGAGAATAGCCGCGAGCAAGCGAGAAATACTCCGCGACGGGGGCCGCCCAGGCCGCGGCGGCGCAAAAGGCGATCAACGGCAGCGAATCGCCAAACCACTTGCGGCCCAGGCGCCAGATCATGACCGAGTAAAGCAACCCGGCCAGCAGCGACGGAAGGCGGAGCGCGACGGCGTTCCACCCGAAGGTGTCAAGCGACAACTTGACGAGAACCGTGTGGAGAACGTGATTGTTGGCGTCGTAATAGGCGAGCATGTCGAGCCAGGGCTTGCCCGCGAAGTCGATTGCAGTGAAGGCCTCGTCCGTGGTCACCGAGGACCGCATCGCCCGAGCCAAATGCCAAAGCCAGGCGGAGGCGAGAAAGACCGCGGTGGCGAGCTGCGGGAGGCGGTTACTTGAGTTCATAGAGCCAAGCTCCGTCTCTTTCGCCGATCAGCGAAGTTCCCCAGTATGGGGCGTAGTTCGTGAATTCGCTCCTCAACAGCGGATCGCGCAAGAGCGCATGGGTGACGCCCCGGCGCTTCCACTCAAGGATCACGTTCCGCCTGAGCCCCGCGGGCGGAATCCAGGGATCTCCACGGTCGCCGATCACGCGGAGTTCGACCTCGACCGGGCCGTCACCGATGTCGATGCGCAACGGCCCCGTCGCGCCCGTGAACGGCAGGCCGTCAAACGCATCCGGAGGCCAAACTTTCCAGTTTGGCTTTCTGGGGATTTCCATGCCCTGCCGGTAGAGCAACACTTCGCCAAGGAAGCCGCCTGGATTCAATTCGTGGAGGCCGTCAGCCCGGTAGGGGAACGTCTGCACGCCCCACCTGGCCTCGGCGACTCTGCGGGCGTGTTCGAGCCATTCGACGGGAGCAAGTCGCCGGGAGACCCAGGCGCGGGGCATGGCGACATCAGTGAGAACCACCGCGGAGGCGGGAATCACCTCAAGGAACCTTGCCTCGATGAAGCCTTTTTGCTCCGCCCGGCGCGCCGCTGATGGCGCAAGCAGGTTCGCCGCGTGGGGCCATCCGGTAATCGCGGCGAAGACGCCGAGCAGCAGCGCCGCTGAGCGAACAGGCCGCACCCACCAGGCACAAAGACATGCGAGGAAAGGGATCAGCCACCACGGCGAAAAGAGGAAAACAAATCCCGGGAAGACATGGAGCGGCCCGGGCCAACTGAGCCAGGCGGAAAAGGCTGAGAGCGCCGAGGGAAGAACGTAGCGCCGGTCTCGTTCAATGAAAGCCATGACCGCCATCCCGGCACAGGCAAACGCACTCAGTGAAAACGCCACGCCAGTCCCGGCGCGCGAACCGAGGGACGACATCGCAGGATTCGCGGCGATGAGCAGCATGGCCAGCCACCCGAATCGTCCAGCCGCTCCAACCAATGGAGCGAGCAGCAAGGCGTGGAAGAGCGCCACCGCGGAGTGCCTGCCGAGCATGTAAGGCACGGCATAGGCGGCGCCGATATCCCATGGAGCGGGCGCGAAACCCAGGACAAGCTGGTGAGCCGCCGTCAACGCCGCGTCCTGGTCCGGAGGGGTGGTGTCGGGGCCAACCGCCTGCAGAACAATCCAAACGAGGAACGGCGCCGCCGGAAGCCAGCCCCACCGCGGCCCGCCGGGCGCTTGCTCGGCAGTGCGCCGTTCGAGATAGAGCGCCGCTCCGATGACGAGGATGGCGAGGATCTGAACGACTCCGCGGCGGAACAGGCCCGTCGCGGTGAGCGCGTGCGTCAGCCCGGTCATCAGGGCGAGACCACATGCCGCCGCTCCCGCCCAACGCTCCGCCCAATTCAATCGGAGGCGGAGTGGATGCAGAACCAGCAGTCCGAGCCCGGTAGTCAGGAGATGGGCGCACAGTCCTCCCCAGAGAACGCCGGTCATCGCCGTTTGAACCCCATGGCCTGCACAACAACGCCGAGATTCACGCCGTCCTCGGGAGAATTCCACGGCTTGTCGACGATGAAGGACAACTCGGCTTCCGAACGGTCGAGCGTGACCGGGGCGGAGAACGTTCGTACTTCCGGACTAGCCACTCGTGTTTGCCCCACGGCGCGGCCGTTGACGAACAAACGGATCGTGATGGGGCCAGTCTCCTTGAGTGACTTTTCGGCGGCGCGGAACCGGACGGCCGCAGTCCATGCGCCCGGCGACGGCAGATCGAAGCGCATCGCGGGATTGGGGCCTGTCCATCGTTCGGCTCCTTCGCCAAAGATCTGGCGAACGATGAACCGGCCGGAACGGCCTTCGGCCATTTCGACGAAAGACGGTTCATGCGGCAGGTCGGGCGCGGCGGCGAGGCTCAACTGATGTGGCAGAGGAACGAGACGAGGCTTCTCGCGGCGAGCACATGCCGAAAGAAGGAGCAGACTAACGGAGAACCAGCCGCGTGAGGCCCGCATTGCCAGCAGCATCGATGATACGCACTACGATACTCAATTCGCCGGCGGAGGCTTCCGGCTGGAAGCGGAAGGTTTCGGTTCGCCCGTCGATGACGCCGTCGGCGGCGGCGAGCGGAAGCCAGGGGCCGCCGTCCACCGAAGCCTCGGCGCGGCGAAGAGGGGAGGCTGAATCGGCGGCCTCGATCAGCGCCACGCGCCCCTCCGCGCGCGCGGTGACGCGCGGCGGCGTCAGGTCGATGAGAACGGGAGGCGAGGCCAGCTCGGAGAATCTCGTTTCTCCGGGCTGGTTGGAAGGGCTGTCGGATGCCGTCACCCGGAAGCGGTAACGCCCGTCGGGAAAGCGTTCGGCGTCCTCGAGAATCGTGTTCTCGGAGATGTCCTTGCGCAGTTCGATCCAGCGGCTTTCGCCTTCCGCCCGGCATTCGAGCCGGTAGAGAAGCTGATCGCCGTCGGGGTCGTCGGCCTGCCAGGAAATGAGAAGCTGCGGTTTGCCGCTGCGCGGGACGACCTGCGTCGGCGTTCCGGCGCTGGTGGACGGAGCGGCTTCGCCGGTGTCGGTGACGGTGACCGAGTAGGACATGGAAGCGTGCGGCGAAGCGACCAGCTTTGCCGGCAGGGGCGACCACTGCTGGGTCACCTGAATGCTGCGGAGGTTTGGCTTCGTGTTTGGCGCCTGGTAGCTGAGCGAGACGGAATCGACCGCGCCGCCGGCAGGAAGGTCGGCAAGCCACTGGATGTACCTCGCCGGAGGACTCGGAATCTGGTTGCTCGCGGGATCGGAAATCGGAGCGGACCAATCGCTCCACGTCGTATCGGGGCGGGCTGAGTTCCCGGAACGGGTACGGAAGGTGAGAGAGCCGGAGCCGCGCCACTCAATGCGGCCCCAGCGGGCGGAGGCGGAGGCGTCGTGGACGGGACTGATGTAGCGGCCTTGCTTGCCGGGCTGCCCGGCTTTCAGCAGCTTGCCTCCATTGCTGGTGGCGGCCAGGAGATCTCCGCCGGAAAGCGCGAGGCGGGTGGTTTCGCCCTCGCGGGTTTCCAGCAGCAGGGCCGATGCGAGCAGGCCCGAGAGCCGGTAGATGCGGCCCTGGCGGTCCGTACTGAAGGTGATGTCTCCGTCTTGAAGGACAAGGTCGAGGATGTTCTCTTCCTTCGAGGACCAGACCGGCTCCACCTGGCCCTGCGCGCTGATGCGATAGATTGCGGCCTTTTCGATGCCGGGGATCTCGGCCGGCGCGGCCGCGGTCTGCGTCTCCGGCGCGGGGGTGGCCGTCGGCTTCGGCGCGTCGGCTTTCGGCTTGACCTCGATGCCACTCTGGGCGTTCGCGTCGGCGGTGACGGTGATGGAGGTGGTCACGACGCCGGCGGGGGCGGTTGCGGTGGCGGGCGTGATGGCGCCCTGCATTTGCTTCTGCGCCTGGCTCGAGCCGAGTGCGGCGACGAAGATGTCGCCCCGCGGCCCGGTAACGATGGAGCGGATCTCCTGAAGCGCCGCGTCGTAAAGCGCGAAGGCCTTCCCCTCGCCCTCAACGCGATAGAGAATGCCGTTGGGTTCGGTGCCGGCGAGCAGCCGGTTCTGGGCGTCGAACCCCAGCGCCGTCACATGAGTCTGGCCGGATTCGTAGTAAACCGAGCCCTGTTGCGGGCCCGTGATCCGAAAAACCTTGCCTTGGTCGCCCGTGCCCGCATAAAGCGCGCCATCCGGCGCGGCTTTGAGCGACCAGATGTAAACGGATTTCGGATCGAAGTACTCAGTGGCTTTTCCGTTCTCAACCAGGAAGACCTTACCGTTTGGAGAGGTCGCGGCGAAAAGCCGCCCGCGCGCATCGGCGGCGAGAGCGAAGATCTCGGGCTGCGGGGCCTGCCAGACGACCTCCGGTTTTGAGCCGGCGCGGTATCGCCAGAGACGTCCGCGGTGACCGCCAGCGAAGTAAATCCAGCCATCGGGAGTGGCTGTCAACGACCAGACGCCCGCGTCTCCCGTATCGGCGAGGGTTTCGAGAGTTGGCGCAAGCACCAGCCGGCCGTCTCTGGTGAGCGCCACGCCTTCGAATCGCCCTTTCAGGAAGTCCTCGTAGGTGTGGCTTTCCCAAATCGCCGATCCTCCGGCAAAGGCCGCGATGGAAAACACGAGAAGGCTGGCGGCAAGCCTGAGGGGAACGATCATTCTTTCACTTCCACTTGAACGGTCTTTGATCCGGAATAGACGGCGCCGCCCTCCGGCAAGGGGATTTCGGCGATCTTGGAGGCGCCAGATTGCTGGGCGCTGCGGGCGGCGGTGAGCGAAACGGACGGCGGAACGGAAGGCAGGGTCTCGCCGGCAACCAGCAGGCCGGGCTGCGCGCGCCAGACACGGATGTAGCCGCGGCTGGGGTCGCGAAGTCCGGAGAGGAACTCGCGCATCTGCTCGGCGTTGCGCGGCGGCGCGGAAAGAAACTGGCGGAATTCGACGATATTGGACGAAGGAGCGTCGGTGATGGTGAAACTGAGCGTTCCGGGCGTCATGCCGGCCGGGACCGTGTAATCGGCCGAGTGCGTCACGAGTTGGCCGTTCTCGCCGGCCCACTGCGAGTGGATCGTGACCGTCTCGCCCGGGCGCACCTCCTTTCGCGAGGTCCATGCGTTATCCAGGGCGAGAGCGCGGGTCCGGTCGGCGAATTCGATCTCGAACTCGAGTGAGCGGATGTCGAGTCCGGGGAACCCGGATTGAATCATGGTGGTAACAGGCGCGGAGGCCAGGGCGGACATCAGTTGAGGAGCGCCCAGTTCTGAAGAGAACGTGTTGCTCCAGACGATGGGCGCGCCATCGGCGACGGCTGCGCGGCCTTTGACGGTCACCGCCGCCGCGCCGGCGGTGCGTTCCGTCGCGTCCACTACGGAATAGAGGGCCATCTGCACCAGCAGCGGGGCGAAGAGGCGGTCGCGCACCATCTCCATTCGGTAGGCGCGCCGCGCTCCGCCGGCCTCGCGGCGGAGGCTGATGGCGAGCGGAATCAATGAGACTTTTTCGCCGATGCGGCCGGCGATGGCGGCGTTTCGGTCCTGGCGGATGGCGCCCATCCACTCCTTCGGCGAGGAAATCTTGAAGGAGAGATTCTGGCTTGCCAGAAGCGTAATCACTTCGGCGCGGGCAAAGGGCATGGCGGTCTCGCCGCCGGCGAGAAAGCGATGGCCGAAAGCCCAGATGCGGTCTCCGTCAACGTGAGTGACCGTGCCGTCGGCGCCAACGTTCAGGTCACCCGTCATCAGTTGGACGCTGATCATCTCGCCCGGCCGAGGCCTTCTTCCGGTCGTGTTGGGCGCGGCTTGGCCGCCGCCGCTGGCGCCTTGAACGGGCTCGAGCCCGGCGGCGCGGAGGACAGATCCGAAGTGGTCGAGCGTTGACCGGCTGAAGCCCGCCATCCAGAGAGGCGTGGCGATTTCAACAAGCCGAGCCGGGCCGGCCTGAAACTCCGCCCGCTGGGGCAGAGCGGTTCCCGGAGCAGCGAGGCTGGTCCCCGTGGCGGCGTCGATCATCTCGCCGATGGGCCGGATTCCTGCGATCGGCTCTTTGGAGAAGGCGAACGACAGGGCGACCGCGCCAATCAGCCTTCCTTCAATGTACACAGGGCTGCCGCTCATTCCCTGCAGCACGCCGGTCTTGTCAAGCGGCCCGCCGCTCAGTCGAGCGAGGATGATCGACTGCTTCGGCCCGACGTTTTCGAGGATGCCGAGGATTTCAGCCTTGAACTCTTCGACCGCGCCGCCAGAAAAAACAGTGCGCCCGACGCCCGTCATGCCCGGCCGGATATCAGCCAGCGGCATCAGGGCAGGTTGCGCCTCAAGCGCGCCCGCGAAAACGAGGAGGATCAGCAAGGTGCGCATGGTTCCCGACACACTCTCATTGTAGAGACGCCGGCGGCGCGGATTTGGCCTCTGAGTTATAGTAAAGACGTAAGCCCACCACGAGCGGCGCGGTAGCCAAGTGGTAAGGCAGAGGTCTGCAAAACCTTTATTCACCGGTTCGAATCCGGTCCGCGCCTCCA
>CAYWST010000301.1:0-7336 GCA_964461075.1 uncultured Solibacteraceae bacterium | reverse complement strand
GTGCACAACGGGAAGAAGTTTATTCCGGTGTACGTGACCGAGAACATGGTGGGCCACAAGCTCGGTGAATTCTCGCCGACGCGGACGTTCAAGGGCCACGCCAATAAAGCCGACAAGGGCGCCAAGCCGGCATAAGGAGTCTGGAGATGGAAGCAAGAGCTGAAGCCAGAATGGTCCGGGTTTCCCCGCAGAAGGCGCGGCTGGTGATCGACCTTATCCGCGGCATGAAGGCGGGCGAGGCCGTGACCGTGCTCGCGGCCACGAATCGGCGGATCGCCCCTGCGGTGCTCAAGGTGCTGCGGTCGGCGATCGCCAACGCCGAGAACCGGTCCAGCGATGTCGATGTGGACGATCTGCGCGTCACGGAGGCCTATGTCAACGAGGGGCCGCGCCAGAAGCGGGTTCGCCCCGCCCCCATGGGCCGCGCGTACCGTTATCAGCGCAGGACCTCACACATCGTGGTCAAGGTCGGCGACGGCGCCCCTGCCGCCGTCGCCCAGGCGGCGGAATAGGAAGAGAGCGAGAACGATGGGCCAGAAAGTACATCCTTACGGTTTCCGGCTGGGCGTGACCAAGAACTGGCGCTCACGCTGGTTCGCCACGCAGGAATACTCCAAACTCCTGCACGAAGACCTCGAACTGCGCGAGATGCTCCGCAAGCGCTTCAAACAGGCCGGCGTCAGCGACGTCGAGATCGAGCGTCCCGGCGGTTCCAAGCTCCGCATCACCATCCACGCCTGGCGTCCCGGCCACATCATCGGGCGTAAGGGCGCCGATATCGAGAAGCTGAAGCAGGAACTCGCTTCCAAGAGCAAGCGGGAGGTCTTCATTGACATCCAGCAAGTGGCCAAGCCCGAGGCTGACGCCCAATTGGTCAGCGAATCCATCGCCCTGCAGCTTGAAAAGCGAATCGCCTTCCGCCGCGCCATGAGAAAAGCCGTGGAAACGGTCTTCCGGGACGGAGGCCGCGGCGCCGCCGTCAAGGGGATCAAGGTGCGCGTCTCCGGACGCCTCAACGGCGCCGAAATCGCCCGCAGCGAATGGTATCTCCAGGGCCAGCTTCCGCTCCACACGCTGCGCGCCGACATCGACTACGGCTTCGGCCAGGCGTATACCACCTACGGCGTCATCGGCGTGAAGGTTTGGATCTACAAGGGCGAGGTTTCCACCGACGGCTTCTCCCGCCGGCCCAGCCGGATGGACGAGCCTCGCAAGAACCCCCGCGGCAGTGATCGCGAACGGCGCCGAGAACCTCGCGGCGACCGCGCCCCGTCCGGTGGCGAGGGCGTCATTGTCCAGCCGCCTGCGCCGCCCGCTCTGAGCGCGCCTCCGGCCGCTCCTCCTGCTGCGCCGCCCGCCGAGATCGCCTGGAAGCAGGAGGCTGGCGAAACGCCAGCCGAGTAGTCCGGCGGATTCAAGCCGGACCCGAGTGAACGAGATTTTTAGGAAGGGAGTATTGGTCCCATGTTGATGCCGAAGAAGGTCAAATACCGGAAACAGCAGCGCGGCCGTATGCGAGGCCTCGCGTGGCGCGGCTCGGCCATTTCGTTCGGCGACTTCGGGCTCAAGGCGGTCGGCCGCGGCTGGATTACCGGACGGCAGATCGAGGCGGCTCGCATCGCGATGACGCGGTTTATCAAGCGCGGCGGCAAGGTTTGGATCCGGGTCTTCCCCGATAAGCCCATTACCAAGAAGCCCGCTGAAACCCGTATGGGTAAGGGCAAGGGCGCTCCGGAAGAGTGGGTCTGCGTCATCCGCCCGGGCAAGATCCTGTTCGAGATGGAAGGCGTGCCGCTTGAAACGGCGACCGAGGCCATGCGTCTCGCCGCCATGAAGCTGCCCATCCAGACCAAAGTGGTGACGCGCGAGCAGTCCGCGGCGTAAGCCCGGGCCCAGAAGAAGAGGAAGAGAGCGATGAAGGCGGACAAGATTCGAGAGATCGACCAGAAAGATCTGGCGGCGAAGCTCAAGGAAATGGACGAGCAGATCTTCCGGCTCAAGTTCCAGATGTCGATGGGGCAGATGGAAGGGCTGAAGAAGTACCGCGAGTTGAAAAAGGACCGCGCCCGGTTCCTGACCGTCGCGCGGGAAAAGGAACTTGCCGCCGCGAAGGAGGCCCGTTAGGCCATGGCTGAAGATGTGAAGGCCCCCACCAAGGCCAACAAGAACGAAAAGGTCGGCGAGGTCGTTTCCACCAAAATGACCAAGACGATCGTGGTCCAGGTGACGCGCCGGGTCCCGCACCCGCTCTATAAGCGAATCGTCACCAAGCGCAACAAGTTTTACGCCCATGATGAACAGCAGACCGCCAAGGTCGGCGACGTCGTGCGGATCGTCGAGTGCCGTCCCCTCAGCAAGACCAAGCGTTGGATGCTGGGCGAGGTGATCCGGCGCGCCGTCGATACGTCCGTCCCCGCCTGATTGGCGCGCGTGCGTGGATTGAAATTCTAAGAGACGAGGACTGAAGCCATGATCGGAATGAGAACGATCCTCGAGGTGGCCGACAACAGCGGCGCCCGGAAGCTGCAGTGTATCCTGCCGCGTGGCGGCGATAAGGGACTGCAGGCCGGCCTGGGCGACATCGTGACGGCCAGCGTGAAAGAAGCCGCCCCGGATTCCAATATCAAGAAGGGCAAGGTCGTTCGCTGTGTCATCGTGCGGATGCGCAAAGAGACCCGCCGTAAGGATGGGACCTACATCCGGTTCGACTCCAACGCGGCTGTTTTGGTGAACGAGTTGGGCGAACCGGTCGGAACCCGCGTGTTCGGTCCGGTGGCCCGCGAACTGCGCGACAAGCGTTTCATGAAGATCGTTTCTCTTGCTCCGGAGGTTATCTGACATGGCGGTCAAGCTGAAGGGTAAGCAGGCGGAGACGAAGACCCGCATCAAGAAGGGCGACACCGTCCAGGTGATCGCCGGCCGCGACAAGGGCAAGACCGGACGCGTTCTCGAAGTCGACCGCTCCTCCAACCGCGTCCTCGTCGAAGGCGTCATGATGAGCAAAAAGGCGATTCGCCCCAACCCGCAGCGCGGGATCAAGGGCGGCATCGCCGAGCGTGAATCCAAGATCCACGCCTCCAATGTGATGTTGCTGACCGCCGACGGGAAAACGACGCGGGTCGGCGTGAAAATGGAGACCGTCGGCGGAAAGACCCGGCGGATCCGCGTGGCTCGTAAAACCGGGGAGACCCTGGACAAGAAGTAAGGCCAACCAGGTAACGCCCGAGGAGAACTATAGAAAATGGCGAAGGCGAGACTCAGAGAGCACTACACCAGGACGGTCGTTCCCGCTCTCAAGAAGGAATTCAATTACACGAGTTCGATGGCCGTTCCCAAGCTGGAGAAGGTCACCGTGAACATCGGTGTCGGCGAAGCGACCCAGAACCCCAAGATGGTCGACGCCGCCGTTCAGGAACTGGGGGCGATCACCGGTCAGCGCCCGGTCATCACCAAGGCCAGAAAATCCATCGCCGCCTTCAAGCTGCGCGAGGGAATGTCGATCGGCTGCATGGTGACCCTGCGTGGCGAGCAGATGTTCGAGTTCCTCGATCGCCTCATGAACATCGCCCTGCCCCGCGTGCGCGATTTCCGCGGCGTCTCCACCCGCAGTTTCGACGGCCGCGGCAACTATACGCTGGGCATCAAGGATCAGCTCATCTTTCCGGAAATCGACTATAACAAGGTCGAAAAGCACCGGGGCATGAACATCTGCATCACCACCACGGCAAAAACGGACGCCGAAGCTCTGGCGCTGCTCAAGCACCTCGGCATGCCGTTCCGCCAGAACTAGGCGAACTGAGGACCAAGGACACACGATGGCAACGACAGCGAAGATCGCCAAGGACCTGAAGAAACCGAAGTTCCAGGTGCGGCACCGCAACCGCTGCAAGCGCTGCGGCCGCCCAAGGGCTTACATGGGGAAGTTTGAGCTTTGCCGCATCTGCTTCCGAAACCTGGCTCTGTCCGGCGAAATCCCCGGCGTCACCAAGTCAAGCTGGTGAGGCTTGATACTGGCGAGCGCCCGCGCAGGACAGCAATCGACTGAAAGAGAGAACCCCGAGGAAAGACAATGACGTCCGACCCCATCTCCGATATGCTCACCCGGATCCGGAACGGCATCAAGGCCCGGCACGCGAAAGTCGACGTGCCCGCCTCGAAGCTCAAGACCGAGATTGCCCGGATTCTGAAGGACGAAGGCTACATCCTGAACTACAAAATCGTGGATGAGGGCCATCATAAGGCGATCCGCGTGTACCTCAAGTACACCGCCGCCAATCAGCCCGTCATCGCGAAGATCGAGCGCGTGTCGCGCCCCGGCTGCCGCGTTTACGTCGGCGCCACCGAGATCCCCAAGGTTCTCGGCGGGCTCGGCATCAACATCCTCACCACGCCCAAGGGCGTGATGACCGGCAAAACCGCGCGGAAGGAGAATGTCGGCGGCGAGCTGCTCTGCACGGTCTACTGACGACCGCGCCGCGGCCGCTCCGGCAAGGAGCAACGGTCTGGAAATCACACAGGGCCTCCGCCGGGCGCCGTCCCGGCCGGGGATCGCTGGAAAGCGGACTGGAGAATAGAAAGTTATGTCGAGAGTTGGAAAGAAACCGATTCCGCTGCCCGCCGGCGTCAAGGTGACGATCGGCAGCGAGATGGAAGTTCAGGGCCCCAAGGGCAAGCTCACTGTGCCGATCCCCGCCGGGGTCCGCATCGAGAACGAGGGCGGAACACTGCACGTCAAGCGCGATAACGACCAGTACGCCGCATTGCACGGCCTCACTCGCGCTCTCGCCTACAACGCCGTCACGGGCGTTTCGTCGGGATTCACCCGCGAACTCGATATCGTCGGCATCGGATATCGCGCCGAGGTCAAGGGCCCCAACGTGGTCAGCTTCTCGCTCGGCTATTCGCACCCCATCGAAGTCCTGCTGCCCAAGGGCGTCGAATGCAAGGTCGACAAGCAGACGCACCTGGTGCTCACCGGAATCGACAAGCAGACCCTGGGGCAGGTGGCCGCCGATATCCGCATGCTTCGCCCGCCGGAGCCTTACAAGCAGAAGGGGATCCGCTACACCGGCGAAGTGCTGCGCAAGAAGGTCGGCAAGGCGGCCGGCAAGTAAGGAGGACCGCAGGCGATGAGAAAACTGATCGACAAAAACGCCCGCCGCATCAGGATTCACACGAGGATCCGCGATCGCGTCAAGGGAATTCCGGAGCGGCCCAGGCTGGCGGTCTTCCGGAGCATCAAGCACATCTACGCGCAGGTCATCGACGACCGCGCTGGCAGGACCATCGCGGCCGCCTCCTCCAACGAGAAGAACGCCGCCGCCAGCGGCGGCAACGTCGCCGGCGCCAAGGCCATCGGCAAGCTTGTCGCCGAGCGCGCCTTGGCCAACGGCGTCAAGCAGGTCGTCTTTGACCGAGGCGGGTATCTCTACCACGGCCGCATCAAGGCGCTGGCCGAAGCGGCTCGCGAAGCCGGACTGGAGTTCTAAACATTATGGGCGCGGCAACATCAAAGAAGATCGATCCGAAGGGCCTGAACCTCAAAAACGAGCAGGTCGTCAGCATCAACCGCGTGACCAAAGTGGTCAAGGGCGGCAAGAACCTCAGCTTCTCGGCGCTCGTCGTCGTCGGCGATCCCGAGCAGAAAGTGGTCGGCTACGGGACCGGCAAGGCCAAGGAAGTCCCCTCCGCCATCAAGAAGGCCATCGAGAGCGCGAAGAAGAATCTGCACCAGGTCCACACCCTTGGCGCAACCATCCCGCACCAGGTCACCGGCCGCTTCGGCGCCGGCCTCGTGTTGCTCAAGCCCGCTCCCGAGGGGACCGGCGTCATCGCCGGCGGTCCGGTGCGCGCCGTCATCGAGGCCGTCGGCATCCCCAACGTCCTCACCAAGAGCCTGGGAACCCATAACCCTCACAACGTCGTCAAGGCCACCATCGTCGCCCTCGACATGTTGAGAGCCAAGAGCGAGGTCGCCGAACTCCGCGGCCTCAATGTGGAGAACCTCTAATGGCAGACCCGAAAATCAGGATCCAGCTCTACGCAAGCCCCAACGGCTGCCCCGAACCGCAAAAGCGGGTGGTGAGGGGCCTGGGCTTGCGGAAGATCAACCAGGTCGTGGAAAAGCCCGATACGCCCTCCTTCCACGGCATGGTCAAGAAGATTCCGCACTTGGTCCGCATCGTTCAATAGACGGCGAAATCGCGAGAGGATTGACAGACCATGGATCTCAATAATTTGCAGCCCCCCGCCGGCCAGGTGAAGAAACAGCAGCGCGTCGGCCGCGGCATGGGCAGCGGCCGGGGCAAGTATTCGGGCCGCGGCGCCAAGGGCGCCAAGTCGATTTCCGGCTACTCCAAGATGCGCGGCTTCGAGGGCGGACAGATGCCCCTGCATCGCCGTTTGCCCAAGCGGGGCTTCTCCAACGCCCTCTTCAAGAAGCACTACGCGATCGTCAATCTGGGCACGCTCGAAAAACTCGAGGGCGACGCCTTTTCTCCGGCGAGCCTGCTCGAGCGCGGAATCATCAAGCGCATCGACGACGGCCTGAAGATTCTCGCCAACGGCGAACTGACCCGTAAAATCCGCGTCGAGGCCCACCTGTTCAGCAAGAGCGCCGAAGAAAAAATCAAGGCGCTTGGAGGCGAGACCGTCGTCATCCCTGGCAAGTCCGCCCCTGAAGTGGAGTAAATCCTGAAGCATTGAGGGGTCCGGCCCGGCCGGACTGAGAGGTTCGCGATGCAGAAATTCTTCGAAGCGCTGGCTAACGTCTTCCGGATCCCCGATCTCAGAAATCGGGTCCTGTTTACACTTGGGCTTCTCGCCGCATACCGGCTCGGCGCCGCCGTGCCCATCCCGGGCATCGACGCCATCAAGTTCGAGGAGTTTTTCTCGCGGAATCAGGGCACCCTGTTCGGCTTCCTCGATCTCTTCTCCGGAGGCCAGTTCCGGCGGCTGACGGTCTTCGCCCTGGGCATCATGCCCTACATCACGGCGTCGATTGTCCTTCAGTTGCTCACCATCGTCGTCCCCACTCTCGAGAAACTCTCCAAGGAAGGCGAACTCGGCCGGCGCAAGATCACTCAGTGGACGCGCTACCTCACCGTCGGACTGTCGATGTTTCAGTCCATGTTTATCGCCACTGCGCTTCAGAGCCAGGGCAATTTCGTACTCAACCCCGGCATCGGATTCGTCCTGCTCACCATGCTGACGCTGACCACCGGCACCGCCTTCATCATGTGGCTTGGCGAGAAGATTACCGAACGCGGCGTCGGCAACGGCATCTCGCTCATCATCTTCGCCGGCATTGTGGCCGGGCTGCCCTCCGCCATCGCCT
>CAYWST010000300.1:0-7377 GCA_964461075.1 uncultured Solibacteraceae bacterium | reverse complement strand
AAAACCGGAACGTTCTACTTTGCTGGGAAGCGGAACTTTCTACTTTGCCTTGACATTGAGCCCTTCGCGCTAGCCCTTCGCCCACAGCCGCCACGTTGATCGCTCCGCCTTCTCCTCGAAAGCCTGCCTTTTAGGATCGGGCGGCCCGCCTGGACGGCCAGATCCGCAGTCGAATTTGCATCCGCCGGTGTCCAAACCTTCGGCGATGCGCACCTCTCGTGGACTCTTCCTCACCGCAGCGGCGTTTCTCGCCTCGCTCTTCCACATCCTCTCGCCCCATCCAAGCGCTTACCGCTCCGGGCCTTACGGTCTGGAGGTCAAAATCGCGCGCGCCGTGCCCTGCCGGACGGACCTCCTGGCCGGCGAGATGCTTCACGTGGTTCGTCCCGGCAGAGTGCGCCTCAACTCCGGCGAGTTGCCCTTGCACAGCCTCAGTTCGCGGCTCGAAGAAACCTTTCGTTCCAAGGCTGTCCGGATCGTCTTCGTGTCCGCCAACCCGGGCCTGTCCTTTGGTGATGTCGCCGTCGTGATCGGCGCCGCCCTCACCCAAGCGGACAAGGTCTCTCTCCTGACACCTCAGGCCGAGCGGGATCTGGTTCGCCAAGGCGGAGCCTGCCTCGACCCCAACACCCGGATTCCCGTCAGCCTCATGTGAGCCTTTTGGGAAAGACCGGCGCCGGCCGCCCCATCCCCAAAGTTACGCGCACCGTAGTGCCATCAGCCGCTCCGGCGGCTCCCTTTTCGCTATTCTGGACACCGAAAAGGAATCGCCCCATGTTGATCGAACAGCAAATCGCCGAGCGTCGCGAACGCGCCAAGGACACCATCGCCAAGGTCCTCATCCACCCGGCACGAGGTCCCTTCGGCGATTACACCATCCAGTCCAAGAGCGGCCGGACCTACAAAGTCGCCCTCCGCGGTCCTGGCCTCTTCGAGAACTATTGCTCCTGCCCCGACTTCGCCGTCAACACGCTCGGCACCTGCAAACATATCGAGGCCATGCTGGAGCGGCTACGCAAGACAGGGGGCAAGTCCTTCGAAACCGCCGCCTACAAACGCACCCGAGCCTCGATTTCGCTGCAATACGGCGACACCCTCGAGGTCCGCTTGCGCCTCCCCGCTCAGCCTTCGGAAGAACTCAAAGCCGTCGCCGCAGACTACTTCGATGAACGCGGATGGCTTCTCCACAAACATTACCGCCACTTCGACCACGTGCTCGCCCTTGTCCGCAACGCCGACGACCACGCGGTCATTTACAGCGACGTCCTTGAATTCATCGGACGCGAGAACGAGATCGTCGAAGGACTGAATTGGGAGAAGAGACTGCTCGCGAAAATTGATCGCGGCCTCGACCCTCTCGACGGCGTCCTGAAAACCAAGCTGCTGCCTTACCAGGTCCGCGGCGCGCTCTTCGCCGCCAGCCGCGGCCGCGTCGTCCTCGCCGACGACATGGGCCTCGGCAAAACCATCCAGGCGCTCGCCGCCGCGGAGCTTCTCCGCCGGAGGGCCGGGATCGAGCGCGTCCTCGTCGTCGCCCCCGCCTCCGTTAAATATCAGTGGAAAACCGAAATCGAAAAATTCACCGGCCTCTCCGCCCAGGTCGTCGACGGCCTCATGCCCCGGCGGCGCGAGTTATACGCCAAGCCCGCGTTCTTCAACCTCACCAGCTACGAACTCGTCCTCAAGGACATCCAGGAGATGCACGAACTTCGTCCGGACCTCATCATCCTCGATGAAGCGCAGCGCATCCGCAATTGGACGACCGCAACCGCGCGGACCATCAAGCAGCTCAAAAGCCGCTACGCCTTCGTCCTTACCGGCACCCCCCTCGAGAACAAGCTTGAAGAGCTGTTCTCCGTCGTCGAGTTCGTCGACGGCCGCCGCCTCGGCCCCGCCTTCCGCTTCGTCAGCGAACACCGGATGGAGGACGAAAAGGGCCGCCTGCTCGGCTACACCGGCCTCGACCGCATCAAGCAGCAGCTCTCCCCCATCCTGCTCAGAAGAACCCGCGCCGAAGTCCTCAAGGAACTCCCCGAACGCACCGATCAGATCTTCCGCGTTCCGCTTACGCCCCCGCAGGCTAAACCCTACTTCGAGCAGAGCGATATCCTCGCCTCGCTGATGCGTAAGTGGGAACGCCAGGGCTGGCTCTCCGAACTCGATCAGAAGCGCATCCTCTATTGCATCCAGAACATGCGAATGCTCTGCAATTCTACATTCCTTTACGATAAAAAGACCCATCATTCTCCTAAACTCGCAGAATTTCGAGAGATTATCCGCGAACTGACCCTCGAAGAGAATCGCAAGGTCGTCGTCTTCAGTGAATACGAGCGCATGACACGCCTTGCGGGAGAAGAGCTGGGCAAACTCGGAGTTGGTTTCGTCTCGCTGCACGGAATGACGCCTTCACGCCAGAGAGGCGCCCTGATGCAGAAGTTCCGCGAAGATCCCGAATGTAAGGTGTTTCTGTCGACCGACGCCGGCGGCGTCGGCCTCAACCTGCAATCGGCCTCCGCCGTCATCAATTTCGAGCCGCCGTGGAATCCCGCCCGGCTCGAACAGCGCATCGGCCGCGTCCACCGCCTCGGCCAGGCGCGCCCGGTCACTGTCGTCCACATGCTCACCAACGACAGCATCGAAGAGCGCGTGTGGGAGACGCTTCAGCTCAAGAAGTCGCTCTTCGCCGGCGTCTTCGATTCGCCCACCGGCGAAGTCAGCTTCGCCAAACTCGGCCGCAAGTCCGTTCTGCAGGCCGTCAAGGAGATCTTCGCCGGGCAGCCGGCGCGCCCGCAGCCTGCCGTTCAGCAGGAGACGCCCAAACCTCAACCCCTGTCAGGGGCCGCCAAGGCGGCCTCCGACCTCGTCGAGGCCGGCGTCCACTTCATCGAATCGATCACCCAATCCGGCTCCGCCGCCGAGGCCGTCTCCGGCCTGATCCATCACGACGAAAAGACCAACCGGACGACCCTCTCCATCCCCTTGCCTCCGTCCGTCTCCCAGGAGAGAATCCTCTCGGCGCTCTCCGGCCTCCTCGGTACACTCACCAAAACCGCCGGCAGGTAAACACACTGAGCCTCGAAGCCCTACAGTCACGCGGGGTGAACTGGAGCGCTTGCTTGCAAGAGCAGGAGATATTCGGACCCGCAAACCGCTCTCATTGCGGTTCGAGCATCGTCCGATGACTACGCGCGGATCCTGGTTGGACCGCTTCACAGTCCCGAGACCCGCCGGCGGTATTCCCGCCCCAGCGCGAACACGGCGACGGACCACGCCACGATCAGCGCGACGTTCAGGGTGATCAAAGAGTCGCTCCGCATCATGACCTTCATCGGGACCAGCCAGAACGCTGTGCGGATCCAGATCTGGACGGCGCTCATCTTCATGATGCTGTTGCGCGACCTGAACGTACGGTCGACCCGGCGCTGGAACTTCTCCGACATGGCGGCGCTGCTACGGCAGCAGATCTTCGTTTACCTCGATTTGTGGAATCTGCTCGATCAGCCCGGCCAGCCGCCTGTTGGCCTCGAACACGTGGAACTGGGCTTTGCCTGGCGGAGTTGAGCGGCGAACCTTTCGGACAGCAGCGTGACAGCCTGACACGAATGCTCACTCCAACCGGTTCTCGACTCGATGGACAAACCGCTTCGATCGGATCCTGATCTCGACGCCGTCTCCCGCCGTCACGTCTTTCAGCGCTCGGAGCAAGCCATCGCGGCGCCCGGCGATTCCGGAATCTCTTGGATCACCGGGTTCGGCCGTTCCGCGTTATCTGGAGTGCCGGCGCCTGCATGTGTTCTCTGCTCGTGGCGTTGCTCTGCCGCCACTCTTTCGGCGAGCCGTTCTTCAGCACGATCGCCGTCGTATACTCGATGTCTTTGTGGCCATTCGCCGGCCGGGCTTTCGCCTCGACTGTCTTGCTCGCCTCCCCTCGCCCCTCCGCACTGTCTTGGTCAGGCGCAGGCTGGATAGTGCCGATGTCGCTGGCGCTGGAGGGGAAAACCATCGCAGGCTGCTCTTCGGCAACGGTCACAAACAGAGCGATCAGCACGACAACAATCGCCCCCCGCCCGGAAATGGGCGAATGAATTGGTCTCATGCAGATCCCTCCATGGCTTTGAGCGGCCTCCTTCCCTGCGCCGTTGATCAGGCATGTTCCTGCCATCGTCTCAACATGCGCCCTGATTCCCTGGCGCCGAAGCCCATATCCGCTATCCCTGGCTCGCGCAATAGGCCTCAGCCGGGCATCCGGAGAGCCTGACCGCGCTCTGAATATGGCAATACTCCTCTGAATCGATGTGCGCTTCGAAATCTTCGGTACACTCCCACGCCTCCACAAGGACGACAGCGGACTCAGGCGCCTGTTGCTCATAGACGATGTAGTCTCTGCAGCCCTGCTGGGCCAATATGGCCTCTCGTGCCGCGCACAGAATCGATACCGCTTCAAAACGGAGGCCTTCAGCTACCGGAATCCGCAAGATGCTGACGATCACGGCCAGTGTCACAGCACGATGCGTGCCAAGGCTTCACCCCCACCCGATGGGATTGCTTAACGGATTGAATTATCGGCATGAACCATCGAGTAACACTTGCACAACGAATCCACCCGCCGGCATGGAGCAGGTCGGCATACGAGACCCAAGGATGGTATTTGGTCTCTCATGTGGAATCGACGGCGCGCGGCCGGTGAAGGCCATCGTTCAAGCGCTGTCTCAGCCACTCCTTCCTTCCCCTTGCCATGGGCGAATAAAAGGCGTATAAATGAGCTATAAACATTTACACCATGGACTAAGGCGGATCCGTTGATGCCCTGCGCCCTTACCACAACTCCCCGGCCATTCCACGCCTCCTCCGGCGTGTCACTTCATCACAGATCCTCACGCCGTAGCCTCGTCTTCTTTGCCAGCACTCTCATCGCGGCCGGCCCAAGCGTCACCCGGTCATGGTATGCAAACAACACATCCGCCCACCCCTGCCGTCCCAGGATGCGATGGGATGTGCCGCTCTGCCGTTTGATTCTCCACCCAATTCGCGGCAGCGCCGCAAGCGCCTGCTTGGCCTTCGTCGAGGGCCAATCCGCAGCTCCCCTCCTAGGCCGCAATGAAGCTCACATCCATCGGACCCGGAACCGCCTCCCCATGCTCCAGCCGGTCCGCGATCAATCGCAGCGCCAGCGCCTGGACCGCCGCGGTCGCCTGCTTCCTTGTCCGTCCAGACGCCGTCACCCCGGGAAGAGCGGCAATGTCGGCCAACCACCGCCCATCTTCCTCCCGGTAGTACTCAATCGCAAGCGAAAATTTGCTCACCGGCGGCGCCTTCCGCATGCCACTATCATGCCACTAATTCACGCTGATTCCCTCATCCATCAGCCAAGGACCCGCCCATGACCTACGCATCCCTCCTCAATCACTCCTTCTACTCTCTCCTCGACTCCACACTCTCCCCCCAGCTCATCGTCGAAGCCGCTCTCGCCGCCGGGATGTCCGCCGCCGCCCTCACCGATCGCGACACCCTCGCCGGAGCCGTCACCTTCTATAAAGCCGCCCGCTCCGCCGGCATCCACCCCGTCATCGGAGCCGATCTCACACTCCCCGACCGCTCTTCCCTCACCCTCCTCATCGAAAACAACCAGGGATACTCCAACCTCTGCCGCCTCATCACCGAAAAACCCACTCCCGAGAACCTCCAGCAATACGCCGGCGGCCTCATCTGCCTCGCCGGTCCCCGCTCCGCCCTCGCCCGCGCGCTCCGCGCCAATCAGCCCACGGCCCCCCACATCCGCCAACTCCAGGACACCTTCGGCCGCAACCTCGCCCTCGCCATCTGCCCCCACAACGACGACGACCTCCGCATCGCCCGCCTCTTCGCCGAACTCTCCCGCCGCCACCGCATCCCCCTCGCCGCCGGCGCCGATACCCACTACATCGCTCACGAGGATCACCTCCGCTACGAAATCCTCGCCTCCATGCGCACCCTCTCCCTCCTCAACCAGCGCCACCCCGAGAAACTCCCCTCGGGCCGCTACCACTTCCACACCGGCGACGACATCGCCCGCTACCTCGGCGGCCTCCCCCAGGCCATCGTCAACACCCAGCGCATCGCCGAACGCTGCCAGTTCGACTTCGAACTCGGCGATATCCGCTTCCCCCGCTTCACCCTCGACGGAAAACCCGTCGACCGCCCCCATGAACTGCTCCGCGCTAAAGCCCACGAAGGCCTCCGCCGCCGCTACGGCGCAACACCCAAACAGGAAGTCCTCGATCGCCTCGAACGCGAATTGTCCATCTTCGAGGACGTCGGCTACTCCGAATACTTCCTCGTCTTCGCCGGCCTCGTCGAATGGTGCTGGTCCCAGGGCGTCGATACACTCGCCCGAGGCTCCGCCGCCGGCTCCCTCGTCTGCTACCTCCTCGGTATTTCCAATGTCTGCCCCTTCCGCTTCGGCCTCTGCTTCGAACGCTTCCTCAACCGCGAACGCATGCAGTTTCAGAAACTCGCCGATATCGATCTCGACCTGCCCTGGGACCGCCGCGACGAAGTCGTCCAGCACGTCTTTGACCGCTACGGCCGCGACCACGTCGCCATGATCGGCGCCGTCCATACCTTCCAGGGCCGCTCCGCCGTCGCCGATATCGCCAAGGTCTACGGCGTCGCCGAACGCGAGGTCCGCCGCTTCACCGAAAACCTCCCCCGCTTCATGGGCGACGCCGCCGAGGCCGCCCGCCTCACCCCCGAATGCGCCAATCTTCCCATCACCCAGGAGCCCTACAAAACCGTCCTCCGCATCGCCGGCTCCTTTGAAGGCATCCCCCGCCACTTCGCCATGCACCCCTGCGGACTCGTCATCTCCGGCGACCCCGTCGCCCAACGCATGCCCCTGTTCGAAAGCTCCAAAGGCCTCCCCACCACCCACTACGCCATGGACGACGTCGAGGAACTCGGACTCCTCAAAATGGATCTCCTCGGCCAGGCCGGCCTTACCGTGCTTCGCGACGCCGTCACGAACGTCAAAACAAACCACGGCGTCGACATCGACTGGAACTCCCTCGACTGGTCCGACCAGGACACCTGGCAGACCATCGCCACCGGCAACGCCCGCGGCGTCTTCCACATCGAAAGCCCAGCCATGACCAACCTCCTCGTCATGTCCAACTGCCGCGATATCGATTGCCTCACCGCCGTCGAGTCCATCATCCGCCCCGGCGCCGCCAATGAAGGCCGCAAGCGCGCTTTCGCCCGCCGCTATCAGGGCCTCGAACCCGTCTCGTTCCCCCACCCTTCTCTCGAACCCCTCCTCGCCGATACCTACGGTCTCCTCGCCTACGAAGAACACATTCTCCTGGTCGCAAACGGCTTCGCCGGGATGCCCTGGGGCCGCGC
>CAYWST010000299.1:0-7382 GCA_964461075.1 uncultured Solibacteraceae bacterium | reverse complement strand
TTGCTGCTCATGCCGGTGACAAAGTTGTTGCGATTCCCTTTGCAGGCCTCGATCCATTCGAGTTGGAAGGGATCGGGACGGCCGGGGGCGGGCTGGCCGGCTTTTTCGGCGGCGAGGATGCGCTCGACGGTCTCGTTGGGCATGCCGATGGCGGGCGGGATGCCGCCTTCCATCATCTGGACGGTGGGAAAGCCGGAGGGGCCGACTTCGGCGCTGGGCATAGCGGTCATGCCTTTTGGCGGAGCGGGCTTGGGGCCCCGGGCGGCGGGGCGGGACTGAGGCGCGGACTGGGTGGGCATGCCGGTCCCCATGATGAGGGGCAGGAGCTGGTCTTTGGAGCGGCGCTTGTAATAGGTGAGATCGCCGTCGTCGTTGTTGGGAATGATGATGCGCGACGTGAAGTCGCAGAAGATCGCGCCCTTGGAGCCTTCGAAGATGGCCCCATTGCCGACGCGCGAAAGATCAACGTAGCTCTTCGGCGCCTCGGGCTTGAGTCCGCCCTGATACCAGACGAGTTTAACGGGGCCTCGCCATGCATTGGCGGGATGTTCAAAGATGGCCTTCAATTTGACCGGACAGATGTTGGGATCGTACTTGTCGCTCAGTTCAAAGTCGATGTCGATGGTGGAGGGCGCGCCGCAATCGACCGCGTTCCAGACGAGGTCCATGGTGTGCGCGCCCATGTCGCCCATCTGGCCGACGCCGAAGTCGCGGTACATATTCCAGAACAGGCAGTTGAGGCCGGAAGAGCCGCCGAAGTACTGCGGGCTGTAGGGGTGATAGGGCGAGGGGCCGATCCACTGCTCGTACTGGAGGTATTTCGGCGGCATCCCTTCAGCCTGGGGATAGCCGGGGCGAGGCAGCCGGCGGGCGTCCCAACTGTGGACGGTGTGAAGATCGCCGATGGCGCCGTCGAGGATGAGTTCGCGGACGCGCTCGAAGTTGGGATAGGCGTGGCGCTGCGTGCCGTGCTGGGTGGCGACCTTGGCTTTGCGCTTGAGGTAATTGGCGCGAACGGTGCGAACCTCTTCGACACTGATGCCGAGCGGCTTTTCGCAGAAGACGTGCATATCGCGATTGAGCGCCCAGTTGGCGATGAAGGCGTGATGGTGGTCGGCGGTGCAGATGATGACGGCCTCGATGTCTTTCTGGTCAAGCATCTTCCGCCAATCCCAGTAGGTTTTCGCCTTGGGGAAAATCTGAAGAGCTTCCTTGGTGCGGAGTTCATTGACGTCGCAGATGGCGACGACGTTTTCGTTCCGCATGGTGGTGTAGTGCGCGGTGCCGCGGCCCCAGACGCCAACCAGGGCGATATTGAGCTTATTGCTCGGGGCGGTGGAACCGCGCAGCATGCCGCTCTTCAGAATAGTCAGGCCGGCCGCCGGGGCGGCGGCGGACTTGAGTAAATCTCTTCTCTGCACTTGGGAAAGGCCTCCTGGAACCTGTCCAACATCCTATCGGAGCTTTAAGCCGTTTGCAGGGCGCATCCGGCTGAGCCGCCGCAGGAACAGTTGAGGCAACCGTGTTCGGCGCAGGTTCCGCAGGCCAGGCGAACGCGCTTGCGGAGAGCGGTTCTGGCGCGATGAACGCGGACGGCGGCGTTCGCTTCAGTGATGCCGGCCTTGGCGGCCAGGTCTTTGAGCGAGCCGTCTTCCATGTCGACGAGCCTGATCGCATCGCGGTATTCCGGCTTGAGCGATTCAAGGAGCGCATGGAGACATCCGCAGATCGCTTCCCTGATTTCGGGAGCGGGGACGGCCGGAGAAAGCTCACGGGCGTATGCTTCCAAAGCTCGCGAAGCCGCAGCGCGCTGGCGATAGTGATCGATGACAGAGTTGCGGAGGACGCGATAGAACCAGGCGACGGCGCTCTCCTCGTCCCTCAATTCATGTTCGCGCTCGAGACTTCGCACAAAGGCGCTCTGGAGGATATCTTCGGCCACAGCGCGGGATTCGACACGCTTTTCAAGGAACGCAAGGAACTCACGATGGCTTTCCGCGAGCCGGGCGGAGAGCGTTCCAGGTTTCCTCACGGAAGACAGATTAGCATGGCTCGAAGAAATCTCCGCAGGCATGTAAGGATTCGATGGGAGCAATCGTCAGCAGGAGTGAACGCCGCGAGGCGTGACATTGAGAAAGGAGAAACACGATGACGACAAGAACTGAGCCATGTTGCGGGGGTTGCGGATGCTCATGCGATCAGTGTCCCTGCGGATGTAAGCCGGCTCTCTGAGGCGGCGGGAGGCGGGCGCGCCGTTGAGGCGCGTCCGCCTTACACATTTCAGGCCAAGGCGGAATATCGTTCGAGCGGGGCGCCGGAGAGGGCGAGTTTCCAGCGGGCGAGGAACCGGGGAGTCTTGCGGCAGGCGCCGTGCAAGCCTGCGCGGGCGGTGGAGCGTGCGGCGAATGCGGCCGGGTCCTTCGGGTTCGTGTAGTTCCCGGACTGGTGTTGTCCGCCCAGAACGTGATTCGATTTAGAATCCCTGCGGTCACCGACAATGATCATCCGAGCCTCCTCTGGCAGAAAACCAGCATTGCAGCCGCGGAAGCCGGAGGCCGGGATGGGTTTTTCACGAATGTTAGAAACTCAGCTTCAGAGCGAGCTGGATCACGCGGGGCGAACCGGCCGACGTGATGCGTCCGAACTGGGCCGAACTGGCGTTTGTGTTCGGGTTGCCGAGGTTCACGCGGTTCAGCAGGTTGAAGAACTCCGCGCGGAACTGAAGTTTCCATCCTTCGGTGATGGGGATCATCTTGACGGCGCCGAAATCGATGGTGGCGTCGCCGGGACCGCGAACGATGTTGCGGCCCGACGTCCCGAACGTGCCGGCCGGGTTCTGAGCGAATGCGGCGGGATTAAACCACTGGGCGATGACGGCGTCGCGGCCGCGGCCGGGCGAGAGATACCACTCGCCAACGAGATCGGCGCGGTCCTGGTTCGTGCCGGACTGGGAGTTGTCGCGGCCGGAAGCAATCGTGAGCCCGCGGCCGCTCTGCAGGGTGATGATGCCGTTGGTTTCCCAATCGCCGAACAGATAGCGGATAGGGGCGGCGCTGCTTTTGAGCGAGGGGAGCTGCCAGATATAGGAGACGACGAAACGGTGCGGCAGATCGAAATTGGACCGGCCGCGGTTTTCCTGGAAGTTAAAGGGGTTGTTAGGCTGTTCGCCGTCGCTGGCAGCGTCGTCGATGAGCTTGCTCCACGTGTAGCTGGCGAGGACAGTGAGGCCGTGGGTGAGGCGCTTATTCACGCTGGCCTGGAAGGAGTGGTAGTTGGAGTTGCCGCGCGAGGACTGGTCGGTGACCTGAGCGAAATTGGGAGCATAGACGCGGCGCTGGTTAAGGTTGCCGGGACGGCCATAGACGCCGGGGTTCCTTTCGGCGGTCATGAAGAGGTGGTTGCCCTTGGAACCCACGTAGGCGAGGGTTCCGATCCAGCTCGAGAAGAACTCCCGTTGGAGGTTCAGATTCCACTGCTGGACGACGGCGTTGCGCATGTTCGGATTCCACTCGGTGAGAGTGAGAGGCCGCACCCACTTGTAGCTCTGAGCTTCCTGTGCATCGGAGGGAGCCTTGAAGGGGAAGGGATTGCCGACGCCCTGATAGGGGTTGTCCACACCGCCGGCGGGATTGTTGACGGTGAGCTTCAGCGAGAAGGGCTGGTTGGTGGAGATCTGATTATTGGCCTGCTGCCGGACCTGCGAGTAGAAGAGGCCGTAGCCGCCGCGGATGCTGGTCTTGCCGTCGCCGACGGGGTCGTAGGCGAAGCCGAAGCGTGGGCCGATGTTGCCCCAGGCGTTCTCGAGCATGGTGCGGCTGAGGCCATTGTCTTCAGGGAAGAGGACGCCGAGGGGTGCAGTGGGGAACTTAGTGGACTGCAGGCCGGGCCAAAGCTGGGCGAACTTGTCGGTTTCATCGAGGAAGGGGAACCAGGGATCCCAGCGAACGCCGAGATTGAGCGTGAGTTTGCGATTGACTTTCCAGTCGTCCTGAGCGAAGAAGCCGATTTCCCAAACGCGGGGATAGTTGTGGGCCTCGGCGATCTGTTCGAACTGGAGGGGCAGACCGAGCATGAGGTCGGCGGCGGCTTCGCCGGTCCAGGTATTGCCGAAGCGGATGTAGGGGTCGCCGCGAAAAAGCTCCTGCATGTCGAGGACCTGGCGGCGGACGTCGGCGCCGAATTTCAGGAAATGGGAGCCCTTATTCCATGAAAGTGTGTTTGAAAACTGATAATTCTGACGGAAGTGGTTCAAGGGGAAGCGCGAGAAGGCGTTGAAGTAGCCGTCGATGGCGGTGTGCATGGCGGCGGGGGCTTCGCCGGTGAAGGTGCGGGTGAATCCGGCGCCGAAATCGTTCCAGGTCTTGTTGCCGGGGACGACGGAGATCTGGCGGCGGTCGATCTTGTTGTAGGCGGCCACGAGGGTATTGATCATCGACGGGGAGATGATGTGCGTGTCGGTGACGGCGACGTTCCAGTTCTGGTAATTGATGAGGGCGAAGAAGCCGGGGAGGTTGCCGGTGGCTTCCTGGAAGTCGTTCTTGTTGCGAAGGAGACGGCCGGAGATGTTGTTGGAGCCGCTGAAGCGGTGGTCGATTTTAACGACGCCCTGGTAGTCGTCGGTCTTTTGCTGGCTGGAGGTGGTGAGGATTCCATTGGCGAGGTTCGGCAGGGGGACGAAGGCCTGGAGGAACTTCTGGGAGGCGGCGTTGAGGCGGCTGGTGGGGATGATGTTGCCGGGGAAGACGCCGCCGTTGGGGTCTTTGAGGACGACCTTGGAGCTGGAGAAATCGCCTTTGCGCTGGGCTTCGGTGGGGACGGTGGCGGTGACGGCGCCGGGGGCGCTGCGTTCGTTGGTTCCCTGGAAGGAGCCGAAGAAGAAGGTGCGATCGCGGAGAATGCGCCCGCCGAAGGTGCCGCCGTACTGGTTGCGGCGGAAGGGGGGGACAGTGGTGGAGAAGAAGTTGCGGGCGTTCATCTTCTCATTGCGGAGGAACTCGAACAGCGTGCCGTGGAACTGGTTGGTTCCGGACTTGGTGACAGCGGTCATGAAGGCGCCGGCGTTGCGGCCGCGGTCCGCGCCGTAGGAATTGGTCTGGATGGAGAACTCGTCGAGGGCGTCGGGGTTGGGGAAGATGGCGGGCGCGTTGAAGTAGGGGTCGTGGTTGTCGCCGCCGTCGAGCTGGTAATTGTTCGAGTTGGTGCGGGCGCCGTTGATGGAGACGGTTTCGTTTTGTCCCTGGTCCTTTGCGGCGACGCCGCCGGAGCCGGCGACCAGGCGGGTGAGTTGAAGCGGGTTGCGGCCGTTGAGGGGAAGCGCCACGATGCGGGCGGAGTCGACGACTTCGCGAATACTGCCGGAGCGAGTTTCCACCTGGGTGACTTCGGCCTGGACTTCCACGCTTTCGGTGAGAGAGCCGACTTCGAGAAGGATGTTGACCTGGCGGTTTTCGTCCACCTGGACCTGAATTCTGTCCTGGAGGAATGACTTGAAGCCTTGCATCTGGGCGCGGACCTGATAGAGGCCGACGGGCAGTTGGGCGGCGACATAGCCGCCGGTTTCGTTGGATCTGACGATGCGCGCGGCGCCGGTGAGGGTATTGGTGACGGTGATTTCGACGTTTGGGACGACGGCCCCGGTTCGGTCAGAGACGGTCCCGTAGATTGTGACCGTACCCTGTGCGAAAGCGCAGGCGGCGACAAAAGCGTAAGCGAGCAGGACGCGGCATTGTAATCTCATGTTCATGACCCCTGGGAAGAGCATATCGAAAAAGAGCGGGGGTAGCGCGAAGAGTTGTCTCCGCCCAGGCTCGTCACGAGCAGAGGTGATGGCGGCGCGAGGTGAGAGACGCTGAAGGCCGCGCCTGAGAGATGCGGGGCGCGCGGCTCAGACGATCCGCAAGGCGCCGCCGACGGCGAACTGGCGTTCGCGGGTGAAGGTGAGGGGCGTGGTGACGCCTTCGCCGGTGGGAGTGGCGATGCTGAAACTCAGATAGCCGGCGCCGCCGGTTCCGAGGGCGGCGGAGCAAGGGGCGTTCTGGACGAAGAGCGTGGTGTTGATGGCGCGGGCCATGCGGGTGACGGTTTCGACGTTGCGGGAGTGGATGAGGGCCGTGTGGCGGTAACCGCGTTCGGCCTTGACGGCGGCGGCGATGGCGGCGTCCACGTCTTTCATGCGCACCACGGGCAGGAAGGGCATCATCTGTTCGTGCTGGACGAAGACATGGTCTTCGTGGGTTTCGCCGAAGAGGAGATCGGTCCCCGGGGGGATCTGGACGCCGGCGGCGGCGGCGAGCACATGGGTGTCCTTGCCGACGAACTCCTTTTTGAGATGGGCGGACTCGTGGCCTTTGCCGCCTTCGTCGAAAGTGAAGACAGCGTGGGCGAGGCGTTCGATGGCGGGGGCGTCGAGTTGAACCGCGCCGGCGCGGCGCATGGCGGCCATGAAGGCGCCGGCGACGGCCTCGACGACGAACACTTCTTTTTCACCGATGCAGAGGAGGTTATTGTCGAAAGAGGCTCCGGCGATGATGGCGGCGGCGGCGGCGTCGAGGTCGGCCGTTTCATCGACGACGACGGGCGGGTTGCCGGGTCCGGCGGCGATGACGCGTTTGCCGTGCTTCATGGCGGCGCGGACGACGGCGGGGCCGCCGGTGACACAGAGCAGCGCGATGCGCGGATGGCGGAAGATCTCTTCGGCGGCGCGGAGGCTGGCCTCGCTGACGGTGGTGATGGCGTTGCGGACGCCGGTGGCGCGCTCGATCTCGCGATTCATGATCTGGAGCGTATGGGCGGCGCAGCGGGCGCCGGAGGGGTGGGGGCTGAAAACGGCGGTGTTGCCTGCGGCGATGACGTTGATGGCGTTGCTGGCCATGGTGGGGACGGAATGCGTGACGGGGAGCACCATGCCGATGACGCCCCAGGGGGCGCGTTCGATGACGCAGAGTCCGGAGGCGTCGCTGCGCGCTTCGATGCGCATGGCCTCGACCCCGAGCACGTTCGGAATGTTCTTGAGTTTCTGAATCTTGTGATCGAGGCGGCCGAGTTTGGTCTCTTCGAGTTCGATGCGCGCCCACTCTTCGGCGTTTTCGACGCAGAGGCGGCGGATGACTGCGATCATGCGGCCCCGCTCTTCGAGGCTGGCGGCGGCCACGCGCCGTTGCGCTTCGGCGGCAGCGTTGACGGCTTCATCCACGGTGGCGAAGACTCCGGCGCCGGTCGCCGGTTGCGGCTTGGGGGCTGGAGCGGCGAGCCGCTCGCCGGCCTGCCAGCGCGCGAGGACGCTATCAACGATTTCGGCGATTGTTTGCTGTCGAGCGGCCATTGGCGGATGACTCCCTCGGGCCATTCTATCGAGGCCGCGGGGGCGTCCGTCCGGCGCAGGT
>CAYWST010000298.1:0-7388 GCA_964461075.1 uncultured Solibacteraceae bacterium | reverse complement strand
GCTCGCGACTCTCTCGCCCGTTCTCCTCATGCTCGGAGGGCTGGACCCTTCCGTCGCTCTCGGGCTCGCCTCTCTCTTCGCGCTCTGGGCCCTCGGGCTCCGGCGCGGCCGCGATATGGACTCGCTCATGAAGAGCGTCGCCGCCGCGGTCGCGAGCGTCTCCATGGTCATGATGATCATCGCCGGAGGCGGCGCTTTCAAGCAGGTGCTGCTCGACAGCGGGACAGGTCAGGCGATCGAGCAGTGGGCCCGCCACGCCCGCCTTCACCCGATCCTGCTCGCCTGGCTGACCGCCGCGCTCCTCCGCCTCGCTATGGGCAGCGCCACGGTCGCCGCAATCACTGCCGCCGGACTCGTTCTCCCCGTGATCCCCGGCTCCGGCGTCGCCCCCGAACTCCTGGTGCTCGCTACCACGGCCGGCAGCCTCATGTTCTCCCACTTCAACGACATCGGCTTCTGGATGTTCAAGGAGTACTACAACGTGACCATCCGCCAGACCTTCCAGATCTGGACCGTCATGGAGTCCATCGTCGCCGTCGTCGGACTCATCGGGGCTTTCGCTCTCTCGGCCGTGGTCGCCCACCCGGCCGCTACGAAGACCGTCCTTCACATCAACAGCTATCACCCCGGCTACCCCGCCTCCGACGACGCTGGCGCCGCTCTCAAACAGGCGCTCGAGGCCAAGGGCGTGCGCTACGAGGTCTTCTACCTCGATGCAAAACGCCAGCCCGAGCCAGGCGCGCTCGTTCCCCAGGCTCTCGCGAAGATCAAAGAGATGAAGCCGTCGCTCCTCGTCGCCAGCGACGACGATGCCGTGAAGTTCGTAGTCAAACCTCATTTGGCTGAGTTCGGCGTGCCAGTGATCTTCTGCGGCGTGAACTGGTCCGCGGACCAGTATGCGCTGCCTCGAGATCGCGTCACCGGCATCCTGGAGGTGCTGCCCATCGAGGAGACCCTCCGCCCGATTCGCGAGCAGTTCCCCAATGCGCGCAAGCTCGTTACATTGAGCGAGGAGTCCACTTCCGAGCGGAGCAACACCGTGCTCATGGCGCCCATTTTCCGCAGGCTCGGCTACGACCCCGCCACCGTTATGGTGCGGACCTTCGACGAATGGAAGCGCGAGTTCCTGCGCGCGCAGGCCGAGGCAGACGTGGTGTATCTTCCCACCAACGGCGCCATTCAGGGCTGGGACGCCGCCCAGGCCAAGGAATTCGTCCGCGAGCACACCCGCAAGCCCAGCGTCACCTGCGACGATTTCATGACCCCGTATGCCGCCTTCGGCCTCGCCAAGCGCGCCGCCGAACAGGGCGAATGGGCCGCCTCGGCCGCCTTGTCCATTCTCCACGGCCATGCCGCCCCGGCTTCCATCGACATCGGCCGAAACAAATCAAACCGCTGCTATTTCAACCCGGCTGTCGCAGCCAAGTCGGGCTTGCGCTTTCCTTACCCCGCGGCCACCAGTTGCCAGACCATCGAGTAGTTTAGAGCCGGATGCCGCCGCTGACGGTCAGCGTCGTCCCGGTGATGAACGACGCCTCGTCCGACACCAGGAACGCGACCGCGCTGGCAATGTCCGCCGGCAACGCCAGCCGGCCCAGCGGCGTGTTCGCGATGAACCTCTTCTCCATCTCACCGGTCTGATCCATTGCCGCGAACCCTTCGCTCTTCGTTGCTCCGGGGTTGACGCTAACTACGCGGATCCCCCTGGCGCCCAGTTCTGCTCCAAGACTCCGTGTGATCGCATCGACGGCCGCTTTCGTCGCGGTATAGACGCTGCCACCGGGCGGTGGCGCTTCCATAATCGAACTGCCGATGTTCACCACCACGCCGCCCTTACCGCCGAACGCCTTGACCGCTTCCTGCGTCGCGAACAGCAACCCCTTCACGTTCGTGTCGAACTGGCGCGAGTAGTGCTCCTCAGTGATCGCCTCGATCGGCGCGAACTCATAGACCCCGGCGTTGTTCACAAGAATGTCCACCTGGCCGAAAGAATCCCTCGCCTGGGCGAAAAGAGCCGCCAGATCGCTCCGAACCCGCACGTCCGCCTTCACGGCCAGCGCTCGTCCTCCCGCCGCTGCAACCCCGGCCTCAAGCTCCGCGGCCGGCTTCTCGCTCCGTGCATAGGTGAACACGACGGCGGCGCCCTCCGCCGCGAGCCTGCCCACAATCCCGGCTCCAATCCCCAGCGACCCGCCGGTCACCACCGCCACTTTGCCAGTCAAACGAGGCATGTCTGCTCGGATGCCGGAACCTCAGAGGCAGTTTCGGGAAGTAAGAAACCCAAGGGCGAAACTGGCGATCAACGCCAGCGCCAGCGCCCCGCTGAACCACCCCACTAGGTACATCGGAACCCGCCGCCCGTCCTCAAGCGGCTCAAACTCAACGGGTTCTGGAATCACAATCGTTGGCGCCGGCGGGCGGGAGATTCCGCTGACACGGTCTCTCAGCCTCTTGATCGTTGACGCAAACGCCCGCTGGACCGGCGGCAGAAGGCATAACGCTTCGGTCAGCTCGTTCTGCGCCGCCGCCGAGATCATCCTCGAACTGACCTGTTCAAACGTCTCCACGCCTACTTAGTGGACGAAGAGACGGCGAAATCTCAATGATTTTCTTCCAGCGGGACGGTCGGACGAATGAGCGGCCAGCAGAACGCCCCAATGAAGTAACTGGCCACCATCGTCGTAATGAACAGGTTCCAGTCCTTGGTCTGCTCCAGGATCATCCCGCCAACCTGCGGCGCCACGAACCCAGCGAGGTTGCCCATCATGTTCATCGACCCCGAGAGCGTTCCCGCGTACTTCCCGCCTATATCCATGCAGGTCGCCCACGCGCAGGGTACGGTCAAGTCGTTACAGAAACTCGACATCCCCATCGCCAGCATCCCGAGCAGCGGATCTTCCATCTTCATGCAGACGATCAGAAACAGCCCCGCGCCAACAAAGCCAGTGACCGCCATCACTTGCCGGGCGCGTCCGACACTGCCCACCACTTTCGCCAGCCTCGGAATCAGGAAGCCGCTCACCAGGCAGCCGATGCCCCCAAAAAGCAGCGGGAAAACGGCATAAACGCCGCCCATGATCTCGCCCTGGATGCCGCGGTATTCCTTCACGTAGGTCGACAGCCATGTGATGTAGAAATACCAGGGATAACTCACCAGGAAATACTGCGCCCAAAGCATCCAAACCGACCGCGACTTGATGAGCTTACCCCAAGGCACGTTGCCGTGCCCTCCCGCCAGATTCCGGTTGGGGGCGAGCAATTCCCGCTCTGCCTCATTCACCGAAGGATGGGTCGCCGGGTCGTCTCTGAACCAGCGATAGAACAGGATCGCCCACACCACGCCAAGACAGGCGAAAACGATGAAGACCGCCCGCCACGGCATCACCTGGAACAGCGCCGCGAACAACAGCGGTGTGACCGCGCCGCCCCACCGCGCCGACATCCACATGATGCCCTGCGCCCGGACCCGCTCCTTCTGAGTCAGCCAGATGGTCATCGATTTGGTGAGGTTGGGAAAGCATCCCGCTTCGCCCGCTCCGAACAGGAACTGATTGATCCACAGAGCGGTCGCGCTCCACATCATCGTCACCGACGCCGTGAACACGCTCCACCAGATCACGATCCGCATGAGGACTTTCCGCGGCCCCATGGCGTCGCCCAGCCACCCGCCCGGGATCTCGGCCAGAGCGTAAGCCAGCGCGAAGGCCGAAAAGACCCGGCCCATATCGGCCTTGGTCATGCCCAGGTCCTTCATGATGAAAGGCGCGGCCTTCGAAATGGCGACGCGATCGATGTAGGCCAGGATGGCCAGCGTCACCGCAAAGACCACCACCCAGTACCGGGCCCGGCTCGGCGCTTGTGTCTGCACAGTTGTCATGCCTGTTTTAGCTCCCTCTGCATCCAATCGAGGTAATCGGGGTTGCCGTCCACGACGGCCAGCGCCAGAATTTCGGGCGCCTGGTAGCTATGCAGCGCCTTCAAGCGCTCCATCAGCGAGGGGCAGAGCGCGCGGCTCGTCTTGATCGTCAGCGCCCATTCCTCGCTCTCTTCGAGATTACCTTGCCAGTGGTAATAGCTGCGCACCTTGGAACAGACAGCCACGCAGGCGGCAAGCCTCTCTTCCACGAGCAGGCGCGCCAGCCGCCCCGCTTCTTCTTCACTGCCGCACGTCGACAACACCACAACTTTATCCGTCATTCGAGAGGGAGACGAACCAATCTGCAAAGGAACTCTGGACCTCAAGGGTCCATTGGGATTATAAACAAAAGAAGGCCGTCCGCCCGAGCCACCCGGGCGAGGCCTCCGGATCACCGGCTATGACGGCTCTCCTTCGCCAGATCGGATATATCGCCGCAGTCGCCTTAGCATGCTTTTATGCTTTCGTCGTTCTCCGCGGGCCGAACGGCATCCCCGCGATGATCGACCGCAATCAGCAGGTTGAGAAACTTGAGAAGGAAATTCACGACCTCGAGACGAGGATCAGCGACAAGCGGAACTTCCTCGAGGAGGTTCGCAAGAACCCTGAGGTCCGCGAACGCGAGATTCGCAAGCACCTGAACAAGGTGAAGCCCGGCGAAACGATCATCTTCCTGGAAGATCCTCCCGCTTCCGGCGCCAAGCCGGCCCCGGCGGCCCCCTGACCCTCGCCCGGCCCGGCCCGGCAAACGGCGATGCCGGCCCGGAAAACGGCGGCGCGGGCCGAGGTTATATAATGCCCGCGAGGATTCCTCATCCATGCCACTCACCTCCGCTCAGACTGATCTGGCCCTGCGCGCTCTCGATTCCTTCGCCATTGAGACCCCTTCCTGGGGGTTTGCCAATACAGGCACGAGGTTCGGCAAGTTCATCCAGCCCGCGGCTGCCACGACCACCGAAGAAAAGATCGCCGACGCCGGGCAGGTGCACGCTTTCACCGGCTGCTGCCCCACCGTGGCGATGCATGTCCTGTGGGACTTCCCCGGCGGAAAGCAAGCGATTCCTGCCGTTCGGGCCGCGGCGGCCGCCCACGGAGTCGGAATCGGGGCGATCAACCCCAATGTCTTCCAGGACCAGTGCTACAAACACGGCTCTCTCGGCAACCCCGACGCGGAAGTCCGCAAGACGGCGCTGTCGCACATTCTCGATAGCGTCGAGATCATGAACGCCACCGGCTCGCGTGACCTCTCGCTCTGGTTCGCCGACGGCACCAGCTACCCGGGCTCCGGTTCGGTTCGGGCGCGCAAGAACTGGTTTGCCGAAGGGCTCAAGACCACCCATGCCGCCCTGTCCGGCAACCAGCGCATGCTCGTCGAGTACAAGCCCTTCGAGCCCGCTTTCTACGCCACCGACATCGCCGATTGGGGCATGTCCTACATCCTGTCGAAGGCCTGCGGCCCCCGCGCCAAGGTGCTCGTCGACACCGGCCACCATTACCAGGCGCAGAATATCGAGCAGATTGTCGCCTGGCTGCTCGACGAAGAGATGCTCGGCGGCTTCCATTTCAATGACCGCCGCTACGCCGACGACGATCTCACGCTCAGCTCCATCGATCCCTATCAGGTGTTCCGCATCTTCCACGAAATCTGCTACTTCACCTGGGAACGAGGCCAGGCGCCCGACATCGCCTACATGGTGGACCAGAGTCACAACCTCAAGAACAAGATCGAAGAGATGATCCAGACGGCCATGAACGCGCAGGAACTCTTCCTCAAGGCTGCGCTGGTCGACCACGCCGCGCTGGCGCGCCATCAGGCCAAAGCCGAACTCGTCGATGGCGAAGAAAGACTGCGCGAGGCCTTTTTCGCGGACGTGCGGCCCGTCCTCGCCGAGTGGAGAAAGTCGAAGGGGTTGGCCGCCGATCCGCTCGCCGCTTTCCGCGAAAGCGGCTACCTCGCCCGTGCCGAAAAGGAGCGTGCGGAAAAGAATCGCGGCGCCGTCTCAAGCTACGCGTAGGCCGTCGCGCTGCCATGGAATAGGCCACCACCCACACCGGACTAAAGGGGGACAGTCCCCCTTTTAGTACTTTGGTACTGCTCTATCGCCGCCGGCGGTGCTCGATCAGCACACACCGGTCCTCGACATAGGGAATCCCCGCTTCAACGGCCAGCGCCCGCGCCTCCTCATTCGTAATGCCAAGCTGCAGCCAAATGGCCTTGGCCCCGATGGCGATCGCCGACTTCACAACCTCCGGCGTCTGCGCCGGACGGCGAAACACATTGACGAGATCCACCGGTTCCGGAATCGACTCCAGATCGGCATACGCCTTCTCTCCGAGGACTTCGCTCTCCCGCGGATTGACCGGGATGATGCGATATCCCTGACGCTGCATGTAGGCGCTCACTTCATAGCTCGGTTTCATGGGGTCGGAAGAAAGGCCGACCACCGCGATCGTCTTCACGCTGGCGAGGATGTCGCGCTCCAGACTCATGCCTGCTTGGATGCATCATCCATGCCGAGAATCTTCCGGAATTTAGCGACTTCCTCCCGGGTCAGCGTGCGGTAGGCCCTCGGCGGCAGCCCTTCAAGGGTCAGGAATCCGATCTTCACCCGGCGGAGCTTCTCCACCAGCAGGCCGAAACTCTTGAACATGTCCCGGATCTGGTTCTGCCGGCCTTCCGTCAGCTTCACCTCGTACCAGGGATTCTCGCCTCGCCGGATCAGCTTGATCTTTGCCGGCGCGGTCTTCCTGCCGTAAAGCGGCACACCCCTCCGGAACTTGATCTCCTGCTCCGGCGTCAGGCGGCCGGTGACCTTCACCACATACGTCTTTTCGAGGTGAGTCTCCGGAGCGGTGACCCTGCGGGCGAACTCGCCGTCGGTGGTGAGCAGCAACAGCCCTTCGCTCATGTAATCGAGCCGGCCGGCGTAGAAGACGTGGTCGCGGATGCCCCGAATCAGGTGCTTCACCGTCTTGCGTCCCTCGGGGTCATGGAGCGTGGTCATGACTTCCTTAGGCTTATGGAGCGCAATATACAGATGTGTCTTCCGGGGCTTGAGCACATGCCCGTCCACACGGATCTCGTCCTTTTCAAGGTCGGCCTTGGCCCCGAGTTCGGTCACGGGAACATGGTTGACCGTGACCCGTCCTCCCAGAATGTACTCCTCCGCCTTCCGGCGGGAGGCGACGCCGGCCTGTGCCAGGATTTTCTGCAGCCGTTCAGCCGGCATTGATCTCGTCGTCGGCCATGGACTGCCGGCGGATCTCCTCGAATTCCTTCAGCGAGGGAAGTTCGGCCAGGTCTTTGAGCCCAAATTGCGTCAGGAATTCCTTGGTCGTCTTGTAAAGAATCGGCTTCCCGATCACGTTCTTGCGCCCCGCGGTCGTAATGAGCTTGCGGTCGATCAGCGTCTTGACCACGCCGCCGCCCTGAACTCCGCGGATTTCCAGGATCTCGGGCATCGTAATGGGC
>CAYWST010000297.1:0-7453 GCA_964461075.1 uncultured Solibacteraceae bacterium | reverse complement strand
CCGCAAACGGGGAAGAAGCCATCGACCAGCAGAGGCTCGACGTCGGTGCGCTTGAGCTTCCCGCTGATGGAGCCGCCGATGAGCGAAGAGCCACGGCCGAGGATGGTGACCTTCTCCTCTTTCGACTTGCCGTCGCCGAGCATCTTCTCCTTGGCCAGTCTGCACTGCTGCCAGAGGGCGTTCATCTGAAGCGAGTCGAGTTTGCGGCCCTGCGTGGCCAATTGCGCGGCGACGCTGTGGGCGAGTGCGAGGTCCATGTTGTCGCCGCCGAGCAGGAGATGTTCTCCGACGGCGACGCGCTCGAGTTCGAGCGCGCCGTCGCGTTCGGTGACGGCGATGAGGGTGAAGTCCGTGGTGCCGCCTCCGACATCGACGACGAGGATGAGGTCGCCCTTGCCGATGCGTTCGCGCCAATCGTCGTGGCGTTCGATCCAGGCGTAGAAGGCGGCCTGCGGCTCTTCGAGGAGAACCAGCGGGGGATAGCCGGCTTCGCGGGCGGCCTGTTCGGTGAGTTCGCGAGCGACGGCGTCGAAGGAGGCGGGGACCGTCAGGACGATGCCGCGGCTGGCGAAGGGGGCGTCGGGGTGCACGTGGTCCCAGGCTTCCCGGAGATGTTCGAGATAGCGCCGGGAGGCGTAGACGGGCGAGACGCGCGGCGCGCCCTCGGCGGCGTTGGGGGGCAGGATGTCGCCGGTGCGGTCCAGGCCGGTGGCGGAGAGCCAGCTTTTGGCGGAGGTGACGAGCCTGCCGGCGGTTTCCGTCCCTCGGCGGGCGGCGAGGCGGCCGGTAATCTCGTTTCGGCCTTCGCGCCAGGGCAGGTCGAGGGCGCCCTCCGCGAATTCGCCATCGCGGGCCAGATAGAGGGCGCTTTCCAGCAGCGGTTCGGCGGCGGTTTCGCCGGGATGAATGAGCTGGGGGATTTCGAAGAGAGCGACGGGCGATTCATCGTCCGCCGCGAAGGCGACGGAACAATTGGTGGTGCCGAGATCGATGCCGAGGAATCGCAAAGGTTATTCGACTTCCAGTTCGGCAGGCCCGAGAATCGAGAGGTTCTGTTTGCCGCTGACGGCCGGCAGGTCGACCGTGTCGGCGCGCCAGCCGCGATGGCGGAGCGTGCCGCCGGTTGGTTTGCCTTGCGCGGGGAGGTTGCCGATGAACTTGACCGCAGCGGGGTCGCGGCCGAGCGCGCCGAGACTTTCGAGCTTGACGTGAGTGCCTTCGACGCTGTCGACCACGGGGGTGAGCTTGAGCACTTTGCGGAGGACTTCCTGGGTTTGGGCGTGGACGTTGCGGACCGCGGCGCCAACCTGTTCGTCGGAGTAGGGGGCGATGTCCTCCATCAGGAAGTCGACCAGGCGGGCTTCCTTCTGGAGCAGACCGAGCAGTTGCAGCGCGCCATCAGTCGTTTTGACGGCGGCTGCGGCGGCGGCCGCCTTCTTCTCGCTGCCGGATTTCGAATAGCCGCAGGCGCGGGCGATGTCTTCCGGCAGGCTGCCGCCCAGCAGGGCGAAGAACGCCCTGAAGGCCATTCCGATACGACTCAAGGGGTGGGAACCTCCAACTCTTTAGTCTACAATGCGGCCTTCCCGGCATGCCGTTTGCGCGAGTTCGGAGGAGCGTGCTACAGTAGGGAATTGGCGCTACCGTCCGGGGCACGCCTGTGCCTGTGCGCGGTTGCGTACTCCTCCCGGGTGACGCTTCCCGAAAGCTCCGGAAATCGATTCGAGGAACCGAGTTATGTATGCAGTGATTGAGACCGGCGGTAAACAGTACCGTGTGTCCCCGGGCGATGTTGTTGTTATCGAGCGTCTTGAAGGCGAAAAGGGCGCGGCGGTCGAATTCGACAAAGTCCTGGCGGTGGGAACCGATAGCGGCGAATTGCGTGCGGGCTCGGACGCGGCGGGCGCGAAAGTGACCGGCACGATCGAAGGCCAGGAGCGCGGCGTCAAGTTGGTTGTTTTCAAGTTCAAGCGGAAGAAGCAGTATAAGCGGACCATCGGCCACCGTCAGAATCTGACGCGGGTCAAGATCGGCGAGATCGTCGCCTAGTCCGGCGGAGCGGAGAGTGACATATGGCACATAAAAAAGGACTTGGCAGCTCAAAGAACGGCCGGGACTCGAATGCGCAACGGCTCGGCGTGAAGCTTTTTAGCGGGCAGGTTGTGACGGGCGGCTCGATCATTGTCCGGCAGCGCGGCACGCGGTACAAGGCTGGCGAGAATGTCGGGATTGGCAAGGACGACACGCTCTACGCCCGGGTTGCCGGCACCGTCATTTGGCGCGACCGGGGCCGGATGGGCAAATATGTCAGCGTGACGCCCGCCGCCGAAAACTAAGCGAAGAATTCTCAGGCATTTGAAGCCGCCTGGGGCGCATCGCCCTGAGGCGGCTTTTCCATTGGTGAAGCATGTTCGTCGATGAAGTAACGATTCGCGTGAAGGCTGGAGACGGCGGGAACGGGTGCATGGCGTTCCGGCGCGAGAAGTTCGTCCCGAGGGGCGGGCCGAGCGGGGGTGACGGCGGCCGGGGCGGCGACGTCGTGATGGTGGCGAGCCAGCACCACAACACGCTGCTTCACCTGCGGTTTAACCCGGAGCATACGGCGGAGCGCGGGAGGCATGGAGAGGGGTCGAACCGGACGGGGCGCTGCGGAGAGGATGCGATTGTCGAGGTGCCGGTCGGAACGATCGCCACGGACGTAGAGACGGGGCAGGTTCTGCACGACTTCACCTTTCACGGCGACAGGTTCGTCGTGGCCCGGGGCGGCCGCGGCGGGCGGGGGAACCAGCACTTCGCCTCATCAACGAATCAGGCGCCGACGCACCACGAGCCGGGGCATCCCGGGCAAGAGCGAAAGATTCTTCTGGAGTTGAAGCTCCTGGCGGACGTCGGGCTGGTGGGATTCCCGAACGCGGGCAAGTCGACTCTCATCAGCCGGATCTCCGCGGCGCGGCCGAAGATCGCGGATTACCCCTTCACGACGCTTGAACCGAATCTGGGCGTCGTCAGCACGGAAGACAATCGGACGTTCGTTGTCGCGGATATTCCCGGCATCATTGAAGGCGCTCACGAGGGCCACGGACTGGGGATCCAGTTCCTGAAACACGTCGAGCGGACGGGTCTGCTGCTGCACCTGGTGGACGTCAGCGAAATGAGCGGTCGCGATCCGCTGGACGACTTCAAGGTCATTTTGCGGGAGCTCGAGAGCTTCAGTCCGGAGCTGGCGGCGAAGCCGATGTTCGTGGTGGCGACGAAGATGGATGTCGCCCAGGATGCTCAAAGGATCGCGCGGCTGTCGCGAAGCGTGAAGCGCCGGAAGTTGCCTTTCTTCAAAATCTCGGCAGTGACGGGCGAGGGGCTGCAGGAACTCATTCGGGCGACGGCCGCAGCGGTGCTCTAGTTCTCGGGGCCCGTTCCGGAAACGGCGCCCGTCAGGACCGTTGCGGGAGCTGAGGCGGGCTGTCGCTGCGCGTACCACTGCTGCTCGGAGAGGTTCCGGTAGACCTGGCCGGCGATGCCGGATGCGACCGGGCCGTTGACCGGGCGTCCCCCGGTGAGAAGGACGACCACGACGAGTTTGCGGCCCGCGACTTCGTTGTAGCTGCCGAACCAGCCGAGGTGGGTGCGGGCGTCGGTGCACGTGCCGGTCTTGCCGTAAATGGGTTCGTTTGCGTCGTAGAGGGCGCGGCGGGCGGTCCCGAAATCAGTCGCGCCGAGCATGCCGGGACGGAGATCCGGCAGCCACGGCTGGATGTCCAACTGCCGCTTCACCTTCGGGACGAACGCGGCAAGCTCCTCCTGGGTTTTCGGGTACTGCAGATAGTAGAGCGTGCCGCCATTGGCGATGGCGGAAATCATGGCCGTCAACTGGAGGGGCGTCAGGCCGATCGCTTCGCCGAAGCTGGTCATCAATCCGACGGAGACACCGGATGGTTTCTCGTTGGGGAATATTCCCGGGCTTTCTCCCTGGATGTCGAGACCAGTCCGTTCGCCGAGCCCGAAGAGCTTCGCGTAATAGTAAACCTTCTGGAAGCCAAGCTTATCGCCGATGTTTGCGAAGAAGGGGTTATTCGACTTCGCGAGGGCGGTGGTGAGGTTCATCGACGAGCGGCGCGACAGGCGCAGGTTGGTGTCGCGGTCGATAATCCCCTCGCTCAACCCCGCCAGGCCGGCGACGAGCTTGATGGTGGAGCAGGGCTGATAGGCCCCAGTCAGGGCAAGTTTCTGATTGACGATGGTGAGGATGCGCCCGGTGTTCGGGTCGGCGACGACGACGCTGCCGTTATAGGCGCCGAGGGCGGACACCGCAGCCCGGCGGACCGTCAGATCTTCGCCGTCGATGACGTCGCCGAGGGTGGAGTCGGCGTAGGTTGGGGTTGTCCAGGGGCTGTAGAAGGTCCGGCGGGAGCGGCTTCGGGACCGGCGGGTGGTGGCGGCCTTTACGGTCCGTGCCGATGTGGCCGGCTTGCCTGCCGGTTTCTTCGTGACGACCGCCGTACGGGACTTGGCGGAGGTGGCCTTCTTAGTACTTGCAGCCGCCGAAGCGCTGGTCTTCGGCCTTGCGGGGGTGCTGGCCTTCTTCTTCTGGGTCGTGGCCCCACTCGCCACCAAGCCCAAAGTCATCAAAGAACTGATGAAGACGAGTATGAAAATGAGGAGGTTTCGTTTCATTCCACCTTCCGGCGCTATTCGACTACACACTCCCTCCGAAAGCGAGTCAACCTCGCTAGACTCCCCTATTTTGTTGTATCGGCTGGGGATCAGTCAAGCTTGAGATGAAAGCTCCGAAGAAAAAGCAACAGTTTGTCATGAATGACTGAAGCCTCTTTTCAGGAGAAGCACCGATGCCTGAGCCTCCCCGGAAAGCCCTTCGCCGACGGGCCCGACTCTTTCAGCGGTTTTGAACTTGACGCTGACGGAAACGATTGGTAGTTCCAGGACTGCCGACAGGTTTTCCCGGATGGACTCGCGGTAGTCCTTCAGCTTGGGGCGCTGCAGAATCACGGTCGAGTCAAGGTTGGCGATTTCGTATCCATGCTGGCGGACGAGTTGAGCGGCGTGGCGCAGGAAGACCATCGAGTCGCAGCCCTTCCATTGAGGATCGGAGTCCGGAAAGTGCAGGCCGATGTCGCCGAGGGCGAGGGCGCCAAGCAGAGCGTCGGTGATGGCATGCGCGAGCACATCGGCGTCGGAGTGGCCGTCGAAGCCGAACTCGCAGGGGATGCGCACGCCGCCGAGAATGAGCGGCCGGCCAGGGGCGATCCGATGGTTGTCCCACCCCAAGCCGGCGCGCACTGGGGGCAGCGGGTCACTCATCTGAACCGCCTCCCCGGCGCTGCTCTTCGAGAAGGAAGAGCCGGGCCAGCTCGATGTCGGAGGGCCGTGTAATCTTGATGTTGCGGTCGCTGCCGGCGACGACGGTGATTTCTACCTTGTCGAGCCGCTCGACGAGGCTGGCCTCGTCGGTACCGACGAAACCGTCGGCGCGGGCGAGTTCAAACGCCGCGCGAAGAATGGAGGCGCGAAAGACTTGCGGCGTCTGGGCGAGGACGAGGCGGTCACGGTTCAGCGTGCCCTGGACGATGTGCCGCTGAACCTGCTTAACGGTATCGACGGGGACGATCCCGACGATCGCAGCTCCGGTGCGGGCGGCGGACTCGATGACCTCGACGATGGTTTCCGCGGCGACGAATGGACGGACGGCGTCGTGGACGGCGACGATGTCGACGTCCGGGCTGAGTGAGTCGAGCGCGTTTTCGACGGATTGCTGGCGGCTTTCGCCGCCGGCGACGACACGGACCGGCAGGGAAATCCTCTCGCGCTGGACAAGCTCACGGACCCAATCCAGGTCATCCTGCCGCAGCGCAATCACCATCTCTGAAACCAACGAGCAAGCGGCGAACTTGCGCAGCGTGTGGATGAGGATCGGGACACCTTCCAACTGCATGAATTGCTTGCGGCTGATCCCCGCGCTCTCGGCGGACCCGGTCTTCATTCGCGTTCCGAGTCCAGCGGCGGGAAGAATAACGGCGACTTTCATGTTGGTTAGCGTTTACTCCAGTCAGTTCGGGGCTGAACGGGTTCACCCTTGCGGATGGACCGGCGCTGATCGGTCTTTCAAAGATTCGGGTTCCACGGCGCGGGCGGGGGGAGGGGCCGAGGCCTTTTCACTGGAAGGCTTGTCGTAGACATGATGCACACGTTCGTCATAGCGGCCAAAGATCATCTTGCCGGCGGTGGTTTGGAGAACGCTGGTCACGCTGACATCAATCGTCTTTGAAATCAGCCGTTTAGCATTATCTACGACGACCATGGTTCCGTCATCGAGGTAGGCGACGCCCTGGTTGTACTCTTTGCCTTCCTTGAGGATGAAGACGCGCATGGTTTCGCCGGGCAGGACGATAGGCTTGAGGGCATTGGCGAGTTCGTTAATGTTGAGCACTTCAACGCCGTGGAGTTGGGCGACTTTGTTCAGGTTGAAGTCGTTGGTGACGATCTTGCAGGAGTAAGCCTTGGCGAGCTCAATGAGTTTGAGGTCGACTTCGCGGATGGAGGGGAAATCGTCTTCGAGGATCTGGATGTTGAGGGCGGCGGTTTTCTGAAGCCTTTGGAGGACGTCAAGGCCGCGCCGGCCGCGGTTTCGTTTCATGGAGTCGGCCGAATCGGCGACGAGCTGAAGTTCGCGGAGGACGAACTGGGGCACGACGAGGGCGCCGTCAAAGAAGCCGGTTTCGGCGATATCGGCGATCCGGCCGTCGATGATGACACTGGTATCGAGGATCTTGAAGCTCTGTTTGGAGGAGTTTTCGCCGCCAAAGAGACCGCCTAGGGCGGCGAGGTTGAGCATGTCGCCCTTGGTGGCGCCGACGATCAGGCCAACGTAGGCCATGATGGCGAGGATCAGGAGTTGGAGGAAGCCGACGGTTCCGCGGCCTCCGGGCAGGGCCCAGGAGAGGATCATGGAGATGAGGAACGCCCCCAGGATCCCGAGGGTGGAGCCGATGGCGGCGCCGATGAGCCTTTTCAGGCTCACTTGCTTGAGGCGCACCTCGAAGAAAACAATGACTGCGCCGACCCCCGCTCCGGCCAGCGCAGCACTCCAGGCGGGCAAACCGAACGGAGTCAGAGCCCAACCCGCGGCGGCGAGAAGGATGACAAAGAGAAGTCGAAGAACGTATAGATCAAGCACAATGAATCTCCATCCCCGCCGGCGATCCGGACAGGGCAAAAGAGCGCGCCGGGAAGGGCGCGCTCGCACTGCGCTGAAAGTATAACACCCGCGGAACTCAAGTAGGTCCGGCGGGGGAGTGAAAGTAAAGAAAATGCTCAGCGCCTGGCAGCAGACGCGGGCGGGAGGAGGGTGGATTCAAAGAGCGAAGACTGGATCAGAGGGCCTTGGCGAGTTCTTCGGCCAGGGGCGTCTGGGGCATGCCCTGCTTGCGGTGCTTACGAC
>CAYWST010000296.1:0-7477 GCA_964461075.1 uncultured Solibacteraceae bacterium | reverse complement strand
CCCCCCTGATTTGTGGCGGGGCTCCCCTGAGCCGCGAAAACCGAGGCTCTACCCCCGATTTGTGGCGCGGCTCCCCTGTTTGTGGCGCGGCTCCCCTGAGCCGCGTAAGTTACCCCTCTCGCAGCCGCCCGCGTCGGCAATCGCCTCTTCCGGTCTCCTTCCACTGACCGACCGCGTCTCATCCAAATCCTCCTCCAACCCACCAGAATGCAGACCGGAATCCCTATCGAGGCTCCGGTCGGCAGGCCCTGCTACTGCCGGCGGCGGTTCGGCCTAACCTCACTTCTTCATCCCGTCCGAAGTCCATCCTCCAGACCCTCCAGGCAAGGAACCTCCAGGCCAAACCCTGAAGGTTCCCTGCGGCGCGGGAGTCCGGCTATGGGTAGCTGACTGGAATCGAGGTGATAGCTTCACCGGCGAAGCGCAGCCCCAGCGCGGCGACTGACCCCGAAGTCACCGACAACCGGGCCAGCCCGCGTTTGCCCGTCACCCCGGCCATTCCGGGTTGTTCTCGCAGCACGAACGTCACCCGGTTCCTCCCGGCCAGGTTCAGCGTCGTGGTTCCGATCTGCGCGCCATCGTTGCCGAAAACTGTCAGGGTCACCGCCACGGCGGCGGAATCCGGATTGACCACCGCCATGGCCGTTGTCAGAGCAGTGTCGTCCCAGACCATGTTCGCCGTCTGCCTTGAGTCTTCGCTCAATGGCACCACCGCCTCCTGGTCTGGCCTGCCCGAAACCGATTGCCGGAACACCCCGTAGCCCGTGACCCCGGCCGGCAGCACTGCCTCCGCCCACCCCTGCTGCAGCGCGCCGCTGTTCGGAGCCTCGAGGATCACCGTCGCTCTGGGCGCAATCGACACCGTGTGCGTCGAAACCGGACCCACGCCAACCAGCGGCACGCTCAGTGCGCTCCCGTTGGCCCCGTAGAAGGAGACTCCCACCTGAACCGGCGCATTCGTCGTGTTCGAGAAGTACATCGCCGTGTACCAACCGCCTCCGAAAACAAGTTGCGGGAGGATGTGTTTATTCCCCGCCACCGGGGTATCGGACGCCTCGGTGATCTGCAGCGAAGTCGTATAGATGCTGTCTCCGCTGTTGCCTCCTGCGTTGTTCGCCGCGTTGCCGGCGGCGAAGAATGTCACTGTTCCCGAATTGGCCGCCGGCGCCGTCCAGTCCACCTCCCAGCTATTCGATCCGGTCGTCCCTTGAGCGGTGCCCGCCGCAGTGTGCGTCACATATTCGCCCGCCGGCGCGCCACCCGCGAATCGCGTCGTGGTCGTGTTGGCGAGCACAAACGTGCCCGCCAGCGCCGTGTTCTCGGCGCCCATGCGCGCAGTGATCTGGAATCCCCAGCGGCTCGCATTCGGGTCGCTGAGCGTGACTCGGACCCTGTAGGTCGATCCCGGCGTGTAGCTGCTTCCGCCCGGGAACTCCACTCTCAGGCTTCCAGGCCCGGAGTTCGCCGTCCCCGCGTGGCAAGCGGTGCAATTCGTCCCCGGAGGCGCTCCGGTTCTCCCGGCGGGCGCGCCGGTGCTGGTCGCCAAGGCTGGAGCCGTCAGCGCAATCGACAGCGCAAGGAATCTGACTTTCATGGATATGCCGCTTATTAAGGAGCTTCTCATAGAACCTTCTCACCCCTCACTTTCAATCGGACTCAACTAATCCCCTTGATCATAGTGCGCGAAACGTTTGAAGCTGTTCACCGGTTGTAAAAAGAATGTGAAATCGCCTTCCACCCCTTTGCATTCGCGTCACCACTCCGTCGCGCTGGGCTAGAATGAGGGCCTCAGCGATGCAAACGATCCTGGTCATTGACGATGACGATAACCTGCGCGACACCATCGGCCTGATGCTGGAACGGGAGAGCTTCCGGCCCATCCTAGCCGCCGACGGAACCACCGGCTTCCAGGAAGCCTGTAACTCGCGGCCCGATCTCATTCTCGTCGACCTTCGCATGCCGGGCCTTTCCGGCGTCGATGTCTGCAAGAAACTTCGCGCCGCCGGCATGAGCGTCCCGATCATCGTCCTCAGCGCGATCGGCGACGAACTCGACAAGGTACTCCTGCTCGAGATCGGAGCCGACGATTACGTCGTCAAGCCCTTCGGAGCCCGCGAGCTCGTCGCCCGCATCCGCGCCGTCCTCCGCCGCACTGCGCCCGACCTCAGCCACGTTCTCAGATTCTCCGATGTCGAAGTAGACCTCGAACGCCGCGTCGTCAAGCGGCGCGGCGAGGAGGTCAAGCTCACGCGCGCCGAATACAACCTCCTCACATTCTTCCTTCAGAACCCCGACCGCGCGCTCACCCGAGACATGATCCTGAATTCCGTCTGGGGTTACGAGTCATTTCCCAACACAAGAACCGTCGACGCCCACGTCGTCCACCTGCGCCAGAAGCTCGAACCCGAGCCCGAATCGCCGCGATTCTTCGTGACCATTCACGGCGTCGGCTACCGGTTTATCCCATGAACGCTGCGCGCTCCGGGGAACCCCCTCGCCTCATCCTCGTCGTCGACGACGCGGCCGCTTCCGCCCAGACCATCGAAGCCGCGCTGTCCGCCATTCCCGGCGTCCTCGTCGCTTCTGTCCCAGACGCTGAATCCGCTCTCGCCGCGATGAACGGCGCCGCCTTCGCCGCCCTGGTCACCGACATCAACCTCCCTCTCATGGATGGCATCGAACTCATTTCCCTGCTCCGCAGGGACGAACGCTTAAGTTCGATTCCAGTGATTGCGATCAGCGGCGACTCCGACCCCGACACGTACCGCCGCGCCCTCCGCGCGGGTGCAAACGCATTCTTCGCCAAGCCTTTCTCACCTTCCGCCGTTCGTCGAATGTTGGAGGACCTTCTCGATGCGAACTAACTACTGGCTGCCCCTTCTCTTCATCCTCACCGTCCCGGCTTCTGCGCAGACTCAAAACCAATTGCAGCAGGTGCTCGAACGGCTGCAGCGGCTCGAAGAGCAGAATCGCGAACTGATGACGGAAGTCCGCGCGCTGCGCCAGGAACTCCACGCATCGCGCAGTCAGCCCGCCCCTTCGCCCATTGAACCGGCTTCAGCACAAGCGCCTGCTCCTCCCGCGCTCGCCGAACGCATGGACGTCCAGGAAACCCGCACCGAAGAACTCGACCAGGCCAAGGTCTCGAGCGATCACAAGTTCCCTGTTCAGCTCACCGGCGCCGTGCTCTTCAACACCTATTGGACCGGCCGCTACGGCACGGGCCAGCTCAACCCGACCACCGCCGCCTTGACGCCCGGCCTCGCCGACGGCGGCGGCTCATTCCGCCAGTCTACCCTCGGCTTCAAGTTTCAAGGACCGTCCATCTTCGGCGGCGGTCACGTCAACGGCTCTCTCTACATGGACTTCTTCGCCGGAACAGGGACGTCGCTCAATCAACTCTTGCGGGTCCGCGTCGCGACCATCGATCTGGACTGGAAGCGAACCACGCTCTCCTTCGCCCATGACAAGCCCCTCCTTGCTCCCCGCGAACCTTCCTCCCTCGCCCAGGTCGGCGTCTCGCCCCTCACTGCCGCCGGCAACCTCTGGTTCTGGCAGCCGCAGATCCGGCTCGAGCATCGCTTCTACTTCGGCGATACCGCCGGCCTCCGCGCACAGGGCGGTGTCTATCAGACCACCGAATCCACCACCGGAGTTCCTCCCGAAGTTCTGCCCACCTTCCGCCGCTCCCGGCCCGGCCTGCAGGGACGCTTCGAGTTCTGGCACGACTTCTCCAATGGCGGCCGCCTCGAAGTCGCACCCGGATTCCATCTCTCTAATTCTCTGGTGGCTGGGTTCAGCCTCCCGTCCCGCATCTACTCTCTCGATTGGCTCCTCCGCCCGCTTCGCAGAATCGAGGTCACCGGCCAGTACTTCCGTGGGGAAAACGTCGGCACGGTCGGAGGCATACGTCCCAGCCTCACCTTCTTCCCCGATAGCGCGCCACGCACAGTCCACGCCTACGGAGGCTGGGTTCAGTTCACCTATCGTGTGAACCAGCGCGCCTGGTTTAATTTCTATGGAGGCCAGCAGTCCAACCGCGCCGCAGATCTGCTCGCCGGCTCCATCAACCGCAACCGCGCCTATGCAGGCAATTTCATGTACCGTCTCGGCTCCAACGTCGTCGCCGCCTTCGAAGCCTCTCAGGTGCGCACCAACTACCTCGGCGCCGGAACCCGGCTGGTCCCCCACTATGACTTGGCTCTTGCTTACATGTTTTAGCCTCATCGCGCTCTCCTCTCAGGCGGCCACGTTTGCCGGACGCGTGGAGCTGAAGGACTCTATGCAGTCGAGCGTGCGGAAGAAGTCGGACTTTTCAGGCGTGGTCGTCTCGCTCGAGCCTCTTTCAGTTCCGGCGCCGGTTCTTAAACCCGGCCGCGCGAAGATGATCCAGAAGGACAAAACCTTCATCCCCCACGTCCTCGCCGTCCCCGCCGGCACGACGGTCGACTTTCCCAACTACGACCCCATCTTCCACAACGCATTCTCCAACTACGATGGCCAGATCTTCGACGTGGGCCTTTATCCTCCCGGCGCTACTCGAAGCGTTCGATTCACGCGCACAGGCGTCGTTCGCATCTTCTGCAATATCCACGCCCACATGAGCGCCGTGATCGTCGTCCTTCCCACCCCATGGTTTGCCGTGACCTCCTCCCAGGGCAACTTCGAGATTCCGGGAGTTCCCCCGGGACCCTACCGGCTGAGGATCTTCCACGAGCGCGCCACTCAAGCCACTCTTGAAAAACTCACGCGCGAAGTCAACATCACGGAGCATTCGGAACATTCAACTGTCATCACCATTTCAGAGAGCGGCTTCCTCCAGGTTCCGCATAAGAACAAATACGGCCGTGAATACCCGCCCGCCCCCGCGGACGAAGGCTTCTACCCCGCCGTGAGAAAGGACTGACCGGCGCTTGTGATCCTCCGCCGCCTCGCATCGCTGTCTCTGCTGTGGAAGATCATGCTCTCCACGTCCATCGCCATCACCATCCTCTTCGCATTGACCTTGTGGATCGTCCAGCGGCAGTTCGTCAATAGCGCCTCGGAAACCCTTGAGGAAGAGCTTCGAAGCAGCTTCGCCGCTTACGAATCCCTCTGGCGCGCCCGGGGCGGAAAACTCGCGGCCCTCAGCCTCCTGCTGAGCCGCATGCCTGATGTCCGCGCCGCATTCGGGACCGGCGATCAGTTGACCATTCGCGACACCGCCGGCGAAATCTGGAGCCGGATCGGCGAGGAAGACGCCGTCTTCGTCGTCACCGATCCCGCCGGATTTGTCCTCGCCTCGCTGGGCGGCGATCCGCGTTCAACCGCCAGAACCCTCAGCGAAACCGTCCGTGCCGCCCGCGACAGGTTTCCGAATCAATCCTCCGGCTTCCGCTTCGAATCCGGCGTTCTCTACCAGACTGTCGTCACGCCCGTCTACGTCGCAGCCACCGATGGCACCGCGTTGATTAATGTCCTCGTCGCCGGTTACGTCGTCAACACCCGGCTCGCCCGCCAGCTCAAGGAATCCACCGGCGGCAGTGACTTCGTCTTTCTTGTCGCGGGCCGTGTCGTTGCTTCGTCGCTCGGCTCGGTCCAGTTATCGGATCTTGACGCCGCTCCGGCGGTAGGTCCCGCGCTCCCGCATGTGACAATCGCGGGAGCCGAGTTCGCCCAGTTCACCACGCCTCTCGTTGATACAAGGGGACAGATCATCGGTGAACTGCGCGTCCTCCGCTCCTTCGACTCCGCGCGCGCCCGTATCAACGCACTTCGCCTGAAGATGGTCGGCGGATGGCTCCTCGCCGTCCTCGCCGGACTGGGCCTCACCTACCTTCTCGCCCGCCGCATCCTGGAACCCGTCCGCGCCCTCGACTCCGCCGCCGCTGAGGTCGCGCGCGGCAACTACTCTGCGTCAGTCGATGTCGCAGGCGATGACGAACTCGGCCGCCTTAGCCGGACCTTCAACCACATGCGCCGCTCCATCCAATCCGCCCGGCAGGAGCTCATCCGCCAGGAGCGGCTCTCCACCATCAGCCGTCTGTCAACTTCCATCGTTCACGATCTGCGAAATCCGCTCGCCGCCATCTACGGCGGCGCCGAGATGCTCGTCGATAGCGAGCTCCCACCACAACAGGTCAAACGCCTCGCCTCTAATATCTACGAGTCTTCTCGGCGTGTTCAGGAACTGCTCACCGATCTCGCCGACGTTACACGCGGCCGCACCAAAGCTGCCGAGCCTTGCGATCTTCGCGATGTTGTCGAGGCCGCTCGCGCCGTCATCGCTCCGGAAGCGGATCGCCATCGGGTGGAGATCGGCGTCGACGTCCCGGACGGCATCGTCCTCCAGCTCGAGCGCTCGCGAATGGAAAGAGTCGTCGAGAATCTGATGATCAATGCCGTCGAAGCGATGTCCTCCGGCGGCCGCATCTGCGTGAAAGCTGAAACCCAGGGCAATGTGATCGCCTTGTCGGTTCAGGATAGCGGCCCCGGACTCAACCCCGCCATCTGGCCGCGCCTGTTCGAACCCTTCGTCACCGAAGGAAAACGCCGTGGCATGGGTCTCGGACTCGCGCTCTCCCGTCAAACCGTCCGCGACCACGGCGGAGACCTGCTCGCCGACCCGCCCACCCCAGGCGCGGGGGCGCGCTTCGTCATCCGCCTTCCACGATGACGCGAGTTTTTACCACACTTTCACAAGATTCGAACGACATCGCGACGCCGTCGCTTCTAGCATCGGCTCATGCACAAGAAGCATTGGATCGCTCTCGGTGGCGGCGGTATGAGTTGTCTCATCGTGCTCGTTCTTCTCACAGCAAACGTCCACGAAAACCCTCCCGTTGACCCCGCCGCTACCCTCGAATCCCGAATCGCCGTTCCGCCGCACATCGCAGCTACTCTGCGCCGTGCCTGCTTCGATTGCCACTCCAACCAGACACGCTGGCCCTGGTATAGCCAGATCCCGCCCGGACTCTGGATGATCGCTCACGACGTCAACCGCGCCCGCGCAGTGATGAACTTCTCCGATTGGCCCGACCCCATGGCCCGCGTCACCAAAGCCCCCGGCCTCCTCCTCGCCGCCTGCGCCGGTCTTCGCTCCCAACGCATGCCCCCAAAGCGCTATCTTCTCCTTCACCCCGAAGCCCGCGTCTCGGAGTCTGAGATTGAGGCCCTCTGTGACTGGTCCCGGACGCAAGCCGCCCGGATCGCCGCCGCCCGCCGCAGCAAAATAGGTGTCAGACACCAATAAAACAGGTGTCAGACACCAATTAGCATCGCTTCATGTTGTTGCTCTCCTCATTCCCTTTCCTGCTATAACATCTCAAGCTCTCTGCATCCCCTGCGGGCGAAACCGGGTCGCACAGTCTCAGCGCGCACGCCCGGCTCTGTGGCGTTGATGGAGAGCGCCTTAGTTACTCCTGACCTCTTGGTGATAACGCTGTCCGGCGACATTGGAGAGACCCTTCTCTGAACTGCGCGGAACTGCGGATGACCG
>CAYWST010000295.1:0-7502 GCA_964461075.1 uncultured Solibacteraceae bacterium | reverse complement strand
CCGGGGGTCTCCTCCGGGATGGCGGCACCATCGCGAACCGCAGTGCTCCTGCTCCTGCTCGCCGGCGGCCTGGTCTTCTACGCCTCCTCGGTGCTGAGGATCGACACGGCGCGCCTGGCACTCCTCGCGATCGGCGCCGGGCTCCTCGATCCTGACCCCGCCGGCGACGTTCACGAAGAATGCGACGATGGCTGACATCTCGGTGATCGCCCCTCGTGAGGGCTGGCCGAGGACGCGCCTGGAAAGCGAGTCCCATGCCTGCATGACGCGGTAGTCGGCGTGCAGCATGAAGTGCTCCAGCGCTGAGAAGTGCTCGGAGATTCCAGGCGCTTTGGCCAACAGCGCCGCGACGATGGCATAATCCCGGTCTAGGGCTGCCCTCAGCGATTCGATCTGCTGTGAGCTGTGGCTGGATTCGAGCTCCTTCTGAATATCTTCGAAGGTCAGGCCGGAACGCCCTGCCAGCGCCGGCCCGTAATCGGAACTCGTCCGCGTCCTGAGGATCAGGATGCAGCTATATCGGAACCAGTACACGAAGAGCGCCGCGGAGAACAAGATCACCAGCGCGCTCCAAATCATTGAAACCATTCTCGTGATGACTTCCTTCGGCTATTCCATTCCCGCGTTCTCCGTTGACTGCTGGGAGGACGCTTCAGCAGGATCGTAACACCATTTCTCACCGTCAACCAGGATATTCAAGCGTACTCGGGGATAATAGAGAGGGTACTAAGTGAAACCTCTCATGCTCGGCCGCCCCGATCGCTGTTCTGTCCTTGACTGTCGAAGGTCATATCGGCCGCTGCCACGCCCTGCTTGAGACAAAAATCTTGCCAAAGCGATCCGTACGACAGGGTGATGTACTCGCTCTCCGCGAAGCCCAGCGACCGGGCCGTTGCATCGATCCATTCAGGTGCGCCTTCCAACTCCAGGAAGACGCCCATGGGGGTCTCGTCGATGCACACATGCCCTGCCTCGTCGTTCCGGCAGAACGGCGTTCTGTACTTCTCGTAGCGAAATTGCGGGACATAGCCCAGTCCTCCGAGAATCCGGGCGAACTCGGCCGCATCGGCGACGTAGGTTTCCAGCTCAAGTCTCGCCTTGTGCGGCCCCGGGAGCGGCTCGCCTTTGAAGGTGAGGATATTCTTCCCCTGGAACTGCCGCAGCCGCAACAGCCGCTTCTGGCCCAGCAGGCTGCGCCCGGGGGTATCGAACACCGTGTTGGCCTCGAAGGCGCGCTCGTGCTCAGGCCGGTACCCGGCGGCATCCAGCATCCGCCGGGCTTGGGCGGCCGATTCGACCCTCAGCTTGATTTCGACTTCCACGCTCATGCCGGCGGCCTTGACGGAGGCTGATCGGCGCGCGTCTCGCCGGTCTTGCGGATCACGCTCATCGCCGTCGCCAGCATCGAGGAGACGTCCGCCGCGTTGGCCGGGACGATCAACGTATTGCCCGTTTTCGCCAACTTGCCGAACTCGCCGATGTACTGCTCCGCCACGCGAAGCTGAACGGCCTCGAGGCCGCCCGGCCCGACGATCGTCTCCGCCACCCGCCGGATGCCTTCCGCCGTGGCGTTGGCGATGGCCAGAATCGCCGACGCTTGTCCTTCGGCCTCGTTGATCTGCTGCTGCTTCCTCGCCTCGGAGGCCTTGATCACTTTCTGCTTCTCGCCTTCGGCGGTATTGATCGCCGACTCACGCGCCGCTTCCGACTGCAGAATCACCGCGCGCTTCTCGCGTTCGGCGCGCATCTGTTTCTCCATCGCCGAGAGAATGTCCTGCGGCGGCGCGATGGTCTTGATCTCGTAGCGCAGAACCTTCACGCCCCACGGTTCGGTCGCCTTGTCGAGTTCGCTCACAACGCTCGCGTTAATGTTCGTGCGCTCCTCGAAGGTTCTGTCGAGATCGATCTTGCCGATCTCGCTGCGCAGCGTCGTCTGCGCCAGTTGCCGGATGGCGAACTGGTACTCGGAGATGCCATAGGAGGCTCTCTCAGGGTTGAGCACCTTGAGGTACAGAATCCCGTCCACCGCGACCTGCACATTATCCCGCGTGATGCAAATCTGCTCGGGGATATCCAGCGCCTGCTCCTTGAGCGTGTGCCTGTAGCGGATCACATCGACAAAGGGGACCAGAATATGGAAGCCCGCCTGCAGCGTTCCCGCGTACCGCCCAAGCCGCTCGATGACATAGGCCGATTGCTGCGGTACGACGACGGCGGTCTTCGCCAGAATCGTAATGGCGACGACAACCAGGACGAAAACTACGAGAAGTGTGCCCGTGAATTCCATGTCTCCTCCATACTCAACTTGGCCGCTTATTCAGCGCGGATGGTGAGGGTGAGGCCGTCCACTCTCTCCACGCGGCAGCGCGCCGATTTCTCAATGACGGTGTCGCCCATGTTCCGGGCGTTCCATGCCGTTCCCCGGAGCTCCGCCTTGCCGTGCGCGCCTGGCGCGATGGTTTCAAGCGCGACCGCCACCTCGCTGGTCAGTTCGTCCACCGGAATCTCCGGCGCCAGCGGCTTGAACCGCTCCAGCAGAGGTTTGCGGAAAATGGCCAGCAGTCCGATCGACACGGCGACGAAAATCAAGCCCTCCGCCGCCAATCCGGCTGAAACTCCGGCCAGTTTCATCAGCCCGACCAGGATCGCCCCGGCGCCGAAAAACAGGATGTAGAAACCGCCCGGCGTCAGAATCTCGGCTGCCAGCAGCGCCAAGCCCAGCATCACCCATAGCCACCAGGCGAAAGCAACCGTCTCCATCCGGATTCCGAAGCCTCCTATCAGCCTCATCATACAGGAGGGCGGAACGGGAGTCTCCCCCTTCCGATGGCGATAGAATGACAGTGAAGCACTTGCCCGGACTTCAACAGGAGCGCTCTTCTATGTCTTTCAGCCAAGCCACGCGGCGGCAGTTCGCCGCCGGCGCCGCCTCCCTGGCGGCTGCTCTCCCCGCCGCCGCCAGAACGGCCAACAAGATCAACCCCGGCCGCGTCATCGGGGCCAACGACAGGATTAACGTCGCCGTGGTCGGCGTCGGCGGACGCGGCTTTTACGTGGCCGAACGATTCGACCGTTACGCTCAGGCCAACAACAACGCCTGCCAGATCGTCGGCGTCTGCGACGTTTACCAGAAACGCGTCAATATCGCCAAAGAGCGCTTCAAGTGCGAAGGCACGCTCGACTGGCGGGCCGTCGTCGACCGCAAGGATGTCGACGCCGTCGTCGTCGCTACGCCCGACCACTGGCACGCCACCGTCGCCCTCGCCGCCATGGACAAGGGCAAGGACGTCTACCTCGAAAAGCCCATGTGCCACACGGTGGCCGAGGTGAAGCAGCTCATCGACACCGTCCGCGAAACCAAGCGCGTTGTTCAGGTCGGCTCCCAGACCACCTCCGGCGACCAGTGGTGGAAGGCCCGCAAGGCCATCGCCGATGGCATGCTCGGACAGATGCTGATGAGCCAGGGCTCCTACCATCGCAATTCCACCGAGGGCGAGTGGAACTGGAAGATCGATCCCGCCGCGGGTCCGGACAAGTCCGGCGAGGACTACATCGACTGGAAGATGTTCACCCAGGCTTCGGCCAACCCCAAGCGGCCGTTCGACGCCGACCGCTTCTTCCGCTTCCGCAAGTATTGGGACTACTCCGGCGGCATCGCCACCGACCTCTTCTTCCACGTCATGGCCCCGATGAACATCTGCTGGGGCGACCCTCAGTACCCCTATCGCGTCACCGGCTCCGGCGGTATTTACCAGTTCAAGGACGAGCGCGAGGTGCCCGACACATTCCACCTTGTCGCCGAGTACAAAAAGGGCTTCTCGGTCGTGCTCAGCTCCTGCATGGCCAACTCCGAGCACATCCCGGGGCTCATCCGAGGACACAACGCCTCGCTCATCATGGTGGAGCACGGCCGGTTCGAGGGGTACTCCCCCTTCATCACGGTCAAGCCCGAGAAGCGCGTGATCGACGCCGAATACAAAGCCAAGTGGGGCGCCGAGCCCGTCAAGATCGCCGTCGAGGAAAACGACACCATGATGGCCCACATCGGCAACTTCCTCGGCTGCATGCGGACGCGGGAGAAGCCCCGCCTCGACGTCGAGACCGCCGCAAGGGCTCAGGTCGCCATCACCATGGCCGTCCAGAGCTACCGTCAGGGCAAGGTGCTCTACTTCGACGAAGCCGCTTTCAAGGTCGTCGACAAGGCCCCCAAGGCCTGAGCCCGGCCCGCTATCAGACCGCATGGCCGGCCTCCTCCGGGAGGCCGGCTCGCATTTGATAGAGTCCTGAGCGTATGCTCACTCGCCGGAATCTGCTTGCCTCCTCCCTTGCCGCCCCCGCGCTCGCCCAGGCCCGCCGCCCGCCCAACGTGATCCTCTGTATCTCGGACGATCAGGGCTACGGCGATCTCTCGCTGCACGGCAATCAGCATCTTCAAACGCCAAACCTTGACCGTATCGGGACCGAGGGCGTGCAGTTCACTCAGTTCCAGGTCTGCCCGGTGTGCTCGCCGACGCGCGCCTCGCTGATGACCGGCCGTTACAACTACCGCACCGGCGTCGTCGACACCTACCTCGGCCGCTCGATGATGCACAACGACGAGGTCACGCTCGCTGAAGTGCTGCGCGGCGCCGGCTACCGCACCGGCATCTTCGGCAAGTGGCACCTCGGCGACTGCTACCCGCTCCGCTCCATCGACCAGGGCTTCGAGGAATCCGTCGTCTGCACCGGGGGCGGCCTCACGCAGCCCTCCGATCCGCCGGGCAACCGCTACCACGATCCCATGCTCAAGGTGAACGGCAAGTGGGAGAAGCGCCAGGGCTACTGCACGGATATCTTCTTCAACGAAACCATCCGCTTCATCGAGGCCAACCGGCAACGTCCATTCTTCGCCTACCTGGCCACCAACGCGCCCCACACGCCCCTGGAAATCGACGACGCCTATTGGAAGCCGTTCGCATCCAAGGGTCTCGACGAAACCACCGCCAGAGTCTATGGGATGTGCCGGAATCTCGATGACAACATGGGCCGCCTCCACTCCACGCTGGAGCGGCTCTCGCTCGCCGACAACACGATCCTGATCTTCCTCACCGATAACGGTCCGCAGCAGCAGCGCTACGTTGCCGGCATGCGCGGCCGGAAGGGAACGGTCTACCAGGGCGGCATCCGCGTGCCCTTCTTCATGCGTTGGCCTGCGCAGCTTAAGCCCGGAAAGATCGATCGCATCGCCGCCCACATCGACGTCATGCCCACTCTGGCCGAAGTCTGCGGCGCGAAGCCTCCCGCGGACCGCAAGATCGACGGCCGGAGCCTGATGCCGCTGCTCCGCGGCGAAACAAAGGGTTGGCCCGATCGTACTCTTTACACCCAATGGCATCGCGGCGACGCGCCTGAGCTGTTCCGCGCCTGCGCCGCGCGCACGCAGAAGTACAAACTCGTCGACGGCAAGGAACTCTACGATCTCGAAGCCGATCCCGGAGAGCAGCGCGATCTCGCGGCACAGGAGCCCCAGGTCGTCGCGCGGATGCGCAAAGGCGTCGAGGAGTGGTTTAAGGACGTGAGCTCCGAGCGCGGCTACGATCCGCCTCGAATTCATCTGGGCGCGCCCCAGGAACCGGAAACCACGCTCACCCGCCAGGATTGGCGCGGCTCCAGGGCCGGCTGGAATCCGGGCGACGCCGGCCATTGGGAGGTGGAGGTGACCCGCGACGGCAGCTACGACCTGACCGTCCGCTTCTCCAAAGCCGCCGAGCCGGGTTCGGCGGGTGTCGCCGTGGGCGGCTTCAGGGAGTCCCGCAAGTTTGAGGCCGGCGCGGAGTCGGTGTTGATCGCCGGCGCGCAGCTCAAGCGCGGGCCGGCGCGCGTCGAGCCCTTCGTGGAAGGCGGCGGCAAGGGAGTGGGCCCCACTTACGTCGACGTGAAGCTGCGCCCACGCTAACGGGGGCACACGGATTTACGTGAAGCGACGAAACATCACTCTTTCGCTGCCGGAGGACCTGCTCAAAGCCCTGAAGGTCCGTGCCGCATTGTCGGATACTTCGGTGTCCGAGCTTCTGCGCCGCGCAGCGGCCAAAGCTGTCAACGACGCGGAATCATACGAGCAGGCGAGAGACGGAATAATCGCGGATATGCGCAATGCCCGCGACCTCGGGACCCAGGGCAGGATCACCTGGCGCCGCGACTCTCTGCATGATCGAGAAGCAATTCGTTGATACGAATATCCTGATCCATGCCTTCGACAGCAGCGCGGGGGAGAGGCATTCTCGTTCCGTTCAGATCGTCGAGGATCTGTGGCATTTCGGTGGAGGCTGCCTCAGCATGCAGGTGCTTCAGATTCAACAGGCATCAAAAACCTCGTTCTGGGACGCGATGGTCCTCCGGAGCGCATCGGCGCTCGGCTGCGGGATCTTATGGTCGGAAGATCTGAACCCGGGGCGGAGCTATCGCGGCGTTCGGGTCGTGAATCCGTTCAAAGAGGCTCGGGGTGTTCGTCCGGCGCGCCGCCGTCATCCCAAGTGAAGCGGCTCTTCGTCCGGGGGGATTCGCGCCGGCGGCGAGGCGATGTCCTTGTATACCAGGTTCAGCAGAGGGGGCGCGATCACCGTCGTCATGACCGCCATGAAGACGGCCACTCCGTAGGCCTCCTGCCCGATCGCCCCGCGGCTCATGCCAATCTGCGCGATCACCATGCCCACCTCGCCCCGCGGCACCATGCCGACGCCGATCCGGGCCGCGTCTTTCCATCCCATGCGCCACGCCGCCGCGCCGCAGCCGAGCGCTTTCGAGTTAATGGCCGCGATCAGAATCGCCACCGACATCGCCAGCGAACTGCCGGTGGCCATGCTCCGGATATCCAGTTGCAGGCCGATGGCGGCCAGGAAGAAGGGGACCATCAACTCGCCCGCTCCATGCACCAGCGTGTGCAGGCGAGGGCTGGCCGTCTCGGCCAGCGCCATGCCGGCCAGAAACGCCCCGACAATCGCCGCGACGCCGGATACGCTCGCCAGCAGCGCCATGCCGAACAGAAACGTCACCGCGATGGCGAACTCGCTCTCCTGGACCCGCAGGCTCTGCCGCAGACGCGGCATCACGATCCGCGCCGCGCCGGTCCCATACTTCGCAATCGCCACCACGAACCCGATCGACACGGCCGCCGTCGTCAGCAGTCCGGTGTAGTCGATGCCCTTCCCCTCGCCCATCGAGGAGACGACCGCCAGCACCAGCAGTCCGAGAACGTCGTCGATAATCGCCGCTCCCAGGATGATCCTGGCTGTCGTGTGTTCAAGAAGCCCCTTGCTCGACAGCACCTGGGCCGTGATGCCGACGCTGGTGGCTACCATCGCTGCGCCCATGAACAGCGCCTCGGCCTGCGGATGCTTCGCTCCGGCATAGATGGCATATCCCATCACGAAGGGGATCACAACGCCCGAGATCGCCACCAGCCGCGCCGTCTTGCCCCCGCGCAGCAGTTCGGTGCCCTTTACCTCGAGTCCCCCCGGGAACAA
>CAYWST010000294.1:0-7507 GCA_964461075.1 uncultured Solibacteraceae bacterium | reverse complement strand
ATTCAAGAGCGTCAACGTCGCGATCAGAAAGCAGTTGGATCTGTTTGCCAACGTTCGGCCGGTTTTCACCCTGCCGGGCCTGAAGACGCGGTTTCAGGATGTCAACATCGATATGGTGATCTTCAGGGAGAATACGGAAGATCTCTACTCAGGCCTCGAACACGAGGTGGTGAAGGACGTCGTCGAAAGCCTGAAGATCATCACACGCCACGCCTCGCTGCGCATCGCGCACTACGCGTTCGCTTACGCCAAGAAGAACGCCCGGCGGAAGGTCACCGCCGTGCATAAGGCGAACATCATGAAGCTCAGCGACGGGCTGTTCATCCGCTGTTGCCGTGAAGTCGCGGCTGAATACCCGGAGATCGACTACAACGAGCTCATCGTCGATAACGCTTCCATGCAGCTCGTGATGCGGCCGGAAACATTCGACGTTCTGCTGTTGCCCAACCTCTACGGCGACATCGTCTCCGACCTCGCCGCCGGACTTGTCGGAGGGCTGGGCGTCGTGCCCGGCGCGAATATGGGCGAGCGGCACGCCGTCTTCGAGGCCGTCCACGGCTCTGCGCCCGACATCGCCGGACAGGGACTCGCCAACCCCACCGCGTTGCTCTCGAGCGCCATCCTGATGCTGCGCCACCTCGGCGAAAGCGCCGCTGCAGACCGCGTCCAGCGCGCCATCGCGGCCGTCTACCGCGAAGGCAAGTTCCTGACGCGTGACGTGGGCGGATCCGGCACGACTTCGCAGTTCACGGACGCCGTCATCAGCCACCTTTAGCCCGCCGGACCGCGGCCTGCCTTACCATAGGCAGATAGATGAGGGCGCTTTCGCTAATTCTGGGTCTTGCCGCGGCAGCCCAAGCCGTGGAGTTCAACCGCGACGTCCGCCCGATTCTTTCCGACCGCTGCTACTCCTGCCACGGCCCCGACAACAACAACCGGAAGGCGAATCTCAGGTTGGACCGCAGGCCGGACGATGCGGCGCTGGCGAAGGTGGTCGAACGGGTGACCACCACGAACAGGGTCCGCCGAATGCCGCCGGCCTACCTTGGGCACGAGCCACTGAGGCCCGCCGAAGTTGAAACGCTGAAGACCTGGATCGCGGAGGGCGGCCGGTATGAGGCGCACTGGAGCTTCATTCCGCCGCGGAAACCGCCCATCCCGCCGGGCGCGAACGCCATCGATCACTTCATCCGTCTTCGACTCGAGCGCGAAGGTCTTCGACCCTCGCCTCCGGCCTCGACAGCGACGCTGCTGAGAAGGCTCACGTTCGATCTGACGGGCCTTCCGCCTTCGCCGGACGAACTGGACGCCTTCCTGCACGACGAGAGGCCCGGCGCCTATGCGCGAACCGTAGACCGGCTGCTCGCCTCCCCGCGCCACGCCGAGCGGATGGCCATCCGCTGGCTCGAAGCCGCCCGCTACGCCGACACCAACGGTTACCAGACCGACGGCGAACGTTCCATGTGGCGGTGGCGCGATTGGGTGCTCGACGCCTTCCGCCGCAACATGCCGTTCGATCAGTTCACCGTCGAGCAACTCGCCGGGGACCTGCTTCCCGGCGCAACGCGCGACCAGATCATCGCTACCGGCTTTCATCGCAATCACAGAACTTCGGCGGAAGGCGGAATCATCGACGAGGAGTTTCGCGTCGAGTACGTCGCGGATCGAACCGAGACGACCGCCACGGTGTGGCTGGGGTTGACGGCAGGCTGCGCCCGCTGCCACGACCACAAGTACGACCCCATCACCCAGAAGGAGTACTATCAGCTCTTCTCGTTCTTCAACCAGGTTCCCGAAAAGGGCTTTGTCTACAACTTCGGCAACGAGGAGCCCTACATCAAGGCGCCCACTCCGGAGCAGGAGGCGCGCCTGGCTCAGTTGGACAGGCAGCTTGCGCCCGCCCGAGCCCGATGGGACGCACTCCAGCCGGAGATCCGCAAGGCGGCGTTGAAATACAAGCCGCCCGCGGGTTGGCTGCCGCCGGAGGGTCTCGTCTTCCGCCACGCCGGAGGCACATTCACCGGGGGCGACGGAATCAACGCCGGCTTCGAGAAGACTCCGCTGAACTATATGGACCCCTTCACCTTCGCCGCGACAGTGAAAGCCGGCGCGCCCGATGGAGCGATTCTTTCGAAATCCGAAGACTACTGGGAGGGGGCGGGCCACGGGCTTTATCTCGTTGGCGGGAAGCTGCGGCTCCACATCGTCTTCCGTTGGACCGATCTCGGGCTCAGGCTCGAGGCCTCCAACCCACTGCCGCCAGGGCCGCATCGCGTCGTCGTGACCTATGACGGCAAACGGAAGCCGTCCGGCGTTCACATCTATGTCGATGGCGTCGACCAGCGGTTCGATGTGCTGTTTAACGAACTAAGCTGGCCCATCGAGAGCAAGGAACCGTTCCGGATCGGGGCCGGCGGCGGCAAGCGGTTTCAGGGAGAGATCCGCGATGTCGCCGTCTGGAAGCGGGCGCTGGCCGCAGACGAGATTGCGGATCCCGCTTACCACGCGTGGCTCGATCTGAAGGCGCCCCGCAAGGTGCGGGAGGCGCGCGCGGCCCTGCGCGCCGCACAAGCGGAACGGGACAAGTACGAGGCCGGTATTCAGACGGTGATGGTCATGCGCGATGCGCCCCAGTGGAGAAGGACATTCCTGCTGAAGCGCGGCGTCTACGACGCTCCGGGCGAGGAGGTGCTGCCGGCGACGCCCTCCGCGCTTCCGCCATTGGACCCGCCGGCGCCGCGCAACCGCCTGGGGCTGGCCCGGTGGATCGTTTCCAGGAGCAACCCGCTGACGGCGCGCGTGACTGTCAATCGCATCTGGCAGATGCTGTTTGGCGCCGGGCTTGTCAGGACGGTTGAGGATTTCGGCTCGCAAGGCGAATGGCCTCAGCATCCCGAACTGCTCGATTGGCTCGCCGTCGAGTTCATGGACTCGGGATGGGACCTGCGTCATTTGCTGCGTACGATCGTCCTGAGCGAAACCTATCGCCAGGATTCGCGGTTGACCCGGGAACTGTCCGAGCGCGATCCCGAAAACAGGCTCTATGCTCGCGGACCCCGCTTCCGGCTCGCCCCGGAGATGATCCGCGATCAGGCGCTGTTCGCCTCCGGCCTGCTTGTGGAGAGATTCGGCGGACCCTCCGTCAAGCCGCTTCAGCCGCCAGGCCTCTGGCAGGAGCTTGCCGGCGGCAAGGGCTATGAGCCCGATCACGGCGACGGATTGTGGAGAAGAAGCCTCTACACCTACTGGCGGCGCACCATTCAGCCGCCCTCGATGATCACCTTCGATTCGCCGACTCGTGAGACCTGTTCGGTGCGCGAGTCCCGAACCAACACCCCGCTCCAGGCTTTGAACTTGATGAACGACCCGGCCTATCTGCAAGCCGCCCGCCGGCTGGGAGCGCGCATGGCTGCCTCCTCCGACCCGATCGCCGAAGGCTTCCGTCTGCTCCTTTCCCGCGACCCTTCCGGCAAAGAGAGAGAGGTTCTTCAGGCGGCGCACGCGAGGTTCAAGGACTGGGCTCCCGTGGCAAGCCTTCTTTTGAACCTGGACGAGGCGGTGACCAAGGAATGATGCGTCCCGAAGAGGTCTCCCGCAGGCTCTTTCTTGGTGGTCTCGCCAGCGGCATGCTGGGCCGGACCGCCCTTGCCTCGCTGCCCGGACTGCCGCACCACAAGCCCGCCGTCAAGAGAGTGATTGTGCTCTTCCAGTCCGGCGGCCCTTCGCAACTGGAATCGTTCGATCCCAAGCCCGGGATCGCGAAGCTCTACAAACAGGAGCTGCCCGAATCGGTCCGCATGGGGCAACGGCTGACGACGATGTCGGCTTCGCAGTCGAGCTTCCCTCTCGTTCCCTCGAAGTACTCGTTCCGCCAGTACGGACAAAGCGGGGCATGGGTGTCCGAACTGTTTCCCCATACTGCGCGGATTGCCGACGACCTCTGCTTCATCAAGTCGATGCACACGGAGCAGATCAACCACGACCCGGCGGTTACCTTCTTCCAGACCGGATTCCAGATTGCAGGACGGCCGTCGATCGGCTCCTGGGTGAACTATGGGCTCGGCAGCGAGAATCAGGATCTGCCCGGATTCGTCGTGATGATCTCGCCGGGGCAGGGGACCGGAGGTCAGCCGCTCTACGACCGGCTCTGGGGCTCGGGCTTTCTCCCCTCCAAGTATCAAGGCGTGAAATTCCGTTCGGTCGGCGATCCCGTCCTGTTCCTGAAGGACCCGGACGGATTCTCCCGGACCGATCGCCGCGCCTGGCTCGACGCTCTCACAGCGCTCAATCAATTGACTTTCGACCGCTCCGCCGATCCGGAAACCGCCGCGCGCATCGCACAGTACGAGTTGGCGTTTCGAATGCAGGCGTCCATCCCCGAGCTGACTGATCTTTCGAAAGAACCCGCGAGCACTTTCACGCTGTACGGCCAAGATGCGCGCAAACCCGGAACCTTCGCGGCCAACTGTCTCCTCGCGCGCAGGCTGGCGGAGCGCGGCGTCAGGTTCATTCAGTTGTTCCACCGCGATTGGGACCATCACGGCGGACTGCCCAAGGGAATGCCCGCGCGGGCGCGGGAAACCGACCAGGCTTCGGCGGCGCTCGTGACGGACCTGAAGCAGCGGGGTTTGCTCGACGACACGCTGGTCCTCTGGTCAGGCGAATTCGGCAGGACCGTTTACTGCCAGGGGCGCCTCACCGACACCGACTACGGCCGCGATCACCATCCGCGCTGCTTTACCATCTGGCTCGCCGGCGGCGGCGTTCGCTCAGGGTTTTCGCTCGGCGCGACGGACGATTTCTCCTACAACATCACCGAGGACCCTGTCTCAATCCACGACCTGCAGGCGACGATCCTCCATCTTCTCGGAGTCGACCACAAGCGGCTGACCTTCAAGTTCCAGGGAAGGCACTTCCGGCTTACCGACGTGCACGGCGAACTTGTGGCCAGGATCCTATCCGGGACCTCCTAACCCTCTTTGTCGCCAGGCACATGGCTCTCAAAGCCCATGGCGATCTCCAGCAGGGCCGCGGAAGCTCGCTCGGGATTCCGGGCGCAGATGGCCTCCATCAGCCTGCGATGCTTCTCGACTTCCGCGCGGATATCCAGCGCGGCCCTCTGCTCCGCGCCGATCAGTCCGGCGGCGAACAGCGGGCCGACGATGATCTCCATGGAGCGCGTGGCATAGGGGTTGTCGGCGGCCTCCCAGATCATGCGGTGAAAGGCGACGTCCTCCTGAAAGAAGGCGGCGAAGTCGCGCTGGGCGGCGGCCGCTGCGAGTTTCAGAAATTGCTCCCGCAGGTTTTCTGCCGCCTGTTGGGTGATTCGTTCCGCGGCCCATCGGACTACCTGCGGTTCCAATACTCGGCGGATTTCGCAGATGCGCCGGGCTTCGCGTTGCGTCAGCTTGACGACCGAGCAGCCGGCATTGTGCCTGCGCACCAGCAGGCCTCTGCTCTCCAGCAGTTGCAGCGCCTCACGAACAGGGATGGAACTGACGCCAAAGCGCTCAACGATCTGCCTCTCGACGATCCGCTGTCCCGGCTTCAGGAGCCCCCCGATGATCTCTTTCTGGAGCACGCCTGCGATCTCTTCGCCAAATGGCTTCAGGCGGCTGCCGGAAAGGGCGAGTTTGGAAGGCGGTCTCATGTGTCCTGTATACCAAAGCCGGTCAGGCCTGCTCTTTCACCCGGAAGGAAGGAGCGCTGTAGTCCGGCGGCCTGTAGTCCGCGGGCGTCGTGACCGTGTTGCCGTCGCGCAGGCTCAGATATGTGGGCGACATGATCTCCACGCCCGCCTCGTTGAAGCAATCCTGAATATTCTGATGCAATCTCGAGTAGAGCTTCTCCCACTCGTGCGGGCGGTCTGAATACGCGTTCAACTGGTAGCTGACGTGGAAGTCGTTCATCGCCTTCTGGAGGACGAACGGCTCCGGCTGCTGGCGAACTCCATCGGTCCTGCGCGCGGCTTCGATGAGGATCTCGTGCACCTTGCGCCAGGGGGCGTCATAGCCGATCGTCACCGTTGTATTCAGGATGAAGCCTTCGTTCTTGGCGAAGGTCGAGTAGTTGAGAATCTGCCCGTTCAGGATGGCCGAGTTAGGAATGACGACCTCTTCGTTCTTGAATGTGCGCAACCGCGTCACGAGGAGATTCTTGTGGATCACTTCGCCCAGCGTGCCGCCAACGAGAATCCTGTCCCCCACCTGGTATGGACGCATGTAGGTCAGCACGATTCCCGCGAACAGGTTGGCCACGATAGAGCCGGAGGAAAGGGAGACCAGGACGCCCACGAAGATCGTGATCCCCTTGAACGCCTCCGATTGGCCGCCAGGCAGGTATGGATAGACAATCACGAGCGCGAAGAGGATGATGCCGATTCGCACAAGCTGGTATGTTGGGCGGGCGACGTCGCTGCTGATGCCTGGAATGTGGATGTCGCCGCGTTCCGCCGAAATGGCGAGGACTCGAATGATCTGATTGAAGTAGTAGGCGAAGAACCCCACAAGAATGACAAAGCCGCCTCTCGGCAGGTACTCCAGCAGCGACATGCCGAGGTTTCCAACCGTGTTGGTCAGATAATCCAGGAAGGTGGTTGAGATGTCAGCGGTCTGAGGAAACAGGCTGAGCGTGAAGCTGACGACGAAGGAGAACTGAAACAGCAGGAAGAGCCCGACCGCCGCCTTCAGCGCCAGCAACGCGACCGACGCCACCTTTTCCCAGAGCACGCGCGTGACTCCTTTGTCCGGCCCGCGCGGCGGCTGCGTCTGGATGCGGCGTCGAATCGCGCCCTCCAAACCGCGAAATCCGCGAATCGCAAGCCAGCAAAGCAGGCCGAAGACGACCCATGCGCCCGCCGACTTGGCTACGGCGAGCAGGTAAGCCAGCAAAGAGTGGGAGCGCTTGTAACTGAGCACCGCTTCCTGGATTGAGTTCGCATAACGCGCGGCTAATTCAAGGCGCGGGGCGCCGGCGCCCTTTGCGTCCACATCAGTCACCACCATGAGGTAGACGTTCCCCGTCAGCAGCAGCGTGCCCAGCCCGGTTTCCACGGTTGTGATGGGGATGCGTTCCGACTTTGACCGCTCGGCGATCCTCTCGATGCGCCGCTGGATCTCCATCGCACGCTCCGCGAGCGTATATGGCGGAGTGCTTTCCCAGACCCGGGCGACCTCGCGGCCCTCGATGATCACGGGTATGCCCCCGGACTCGTTTCCCGGCGGCGCGGAACTGGCTATGGCGGAAAGCAGGAAAATGACGGGGATGCGGGACATCTTCACAATCGGTATCTATCCGATTATGCCGCCTCTCTAGTGATCAAAAGACGACCGGTGCAAATTCGCGCTGCGGGGTGGCTGGGCGCGCCGCCGTTGTTCTTCGCCCGTGACGCGGCGGAAAAGGAACCTGACCCCCTCATAGGCCTGTTTGACCGGATTATTCTCCGTGAAATCCTGGCCGACGGTGAGCATGAACTCCCGGAACCCTTTCGCGACCGGGTTCAACTTCG
>CAYWST010000293.1:0-7520 GCA_964461075.1 uncultured Solibacteraceae bacterium | reverse complement strand
GAGCTGCCCTGTCTTGCGGCGCCCGACTTCGGCGAGGATATCCGGCGTGGGGTCGAGTTCGAGGGAGAGGCGCATGGCGGTCTTCTTGACCTTCTGCGCGGGGATGCTGGCAAGGTGGTAATCGGCGACGGCGGCGCTCTTGATGACGATGGTGGACTCCGCGAGGCGGGCCAGGACGGCGGCGTGCATTTCGAGGGCGGTCTGAACGGGAATGACTTCGACGCCTTCCGGGGGCGGGATTTGAACGGGGCCGCTGACAAGGATCACGCGGGCGCCGCGAAGGCTGGCCGCTTCAGCGAGAGCGTAGCCCATCTTGCCGCTGGAGCGGTTGGAGATGAAGCGGACGGGGTCGAGCGGTTCGCGAGTGGGGCCGGCGGTGATGAGGACGGTTTCGTGGTCGAGGTCGTGGCGCTGGGTGAGAATTCGAAGCGCGGCGTCGGCGATGCGGGCCGATTCGGGAAGACGGCCGGGGCCGGTTGTGCCGCAGGCCAGGGGACCGGAATCGGGCGGGATGACGTGAGCGCCCCGGGCCTCCAGCAGCGCGAGGTTGTCGCGCGTGGCGGCATGCTCCCACATGGCGGTGTTCATCGCCGGCGCCAGCAGCATGGGGCCTTGGAAGGCAAGATAGAGCGTCGTCAGGAAATCGTTGGCGAGTCCGTTGGCGAAGCGGGCGAGAAGGTCGGCCGTGGCGGGCGCGACAACGAGAATCTGATTCTCCTGGGCGACGCGGATGTGCTCGACGCTGGAAGCCAGGACATCGTCGGCGGTCTGAGAGCCGAACATCGACGTGATGACTTTGTTGCCTGTCAGGGCGGCGAAGGTGAGCGGGCGAATGAATTCCTGGGCCGCCTCGGTCATGACGGTCTGAACGGAAAAGCCGCGCTCCATGAGTTCGCGGGCGAGTTCAGCCGCTTTGTAGGCGGCGATCCCGCCGCCCACGCCGAGGACTGCCTTGAATTCAGGCATGTGTGAGTCCGCCGTCAGGCCTGTTCTTCGGGATCACTCAATTGATCGACGCCGATGGTGGGGTCATAATAGCTGACCAACCCGCGGCGGGTCTCTTCCATGGCGGCGACGGTCGGCTTCTTGGAGGTGCTGGGCAGATAGCTGCGCTGGCCTGCCTGAAGCTGTCGAGCCCGCTTGGCGGCGACGATGATGAAACGATATGTGCTTGCTTCCGGGTCGTCCGGGATGGCGTGGATGGAAGTACGGGGGCTCTTTTCAGCCATGGTTTGGGTTGAGATCTTTCCTGCGGTTGTAGGTCGCCAAAATGGCGGCGACCCTTCTCTTTATTGTAGAGGGTTCCTGGCGAGGTTCAACGCCGCGGAAGATCCGGAAGAGGGTTTCGGCGGTTTCCGCGGCGGCGCCGGGCGGGTTCACGACGAGGTAATCGTACATCCGGTAGTTGCGAATCTCCTCGGGAGCTTCCAGGACTCTGTTGCGTAAGTCCTGCGGGTCGTTCTGTTTGCGGCCGAGCAGGCGGAGAATCTGCTGGTTGCGGTCAGGGGCCACAATGAAGGCGGAGATGAAAGGCGGGAACAAGGGGTTTTTCTTGAGTTTGCGGGCGCCCTTGACTTCGATTTCGAGCAGTACATCCGCGCCGGTTCTCTGCGCTTCCAGGACATAACGGGTGGGTGTGCCGTACCAGCGGGTGGAGAAAGGAGCGGTTTCGTAGAACTCTCCTCTGGCCTCCATGGCCTTGAACTCTTCCAGGGAGACGAAGTGGTAGTCCACACCCTCGCGCTCTCCGGGGCCGGGCGGCCGGGTTGTGTAGGAGACCGAGAGAATGATGTCGCGGCCGAACTCGCGGCGGTAGCGCTCACGGAAAAGACTGACGAGCGTGCCTTTGCCGGTGCCGGAGGGGGCGGAAATGACGAAGACGCGGGTGGCGGAGGCGGTCATTCGAGGTTGAGCCCCTGTTCCCGCATGCGCTCGATGTTGGCTTTGAGTTCGAGGCCGCAGGAGGTGATCCGGAGCGCGGCTTCGCCGGCGCCGGAAGTCTTGGAGAGGATGGTATTGGTTTCGCGATTCATCTCCTGGAGGAGGAAATCGAGTTTCTTGCCGAGCTCGCCGCCCTTGGCGAGGAGGGCGTCGAGTTCGGCGGAGTGGACCTGGAGGCGGGAGATCTCCTCGGCGATGTCGCCGCGGTCGGCGAGCAGGGCTGCCTCCTGGGCGAGGCGCTGAGGGTCGACGCCAATGCCGTTGAGGAGTTCTCGCAAGCGGTCGTCGAGGCGGCGGCGAAGGTAGTCGACCACGGGAGCTCGCATCTCCGCGATGGCGGCGGCGTCGCGGCGGATGGTCTCATTGAGATGGAGAAGATCGGCGGCGATGGCGGCGCCTTCGCGCTCGCGGAAAGAGCGGAGGGCGAGCAGGGCCTCGGTCGCGGTCTCGATGAGCAGCGATTCGAGCGAGACGGGCCCTTCGGCGTCTTCGCTCGGGGAGAGCATGCCGGTGATCCGGAGGGCGGCTTGCACGTCGGGCTCGGCGTGGAAGCCGTAGTCCGCCGTTTCGCGGACGGCGGTGAGATAGGCTTCGAAGAGAGGCCGGTTGAGAGCGCCGGAGCGGGAGCCGGGCGCGGGTGTGAAGGCGATGCGGATATCGACGTGGCCGCGGGATAGATGACTCTTGACGAGATTGCGTAGGGCGGGCTCGAAGGGGTCGAACTCGCTGCCGGCGTGGATGTGGAGGTCGAGGGCGCGATGGTTGACGCTCTTGATGGTCACCACGATTTCACCCGCCTCGCCCGAACGCCGGGCGCGGGCGAAACCGGTCATGCTGCGTGGGTTCATGCGTAGATTGAGCGGAGGCGGAGGCTCTTCCTCAAGATACTGTAATCGCGGGAAGCTATGTTTGAGATAGGCGAGCCGGGCCGACCAGGGAGGTGACAGCGGGATGAGCGTGACGCAGGCGGAGAAAGCGCAACGATTTCGGGCGCTGCATGAGAGGCCCGGCGCCTTTATTCTGCCGAATCCATGGGACATCCCTTCGGCGCGATTGCTCGCGGGGCTGGGATTCGAGGCGCTGGCGACGTCGAGCGCGGCGTCGGCGGCGACGATGGGTCGGCGCGACGGAGGCCTGACGAGAGATCAGGCGCTCCTACACGCTGGATTGATCGTGAGCGCCACGGATCTACCGGTGTCTGTCGACCTGGAGAAGGGCTTTGGGGACTTGCCTGAGGTTGTCGCGGAGACAGTGCGTCTGGCCGGGAAAGCCGGCCTCGTGGGATGCACGATCGAGGACACGACGGGCAAGCCGGGCTCTCCGCTCTATGACGAGGCGTTCGCCGTGGAGAGAATCGCGGCGGCGGCGGAGGCGGCGCGAGGGTTTGGCTTTCCATTCATGCTGACGGCTCGCGCGCATGGGCTGCTGTTCAACGTCCGGCTGGAAAACGTCATCCGCAGGCTCCAGGCGTTCGAGAAGGCGGGCGCGGATGTGCTGTTCGCGCCGGGGTTGCGGGATCTGAATGCAGTGCGCACGGTGTGCTCGTCGGTTTCGAAACCCTTCAACTTCATGGCGGGGATCAAAGGGAAGTCGTTTTCCGTGGCTGAACTCGCTGAAGCGGGCGTGAAGCGGATCAGCCTGGCGACTTCGCTGTACCGGGCGGCGATGACGGGGCTGCTCGAAGCGGCGAGGGAGATAAGGGAAGCCGGCAGTCTGGGATTCATCGACCGGTGCGCGACGACTGCGGATCTGAACGAGCTGATGGGGATTTGACGGAGAGCATCGAGGGGCTATGATCGACCAATCGCCGCAGCGCGGCGCTGGGAGGAAACCGGGATTCCGATCGTTCGCCCGGCCAAGACCGCTCATGCCGCGTACCGCACCCGCCGATTCAACGAAATGCTCGAGTGGTACAAGACCGTCTTCGATGCGAGGGTTCAATACGAAAAGCCTGCGATCGCGTTTCTGACCTTCGACGACGAGCATCATCGTTTTGCCATCGCAAATCTGGAAATCCTCCAGCCGGGCGGAACCAGGGAAGACCGGCAAAGCGCCATCGGCGTCGATCACATCGGATACACCTATCCGTCGCTCCGCGCGCTGCTCGAAAACTACGAGCTGCTCAAGGCGAGGGGGATCAAGCCGTATTGGTCGATTCACCATGGCATCACGGCGGCCCCTTGTTATGCCGATCCTGACGAGTGGCTGAAGGGTTTGCGCCCGGGGATTCCGGAGCAGGAGTTTCTGGTGAGGAAGACGCATGCGCCGGTTTCGCCTCTCCGTGGCGCGTTCGCGCAGATCGTGGGACAGGGCTGAGAGTGGCCCGATTTACGGTCATCGCGACGGGGCGGCGGGCGGAGATCGGGCTCGCGCGATGAAAAGGCTTACGATTTCGCGGCGCGGAGAATAGCGGCGATGCTGCGGTCGACGTCCTCCTCGCGCGTCGCCCACGACGAGACGCTGATGCGCATGGCGACTCGGCCGCGCCATTCCGTGGGGCCGCACCAGCAGGCGCCGTCGGCTTGCACGCGTTCGATCACCTTCAATGTGCGTGCTCCGTCGCCGAAAGAGACGAGAACCTGATTGAGGACGACGTCGTTGAGGATTTCGTGGCCGCCCTGGCGCAACTCGACGGCGAAGCGGCGGGCGAAACGGCACGTACGGTCGATGAGATCGGCGAGGCCGGAGCGGCCAAGCGAGCGGAGCGCGGCCCATACTTCCACGCCGCGGGCGCGCCTGGAGAGTTCCGGCGTGTACTGCGAGGGTTCGCGATGTTCCCCTTGCGGCAGATAGGCGGCGGTAATGGACATGGCGCGTCTGAGGGATTCAGGATCACGGACGAAGGCGAGTCCGCTGTCATAAGGGACGTTGAGCCACTTGTGAGCGTCTGTGGCCCAGGAGTCGGCCTCATCCAGGCCTTCCACGAGCGCGGCATACCGGGGACTGGCGGCCGCCCAAAGTCCGAAGGCGCCATCGACATGGACCCATGCTCCGGCGGCGTGCGCCCGCCTGCAGATCTCCGGGGCCGGATCGAACGAGCCCGTGTTCACGTTGCCCGCCTGGATGCAGACGATGGACGGGCCGCTGAGATGAGGCATCTCGTGGGGCTGCATTCGGCCCTGTCCGTCGACGGGCACGCGCACGATGCGGGTGCGGCCGAGGCCGAGCATGCCCAGGCCCTTGATGAGCGACGGGTGCGCTTCCGCGCCAGTGACCACCGTGATAGGCGGAGCGCCGAACAGACCGTCGGCTTCGACATCCCAGCCCGCGCGCCGCAACACCTCGGATCGCGCCGCGGCGAGGGCGGTGAAGTTGGCCATGGTCGCGCCGGTGACGAAGGATCCCGCCGCGCCGGAGGGCAAACGCAGGACGTCCAGGAGCCAGCGCAACGAGACCTCTTCGAGGACCGTGCCGATGGGCGACGCGGCGTAGAGGCCCGGGCATTGATCCCAGGCGCCGGCGAGCCAATTGGCGGCGAGCGCGGCGGGCAAGGAGCCGCCGATGACGAAGCCGAAGTATCGCGGTCCGGCCATGCCCGTGGTGGCGGGCGAGCCGATGCGGTCGAGCGTCTCGAGGACGGCTTCGGGGTCCTGGGGCTCGTTCTGCAGCGGATGGTTCAGCTCGGAGAGCCGGGCGAGAGCTTCAGGCGCGGGGGCGACGCTGCGCCGCTGGAGCTCATCGAGGTAACGCGCCGCGCGTTCGGCTGTGGAGTTCAACAGGGCTCGCATGATTGAGATGCTATCAGCGCCGGAGGCCGTGGTCTAACGCCTCCACCCGCCAGATCATCAGTTTGACCATGGTCGGAGACCATGGTACAAGTTGAGCAAGGCGGTTGAACGATGGAGAAGATCGCGGTTTCGAAGTTCAAGGCGACTTGCCTCTCCGTGGTGGAGCGGGTCCGCAAGACTCGCAAACCTGTTTTGATCACCCGGTTCGGACGTCCGGTCGCTCAATTGATTCCCCCGGAGCCCGATCCTCCGCGCGCCAACTGGTTGGGCTGCATGGCCGGAACCGGGAAGATCACCGGCGACATCGTGTCGCCAGCCTCGGACAGCGGGGACTGGAGTGTTCTGAAGCCGTGAGACTGCTGCTTGATACGCATGTCTGGCTCTGGAGTCTCCTCGAGCCCGAGCGGCTCCAGCGGAAGGTCAGGCTCCTGCTCTCTGATCCCGCGAACGAGAGGTGGCTCTCGCCAATCAGCGCATGGGAGACCACAGTCCTTGCGGGCAAGCGCCGGTTGACGCTGGGAAAGCCCCCCGGCGAATGGATCATTGAGGCGCTCTCCGCAGTCCCGATGAGGGAGGCTCCCCTCACGAATGAGGTTGTCTTTTCCTTGGACCGGGTGCAGATTCCGCGTCCCGACCCGGCGGACCGGTTCCTCGCGGCGACGGCCGCCGCATACGGACTGACTCTGGTTACGGCGGACGAACTGCTGTTGAAGGGGACGGGTTTCAAAGTCCTGAAGGCCGCGTAGGACGGCGGCGCACGGTGTGGCCCGCGGCTTTAAGAGCCTTGACAGTTCTTTCGAGTGAGTCGTCTAAAACCATCAGGTAGTCTGTGTCGTAGGTGGAGACGACGAAGACGCTCGCTCCGGCCTGCGCGTTAGTGTTCCAGATCGACGGACTGGAGCTGATGGAGGCGTTGGTAGATGCCGCCCTGGGCGACGAGCTCCTCGTGTGTGCCGATCTCGCTGATGACGCCTGAGTCGAGGACGACGATGCGATCGGCGCGGCGGATGGTGGACAGGCGATGGGCGATGACGATGACAGTGCGGTTCGTCATGAGGTTGGCGAGGGCTCGCTGGACGAGGACTTCGCTTTCGGTGTCGAGTTGCGAGGTGGCCTCGTCGAGGATGAGGATGGGCGCGTTCTTGAGCAGGGCGCGGGCGATGGAGAGTCGCTGGCGCTGGCCGCCGCTGAGCGTTGCGCCGCGCTCGCCGATCCGCGAGTTGTAGCCGGCGGGAAGCGCAAGGATGAACTCTTCGGCGAGGGCGTTACGCGCGGCTTCGCGCACATCCTCAGCGGTGGCGTCCGGGCGGGCGTAGCGGATGTTGGCTTCGACCGTGTCGTTGAACAGGAAGGTTTCCTGGCTGACCATGGCGATCTGAGAGCGGAGGCTGCGGACGTTGAATTCGCGGACATCGCGGCCGTCGATGCGGACGGCGCCGCTCGTGGGGTCGTAGAAGCGCGGGACGAGGCTGGCGAGCGTCGTCTTGCCGGAGCCGGAAGGACCGACGAGGGCGACGACTTCCCCTCGTTTGACCTCGAGCGTCAGGTTTTCGATGCGGAAGCCGTTGGAGACGCCGGGATAGGCGAAGCTGACGTTGTCGAACAGGATGGACTCGCGGAACGGCGGCATGGGAGGAGCGCCCGGCGAGTCCAGAATCTTCTGCGGGCGGTCGAGGTATTCGAAGACGCGCTGGCTGGCTCCGACGGCCTGCTGAAAGATGCTGGCGATGCCTGTGAGGCGTTTGACGGGCTCGTAGAGCAGCAGCAGCGCGACGACGAAACTGGTGAACTGGCCGTCGGTCATGCGGCCGGCCTTGATCTGCTCGCGGGCGTAGGTGAGCAGACCGACGA
>CAYWST010000292.1:0-7540 GCA_964461075.1 uncultured Solibacteraceae bacterium | reverse complement strand
GGGAGTAATTCAGTGGTAGAATGCCAGCTTCCCAAGCTGGACGTCGCGGGTTCGACCCCCGTCTCCCGCTCCATCTTTTCAATGCGTTGCGATCGGGCTCTACGCCATTAATGGGGGCACCCTCCGCCTCCGGCCCTCTCAACAACACAATACCCTAACCCTTAGTCTGTAGCTTTTGAAGTTGCGGAAGCCATAGGCTTGCCGCTGCATGACCTCCATCTTGGTGTGGAAGCCTTCGGTGATGCCGTTGTTGCGGGTGAAGCGCCACATGGTGGCGATCTCTTCCTGCCAGCTGTGGAGCGTCTCCCCGAGGGTGGCCAGTTGCGCGGGGCCAGCCCCGCGCAACTGTTCGATGACCTTGAGCAGGCGGGGGATGAGCCTGCGGCACTGTTTGCGGGTGCGGTGTTTCTTGAGCAGCAGGTAGCACAGATGTTGCTTGAGGCGGTAGACGAGAGCCAGAGCGGGGTGCTCCGCCAGGTACTGGTTGAGCCGCTGCAACTGTTCCGGTTTGAGATTGTGGCGATGACGCCGCATGAGCGAAAGGAGGCCGCGGTTTTTGGCCGCCGCCGGATCCCGCTCGCGCCAAAATGCCAGGAAATGGTGATTGATCAGGCGGATGACATGGAAACGATCGGCCACGATCCTGGCCTGCGGGAAGTACTTCTTCACAATGGCCCGGTAGGTGCCCGACAGATCCATGCACACCAGCCAGACCTTCTCCCGCCCGGGCAGCTTGCTCAGATAGTCTTCCAATGCCTGTTCCGAACGGCCCAGCACCACGTCGTAGACCGTGTGGTTGCGCAGATCGCAAAACGTCGTGGCATAGCCCTGCCGGCGCGAGAAGAAGTGCTCGTCGATGCCGAGGATCCGGGGGCACGGAGCGCTTTTCCGCTTGGCCGCTTCCCGCCCCAGAAAGTCCTGAAACCAACGCTCCACCGTCGCGCTGCCAATCCCTTCCCGCCGTCCCAACCGGCTGCGGCTGATCCCGTCCCAGTGCCGCTGGAAGACACTGCGCCGGAAGGGTTCGGTGGCCCGCTTACGGGGCTGGATGCCCGGCAGGCGGTCCCAGAAGTTTCGCCCGCAATCCTTGCAACGCCACTTCCGGCTCTCCAGTTCCACTTCGCAGCGCCGCAGGCCCCAACTCTCATGCCGAGGGCAACGCATCCGCTTGTCCTTCAGCCGTAAGTTTGTCCCGGCACACCCCGGACAGGATCTCGGCCCGGTATACCGCGCCGAGATCCTCACCCTTCCATCGCGCTCTTCGATCCCTGTAACCTGATACCCAGGCAGACCCATCACCGTCTCTGAGCTGATCAAAACTTTGTCTCCAAACTCGTTTTATCAGCCGGAGACAGGGTCTGCCCCCACTAATGATCTAGAGCCTGCGAGCGATCGATGCCAGTGTCCGGGCGCATGATATTGCTCGCGCTAACGCAGTAATGTGCAAGCTGGGGCATGTCCCTCCCAATCAGCGTTAGCGGAAGCACCTCCCTCGGCTAGCCCCCCCTCTGCTGCTATCCCGCGTGCGGCCAATCATCAAGGCTATGTATAATTTGCCCAATGCGCCACATCGTGAGTTGGGCGCGGGATGAGAGAAAGGTTGATGACGATGCAGATGACCGTGGTCACCCTGGGTGTTTTTCTTGCGTGCCATGTCGCGCTGGCGCAGAGTGCTGAAGCACAACCCGGTAAGCCGCAAGCTCCCACCTCACCTGGCGCGAAGCCGGAAATCCCGGTGACCGACTACTTCGACTTGGGAATGGCCCTTGCGTTCGAGTACGGCATCGCTCCGGCCACAGGTCCGCTGTCTAATCCGGACGACGCAGGCTTCGCGTATGATGCCCGAAAGATCCTTGAGCACCGGATAGGTCTCCGGCCATGGCTCGGAGAATTGGCTGGACGAGCGGTGCCGGAAACGGAGCGATCGGCCACTTGCCAGGAACTGGCAAAGCGCCTGCAACATGCAGCCATCAAAGTCCGTCCGGCTTCGGGAGGCAGGTGCCCCATCGCGGTCTCAGTGGTGGACCTCGAAAAGACTGTCATCAGGCCGAGTTTCCTTCTGGGACTTCAGTTCGGGGTCGCACTTCTGTTTGCGGAGGTCCGGAACGATCCTAAATACAGTGACAGCAGCTTCGCAAAGCAGTTCCTGAATGTCCAGTGGCCCCTGGTCTTGGCTGAGATCCTCCGACTGCGCGAAATCGAAAAGTCGCCGCTCGCCCAGATGCTCGATCCCAAGCTGCCCGACACGCTACATTTTGAGTCCCACCTTGGCCTGATGATAGGCCATGTGAGAAATCATCTTTACGGATGGGAACCTCCGGAGCTGATGCCGTAAGCTGGATCGTGGCGATTCTGAATGCAATACAAATGTAATACAGCGAGGGAGAAACCTAGAGGACCGGTCGCGACGTGTAGCACTTCGCCAGATCAATAACAATGCCATCACACTCAAGCTCCAATCGAACGTAGCCCTCTCAATCCTTGCTTAGCCAATCGTCCGGCGGCAGCGGCCCAACTTTCCTTCTAATGCGAATGTACATCTGGACCCGAGTAACGATATCTCTCAGGATTGCTTTCGAGGCTTCACAGTCGAGCCAATCATATCCTCCGAATCGAGTAAGTTTGTAAATCTCATCGTTGCTCCAATTGGACAATATTCTAACAATCTCGCCTTCAATCGCGATATCGTCAAGCTGATGGCTATAGACAGCCTCCGCTATACTTCGCGATTCCCTATCTAAAACGGCTGAGTCGTTAAGATCAAGATCGTTATCTGGGTCAAGGTGCATGTTCAGCAAATCAACAAATGATGTCATTGTCACCTTTCTGGGAAGGAAGTCCACGGATCCCAGCTCTTCGTTTTAGGATTGTATTTGAAACTTACACGAGCCTTGTATAAACGTCCAGTTGGTTTAATTGCGCCGCTGCTATCCCTGAAGAAACCTTCGCCAAACGGATGGCGGCTTGTCACGAGCTCCTCGTGATATTTTTTACCTTTAAGCGATTTGCCGCGCATCTGAATGCGAGCTTTGCCAATCGCTTCCTTCTGTGCTCGCGCACTACTAAATCTGGTCGCCGAGTTTTGGCTATACCCCATCTTGAAGCCGTCAGGCGTTCTTCGATATTCCACCCTTGCATGCTGCTGCCTGAGTGTGGTTTGGCTTCCGTGGCGATCATAGAAGTGAGGTAGACCGAATTTCCTGCCAGAGTTATTTCCGGGAACCTTGCGCCAGTTTCGTGTGGCCTCTCTTTGCATCGCTTGAAGGCTCTCGCGCGCTCTGAATTCGGAGTCTCGAGCCTTCCACTGCTGCCTTGTCATGGAGCGGGTCTTGCCCGGATTGTATATGCGGCGACCGATCGAGCCCTTGCTTGTGATCCGGCTCATGAAACTACGGCTAACAACGGCACCGCCGAAAGCCCGGCTCCATCCCGTGTTGGCTGCAAGCGGCTCAACAAAGAGCAACGCCGGGAGGAGTAAAGAGATCACGTACCTCACTTGATGGTTACCTCGACTTCTTCAGTAGCCAAGAACAACTCCTTCATTTCCTTTCCCCCGCACGACTTGATCAGGCTTCGAAAGCCCAGCACCAATCGTTCCCCAAGGATCGCTGCGGATGGCACTGTGATGACCGCAAACGAAACCGTGTCGCTCGAAGCCTGTTTGCCCGCTACGCTGCTGGAATGGGTTCTCTTGATCGTTTTTACCGAGTCGGTTGTGTAAAGTGTCAGCCGCTGCAGCGAGTCGTCTAAATCCTCTAAGTCCACCTGGCCGGGGTCAAGAGAGGCCAGTGGCACATCGTATCTGTAATAGTTCCGTTCAATCGGTACCGTGTCCTGCTCAGTGGCAACCAGCGTATCTTCGACACGAAAGCTCAGCATGCACTCTTTCTTTTCGAGTTCCAGCGGCACTGTTGTGTAGTAGGATATTACTTTCAGCAGATTTGCGACTGGAATGTAGAAATCCGGAGGTCGCGTGAAAATCTGACGGAATGAGTGCTGACGAAACTTGGCTTTCATCCAGGCAACAATCTCGTCGGCGCTGGGCTCCGGCGCAGATGCCTGCGTCGGCGGAGTCGATTGCGTCGCGCCGGTTTGTTGCGCAAGCAGGGGAAATAGTCCACCCAGCAAAACTGCGGTTAGAGTGGGCACAAGCAGTCGTGACAATCCAGGCAAGCTGTTCCTCCTATTTCATCGATGACGAATCCGGGCACGTTGGCCATGATTTGCTCGCCGCAGCACCGACACCCAGGATCTTGACCATCGAAACACTGGGATCGTTGATTGACACCTTCAGGCTGTCCGGATTGGGTTTCGGCGCTGAGTCTGGGACGTTGATAAAGACTTCATAGCATGTGCGGAGTTCAGCATGAAGGGTTGAGAAGATCGCCGAAAGATTGCCGCTGGACGGGGTGAATACTCGCCCCCCAGTTGAGTAAGCGAGTCGATCAAAGTCGGCTGGGTTCGCCGGATACTGAGAAGCGATGTAGTGTGCCTTGTCGTAATAGCGAATCCCATAGAGAACCACGCCGCAATTCTTCAACACTCGGTCAGCGTGTCCGGCCGAACCGTTGCCACAGTTGATGCCATCTGTGATGACAACAAAAGCAGTGATTCTCCCGCTGTCGTCACGTCTCCAGCGGCCAGCAAATTCTTCCAGAGCCGCCCACAACATTGTTCCTGGATACTTTTTGCAGATTGGCCCATAGAAGTGCGGTGAAATTTGGCGATACTGCACACGCTGGCTCGGATTCCCTAGCCGATGCGGGTCGCAATTCCCGACGATGGCAGGCAGGACAATTCGTTGTGAGTCTTGTTCCCGTGCGGCACGCGCCGGGAGTGAGGATGGGATATCCCGGAGTGCATTGGCGAGGGCGACCTTGTCACTTGTTGCAGGCGTAACGGCTTCTGTAACCGGGCCGAAGGTCGCCACGAAGGTGGAGTCGTTACACCGCACGAATGACTCCACGAACGCAGCAGCCGCTTCCAACTGCTGGTCCAGCAGCTTGAATTGACTGCGGCTGACATCAAACAGCAGGCCGAGCCTGAGTGGCTGTTGGGAGGGACGGACTCGGGTGACTCTGTACTTCTGCTTCTCAGATTCGACCGTAACGGCCTCGGGGGAGATTTCTCCACTTACACCTCGCCCCTGAGCGTCTGCGGCACGGACGAGCAGTGGTGTCTCCGTCGTGGTGAGAGTAAAGACATTCACGTCAACCTGGAAGGTTGGGACTGTGTCAGAGGGCGGCTCCTGGGCGTTCAATGTCCCGAGGGCGAACGTCGAGAGGCGTGGCGCCAGGTTGAGAAATTGCCTTCGAAACATTCAGGGAGCGTCGTCCTTACTTGAAATTCCGTGCCTTGTCGATTTCAGCGATCAGTTCGCTAACGTGACGGTCTTTAGGGATGAGCAGCAACTCGTATTTAATGCCCCCGCGCCGGAACTTGAGCAGCATGGCTTCCTTCGGCGCTGTTTGGTTGGTGAACTCATCATAGACGTTGATGGTCTTCACCTGCCTGTCGAGGATATCTCCCGCTGCTATCTCAAAGTGGTGGCCAACTTCCCCCTCTGCGATAGTCCATTCTCCGCCGTGGAGCCCGTAAGATAGCTTCTTTCCGCGCGCTGCCAATTCTCCCTGACAGCCGTCCGCTTTGTATGTTGTTGGTTGTGGCATTGTTGGAGTTCGCCTTCCAGGGATAGGCTGCCCGACTTGGATGCCAACACGTGATTGGCTGGGAGCCTGATTCATCAAGTGGGGATGCGAAACGGCGAGCCCTGGCGGCTCACCACCACCTGCCTGAGTCACAACCCCTCCCTCCCGGCTACCTTGACCCATCGCAGCATTGCGCAAGGTCTCCTGATGGGCTTGATCCCATTTCTTCTGGCTCTCCGCGCATGCACTCTCCTCCTTGGCAAGTTTTTCGAGGCACGCATAGAGGCGCTGTGTATAGAGGTAGCCGACTTGTCTCCGGCAGATGTCGTTCTTCTCCTCTTGGGATTTGACTGGGGGACAAGCCGGACGTGGCCCCAGATCCTTGTTGGCGTCAGGCGATTGCTGAGAGTGAAGTAGCACTGGACTCAGTAGTGCGACCATAACCGCGAAGTTTCGATGCATGCCTATTGCACCCTCCAAATTTGAAAAATTTTACCACAGGAGCGCGATGAGGATTGATGGTGGCAGTCGACAAAGCCCATCAAGAAAGGAACTGGTCCCAAGCGCGTGAACAGGTAGCGTCCCAGATCCGTTTAATCCGCACATTGGGATCACTTTGAAGGTGATCGCCCGAAGTGGGGGAAGTGAGGAACGAGGGCGCATCGTGCCGGCGGCGTCGGCTTCGGAACCGAAAGGGGATTTGCACGTGCAGTGGTTGAGGCTTTACATTTCTGCGATTGCTAGAGGCGATTGGAATTTCAAGGGGGCGGCCCGGTTGAGTCGCCCATCCTAGAGGTTACGGTACGCTTCGTTTCTGGGGCGGACGGCGTGGATGATGGCCTGATGGCCGTTCTTCTCGAACAAGATGCGCCATTGCCCGATCTTCAAGCGATATTGCGCGTTTGAACGAACTCGGCATACAGATCCGTGTTCTAAGGATGCGTAGCGAGCAATGGCCGCATCGATCTGTTTACGCGAAGACTTATCAACGCGGCGAAGCGACTTCTCCGCTGCTGCTGTCCAGCGGACAAGAACTTTGGCATTTGCAGGAAGCATTCGTTCTTCATCTCCATGTGCTGCGGTTTAGGGGTTCTCAGGTGAGGTGCCGCCCTTGAGGCACCTTGGTTGCCCCCCTTCGGGTTCCTGCTGGATATTCAGTTTTCAAAGAGCGATTCGCGAACGGCGTGCGAACGCACTCGTGGCGCGATAGCGGAGAAGCAGTTCGCGCCCGAGGGTTTGCCTAGGGCTGTTTTGGAGTGAAGAACGAATGGAGAACCATATTCAGAACCACCTTCGGCGGTCGAAGAGCACGGCGTTTGAGCCCTGCTCTCCTCCGACGGAGGAACATGCAGAGACACTTCTGCCGTAGCAGATAAAGGGCTCTAGTGTGCTTTGGAAATCAATCAACGCCGAGGAACTGGCATTTGGATGGACTTTCATGATACCTCGGCGGCTCGTCTTGTACAAGAGAAATTTCAAACTTTTTTTTGAGACTGGGTGGGCGCAGGTCTTCAAGGCAGAGTTTTGATACGGGATACGTCTGCGCCATGCTGCATTCAGCCTTGGTTCAAGAGGCTGAAGACCAAGCGGGGCTTGCCCCTCACTGTGCAGGCTCGAGTGACTCAGGGCGGAATTCCAGGGCCTCGCCGTCGGAGAGTGTCATTCGCGCATGGCGTTTGCACGACGATGTCACTCGCCATTGAAGCCTGTTCTGCCGGCGCTACTGCGATTACTGCGTTAAGCCGGGCAGGTCTGCAACTTGCTGATTCTGCATGAACTCTATTGGTCAGGATCGACGCCGTGAACGCATAAGTGTTTTATTTTCAATCGGCCATCGAATTCCCAAGCTGGACGTCGCGGGTTCGAGTCCCGTCTCCCGCTCCATGTTTTCT
>CAYWST010000291.1:0-7544 GCA_964461075.1 uncultured Solibacteraceae bacterium | reverse complement strand
CCCCACCCGAGGAGGAAGTCGGCCATGCCGTCGGTGGTGAAGCGGTTATTGAACGTGTAGCCGCCGATTTCGTTGCGGATGTTGTAGATGTTGTTTTGCGACCAGAGCTGGTTGACGCCAAACTTCATGGTGTGTTTGCCCTTGATCCAGGTGGCGTCGCCGCTGAGCTGGCGGTTCTGGGAGTCGCGGTCGACGGGGTTGTTGGCGCCGATGCCGAGCGCGCGGTAACCGGTGATGCTCATTTGAGAGAATCCGCCTGGAATGGTGCTGTTGCCGCCCTTGATTCCGTATTTCTGGTTGAAGAGCTCACCGTTGGTTTGGGCCGGGTTGTCGCGCTTGAACAGAGAGAAGTTCCAGCCGGCGCGGATGGACATGATGAGGCTGGGAGACCAGATGTGGTTCCAGGTGGCGCCGGTATTGTAGCCCTCGGTGACCCAATCGTACGGCCCGCCGCCGTATGCGGGCGCGGGCAGCGGAAGCACGGCCGGATTCTCGGTGTCCATTTTGCTGAGGCGCCAGCTCATGGTGTCCTTGCTGCCAAGGTTCACGTCGGTCTTGAAGTCCCAGCGCATGGTGTCCGTCTTGACGGGGGAATTCACAAGGTAGTTGGCGGCGAGATTGGAGTTCTGCGTCGCGGGGTAGAGGGCGACGAGAGTCTTGGCGACCGGGTCGATCCGCGCCGCGGGGATGATGTTGCCGGGGAAAGGCTGCCGGGTGAGAGGATCGTTGATTCGCTTGTTGACGGCAAGCAGCTCACTGAAGTCACCCGTCCGCATCGCCGCGGTTGGGATGGTGCTTGTGGTGGTGCTGCTCTCGCGCACGATGCCTCTTTCGAAATCGCCGAAGAAGAAGACTTTGCTGCGGCCGTCGAAAATCTTAGGCAGCATGACGGGTCCGCCGAGCGAGAGCCCGAACTGATTCCGCTTGAAGGGCGGTTTGGGTTTTTCCGGGGCGTCGAAGAAGTTCTTGGCGTCGAGCTTCTCGTTGCGAAGGAACTCGAAGGCCGTGCCGTGAAGTTCGTTGGTCCCCGACTTCAGGCTGACGTTGACGACGCTGCCCATCGACCGCCCGTACTCGGCGGCGTAGGAGTTGGTTTGAACCTTGAACTCCTGGATAGCGTCGATGGAGGGCTGCACCATCTCGCTGCGGCGCTGTGCGCCGGCGAGTTCGTTGGGATTGTTGTCAATCCCGTCGATCATGAAGTTGTTCTGGGTGATCTTCATGCCGCCGGAGCTGAAGCCGCCGTAGCGGCTGCCGCTGGCTGGCTGGACGGTGCCCGCGGAGAGCAAGGCGAGCTGATTGTATTCGCGCCCGTTCAACGGCATATCGACGATGCGCCGGTTGTCGATCACCTGCCCCTGGCTGGCCTCCACGGTGTTCAGTTGCAGCGCGTCGGCGCTGACCACGATGTTCTCGCTGACAGAGCCCACTTCGAGAGTGAAATCCAGCTCAGCGCGCTGGTCGACTTCCAGCGTGATCCCCGATCTGGTCGTGGTTTTGAAGCCCTTCTGCTCGACGGTGATCGAGTACGATCCCGGCGGCAGCAGCGGAACGGCATAGTAGCCATCGGCGTTGGTCTGAGTGTTTCTTGCGAGATTGGTCGCGGTGTTGGTGATTCTGATGGAGACGCCCGGCACGACAGCGCCGGTGGAGTCCATCACGCGCCCCACCACCTGAGCGGTTTGTGCGGAGGCCGTGGCGGCGAGGGCAATCAAGGCCAAGGCCGCGAGAGCGACAAAGCGTGGAGTACACATTTCAAAGACCTTCCTGAGGGGTTCCGCCGGAACCGAGTGAGTGGATTATATAACAGTTCTTTGCCTACTTCGGCGGTTTCCGGCCGTGCTCGACCTCCCAACTGCTGAGCTCGCGCATCGTTTCAGAGGGATGGCGGGGATTCTGGCCCTCGAAGTTCACCCAGTGATAGGGCTTGCCGCTGTAGTAATCACCGGTGGTAGGATCAAGCGTTCCCCCGGCGTCCGTTCTGTAGACCTTGCCGCCCTCGAGCTCGGAGACCCAATAGCTGTTGCCGCGCCGGTAGTCGTCCCATTTCGACTCCATGTAGTCCTTGCGCTCCTGTCGCGCCTCCCAATCGCGCTGGTTTTGCTCTCGCGCGCGGTTGATGTCCTGCATCGCGGCGGCGGTCTGGCGTTGAAGCCGGCGGAGGTTTTCGAGACCTTGCTGGATGTAGCGCCGGGCGAATTGGTCGTTGATGGAGAAAGAACCCGCAACCTGCTCGAGCAGCGGGAGCTGTCGATCGAAATCCTTTTCGGGGCCCCAGATTCCGGAGAGAATGACGAACCAGAGGCCGGTGGCCGAGGGGAGTGCGTTGATGAGCTTCATCGCCCCCACCGCTTCGCCGCCCTGGGACGAAGTCCAGCGGGCGACGATGTCCTGAGCGTCGCAGCGCCGCTGCAGGGTGACGGCGCATTCGCGCATTGTGATCTCGTCGGCTTGCGAACCGAGTACTCGTGCGTTCCGGTGACCCAAACCGTGCAGCAGCATCAACAACGTCTGGTGCGGCGGACGATAGGGCCCGCCAATCACGCCCTGTTCGAGTGAAGCCCCCGGCGACATCGGGTTGCCTGAGAACGACGTGAAGATGAATCCGGCTGCGCCATCGGGTGAAGCCACGGCGACCTTGCCTCCGCCTGCGAGGAAGGTCCAGTCAGCGGGAATGCGCAGCGAAAGGCTGCCGTCGGCGGCGCGGCGTTCGATCAAATCCGGAAAGGGCGCTTGTTTCGGTGCGGCCGGCGGTTCTGACTGTCCTGGCGCGGCAGCGGGCTTGGGCAGGGCAAGGCTGGCCATGATGTTGAGTAGAATCGGCCGGCGCAAGGCGAGCGTCTCCCCCGACGAGAGATAGCCCTGCGCCGAGTTCGAATGCGGCGTGGATTCGAAGTAGAACTTCCCGGTGAGTTGCTTCGGCCCCGAATTGCAGGCCACGGTCACAGTCGCCTTCGTCGAGTCCCGCGACAGATAACCGCCGCTGAAGCAAGGCTCCGGGCAGGTCTGGCTTAACAGTTGGCGGAATTCGGCGAGGAATTCGAGCGCGTCGGCGCGCCCGCCAGCGTTGCGGGTCCAGTAGAATTCCACGCTCGAAGCGCCGTCGGGCGATCCCACCAGGATACGGAACGATTCCGGCTGCGCCTCTTCGAGCACGTACCAGGAAGCCGGCTTGTGGAGGGCGTATCGCTTGCTCTCCGCGACGTATGGCCTGAGGTCAGGAGGCGGCTGCGCCTGCGCCGGACAGAGCGCCACCGCCAGCCAACTGGCGGCTGTTTTGAAGTTGCACATGACTCACCCCTTCAGGGGTTGGATTCCGAGGCATCCCGAATGTAACGCCAGCGCCGGCGTGCGTCAAGGGTGGCTGATACGGACTAACGTTTGAGCTCGCTTTTTCCATGAAGGACCATGGCCAAGGCGCCTGCGATCCGCTCTGCTATCCGGGAGGATGCGGCGTTACTCCTGATCGTCCGGGAAGAAGAGATCATCCTCTGCGATATCGGGAATCCCGACCACGAGAACCCTCATCCGCCCTTTCGCTCCATGCACGACCCCAGGCGGGATATGGACCAGCGAACCCTTCCTCACCTCGCGATCCACTCCGTCCAGGACCACCACGCCCTCTCCCTCGAGCACGTAGTAAAGCTCGGCGCCGCGCTGATGGTAGTGCTGACGCGCACCATCAATATCGACGGCGTGCACCCAGGCCGCCACTCCCGTGCCTGCGTCCTCCCGGCTGATCAATCGGTCACGCCAGCCGCACGTGCTCCGCTCCCGCGGAACTTCTCCCTCGTGCCGAACCAAGACTGGCCCAGCAGCATGACGTTCGTTGTCCGGGGTCATTCTTTGAGTGTAGCGCCTGTCCATCTGGTCCAAGCCCGGATACCAGAGCGTTAGCGCCTGGGCAAGCGGCGTGCCATCATAGGAATTGATCCAAACGGCACAGGAGTGGCTCCATTCGGCCGAACGTGTGGCCGTGCTGACAGGCGCGGGCATCTCGGCGGAAAGCGGCGTCCCCACGTTTCGAGGTCCGGGCGGATTGTGGAAGAACCAGCGGCCGGAAAACCTGGCCACGCCGGAGGCGTTTGAGCGGGATCCGGCGACCGTGCAGGCGTGGTACGACTGGCGGCGCGAGATTGTGGCTTCCATCGAGCCGAACGCAGGGCACCGTGCGATCGCCGCCCTGGGGGCGCCCGTGGTCACGCAAAACGTCGACGGCCTTCATCAGTTGGCCGCGAGCGAACGCGTGCTCGAGTTGCACGGCAGCATTTGGTTGACGAGATGCGTGTCCTGCGGCAAAGAGAGCCGGGACCGGGCAATCAGGCTCGTGGAGCCTTGCGGCTCCTGTGGCGGCAGGCTGCGTCCGGGTGTCGTGTGGTTTGGCGAGAGCCTCCCTGACGAAGTTTGGAGCGAGGCGGTGGCCGTGGTACGGGAGTGCGACGTGCTGCTGGTGGTGGGAACGAGTTCGGTGGTCTATCCGGCCGCCGGTTTGGCGGGCATGGCCCGCCGCGCGAAGGTGATTGAAGTCAATCTGGAGGAGACTCCGCTAAGCGGCGCGGCGCATCTGTCGCTGCGCGGCAAGGCGGGGGAGATCCTTCCGCTGCTGGTGAACAAATGAAGATTGCCTATTTCGACTGCTTCTCGGGAATCGCCGGAGACATGACTGTCGGCGCGCTGATCGACGCAGGCGCCGATGCGGCCGCGCTCTTCACGGGCCTGGAGTCTTTGGGAACGGGCGCACGTTTCAGCGCCGAAAAGGTCAAGCGCAAGGGCATCGCCGGAACGAAGTTCCATGTCGAGCATGAAGATCAGAAGAAGCACCGGCACCTGCCGCACATCGTAAAGATGATTGAAGCCGCGGCGCTGCCGGATCGCGCCAAGGCAAGCGCGATCGCCATCTTCAACGTCCTGGGCGCGGCTGAAGCCCAGGTTCACGGTGTGGCGATCGAGAAGGTCCACTTCCACGAAGTTGGCGCGGTCGATTCCATCTGCGACATCGTGGGGGCGGCCTACGGCCTCGAGCTGCTGGGCGTGGAGGCCGTCTATGCTTCGCCGGTGAACACCGGCAGCGGGACGATTGAAGCCGACCACGGCGTGATGCCGGTCCCCACGCCGGCCACCGCGCTGCTGCTGGCCGGCAAGCCAGCCTATGCGCGAGGGCCGGAGACGGAGCTGACGACGCCGACGGGGGCGGCCATCCTCGCCGGGCTCGGCAAAGGTTTCGGCCCCATGCCCGCCATGGAGATCGAGCGCAGCGGCTTCGGCGCCGGCACGAAGGACTTTCCGATGATGGCCAACATGGTCCGCGTCCTCATCGGCCGGGCTACCGCCGCCCCGGAAACTGTGGCTGTCACAATTATCGAGGCCAACATTGACGACTCGACGCCCGAGGTGCTGGGTTATGCGATGGAGCGGTTGCTCGAAGCGGGCGCGCTCGACGTGACGATGTCGCCGCTGGTGATGAAGAAGCAGCGGCCGGGCGTGCGCATGGAAGTGATCTCCGCGCCGGAGGACCGCGAACGGCTGGCCTCCGTCCTCATGTCCGAGACGTCCACACTCGGATTGAGAATGTGGAGCGCCGAGCGCCGCGTCGCCGAACGCCATCACGAGGAGGTCGACCTCGGCTATGCCAAGATCCGCGTAAAAGTGAGCGCGCACGGCGCCGCTCCTGAGTTCGAAGATTGCCGCGCGGCCGCGCTCGGTTCGGGCAAGCCGCTCAAGGAAGTCATGGCCGCGGCGATGGCCGCCTGGTCGAGGAAGTAAGCATGAGCGACAAGTATTACCTGACGACTCCGATCTATTACGTGAACTCGGCGCCGCATCTCGGCACGACGTACTGCACCATCGCCGCCGACACCATCCGCCGCTACCAGGCCATGCTCGGCAAGGAAAGCCTGCTTGTCACGGGCAGCGACGAGCATGGTCAAAACGTGGAGCGCGCGGCGAAAAAGAAGGGCGTCACGCCCAGCGATTTCGCCGGCGCCGTCGCCGAGGAGTTCCGCGCCACCTGGGATCGCTTCGAGATCCCCTATCGCTTCATTCGCACCTCGGACCCAAAGCACCGCGAAACCGTGCAGTGGCTGTTCAAGCGCTGCATGGACAATGGCTTCATCTACCCGAGCCAGTACACAGGCCAGTACTGCTTCAGTTGCGAGCTCTATGTGAACGACGCGCAGCCGGGCGACAATTGCCCCGATTGCGGCCGCGCCACTGAAACCGTCACCGAGGAGAACTACTTCTTCAAGCTCTCTGCGTTCCAGGAACGGCTACTCGCGCTCTACGAATCCGAGGATTTCATTCAGCCCGAGTACCGCAAGAACGAAATCGTCTCCTTTGTCAAAGGCGGCCTGAAAGACCTCTCGATCACCAGAACGAACATCGAATGGGGCATTCCTGTTCCGGTCGAGGGAAAGCACGTTTTCTATGTCTGGTTTGACGCGCTGATCAGCTACATGACGGCTGTGAAGGACGACGGCCGCTGGCCCGCCGACCTCCATCTCATCGGCAAGGACATTCTGCGGTTCCACGCCGTCTATTGGCCGGCGTTTCTGATGGCGGCGGATCTGCCGCTGCCGCGAAAGCTCTTCGCGCACGGCTGGATTCTCAAGGACAGCCTGAAGATGTCGAAGTCGCGGGGCAACGTCGTGCGCCCGGAGCCGCTGCGGCAAGTTATCGGCGCGGACCCGCTGCGATACTTCCTGCTGCGTGAGATCCCGTTCGGTCAGGACGGGAATTTCAGCTACGATTCGCTGATCACGCGCGTCAACGCCGATCTGGCCAACGGCCTGGGCAATCTCTCCAACCGGACGCTGACGATGATCCGGCAGTATCGCGGCGGCGTCATTCCCGCGGGCGCATCGAACGCGGCGATTTCAGAAGAGGCCGCCAGCGTTATCGCCGCTTACCGCGAGAGCTTCGAGAAGTTCGAGTTTCACCGCGCGCTCGAATCACTGTGGGCGCTGATCGGGATGGTCGACCGAGCCATTGTCGAGTACCAGCCGTGGACGCTGGTTAAGAGCCCGGACGCCGACGCCGCCGCGAGACTTGACGAGATTCTGTATACGGCCGCCGAGGTGGTCCGCATCGCCACGGTGTTGCTGCACCCGGTGATGCCCGCGGCGACTACGCAGCTCTGGCGGCAGCTCGGATGCGACGCGCCGCTGAGCGCCCTGCGCATCGACCTGCTCGCGTGGGGCCAGCTCGCAGCAGGCCAGCGCATCGGCGAAATCGAGGCCGTCTTCCCGCGCGTCGACGCCAAGACCGCCATCGAAAGGATTCAGGAGATGGACGACAAGGAAGTGGACCGGCTCAACGCTCTACTCGGCAAGACGGAGGCGGCGCCGGCCGAAACGGCCGCGTCTTGGACGCCGCCCGCCGGCGTGCCGCCGCTGGCGCCGGAGATCACGATCGACGATTTCGTGAAGGTCGACCTGCGCGTAGGGCGCGTGTTGACGGCGGAGGCGGTGAAGGGCGCCGATAAGCTTTTGCACCTCAGCGTGGACATCGCCGAAGAGAAGCCGCGCAGTATCGTCGCCGGCATCGCC
>CAYWST010000290.1:0-7570 GCA_964461075.1 uncultured Solibacteraceae bacterium | reverse complement strand
CCCCTGAGCCGCGAACCCACCCCGCTGAACCGCCCGACCGCCTCTTAACGGTACTCCTCCATGATTCGCTCCAGCGCCTCCCGCGGCGGGCGCGTCATGCTCTCCGGCAGCGTCGCCAGAGACTGATCGACCAGCCGCAACTGCTCCGTCAGCGTCCGCTTGTTCCGGTCCACATACAGAATCCCGGTCAGGACTTCCTTGTTTTTCGACGCCTCGTGCAGATACTTGATCGCCCGCAGCTTGTCCGTGGGGTCGTAGTCGTGCTCGAGCTTGTGGATCAGCAGACGCGACCCGTCGTGCATCTCCACCTCCTGTGACGTCCCTTCCGCGATCTCCACCTCGATGTCCTCATAAGAGGGCACGAAACCGAGCTCGTGAATCGGTTCCTCGTGGTCCTTCATGTAGGCATAGCTCTTGGTGGAGCCGTCGTGATCGTTGAACGTCGTGCAGGGGCTGATCACGTCCACCACGGAGAGTCCGTTGTGCGCGAGGCACGCCTTGAGAATCACCGAGAGCTGTTTCTTGTCCCCGGAGAAGGATCGCGCCACAAGTGTCGCGCCCATCTCGATCGCCATGAGGCAGCAATCGATCGGCGGCTGAGTGTTCTGGACTCCAGTTTTGAGTTTGGACCCGACGTCGGCCGTCGCCGAGAACTGGCCTTTGGTCAATCCATAGACGCCGTTATTCTCAATGATGTAGATCAGCGGCGGATTCCGCCGGAGCATGTGCATAAACTGGCCCAGGCCGATGGAGGCCGTGTCGCCGTCGCCGCTGATCACGATGCATTTCAGGTGCTGATTGGCCAGCAGCGCCCCCGTGGCCGTCGCCGGAGCGCGCCCATGCACTCCGTTGAACCCATGCGACTGGCTCAGGAAATATGCCGGAGTCTTCGACGAGCAGCCGATCCCGCTCATCTTGGCCACCTGCCACGGCTGCACGTCCATCTCAAAACACGCCTCAATGATGCGCTCCGTAATGGCGTTGTGGCCGCAGCCGGCGCAAAGCGTCGTCTTCCCGCCGCGGTACTGCACGATTTCAAAGCCCAGCCGGTTTGTCTTCTTCGGCGCGGGCGTGGGTGTCTCGACGGCGCTCATAACCCCTCCTGCTTCGCGATGGAATCCGTCACTGTCCGGGCGTCAAGCGGCAGCCCGCCGTAGTAGCGCACGGACCTCAGCTTCGCGGCGCGCTCCGGGTCGAGGTCCAGCTTGAGCAGGCTCAGCAATTGCCCGTCGCGGTTCTGGTCGATCACGTACACGCGTTCATGCCGGTCGATGAATTCCTTCACCGCGGGCTCAAATGGATAAGCCAGCACGCGCAGCCCGCTCGTCGCCATTCCCAGCTCAGCGGCCAGTTGATCGCGGCTCTCATCCATCGCGTACTTCGAGGTTCCGCAGCACAGCAGTCCAACCTGCGCCGCCTCGTTGATCGAAACCTCGGCGGATGGGAGATGCCTCGGCAGCCCCTCGAACTTGCGGGCCAGCCGGTCCATGTTGTTGATGAAGTCGTCTTCGCGCTCGCTGTAGGCTGCAGTGTCCGTGTGGCCTGTGCCTCGTGTAAAGTAACCTGCCGCCGGGTGGTTGGTACCCGGCAGCGTGCGATACGGAATCCCGTCGCCATCGACATCGCGATACCGGGCGAATCCTCCCAGCCGGTTCAGATCGCCGGCGCTGAGAACTTTCCCGCGCTCGATCGGCTTCTCCGGATAATCGAACGGGTCCGACATCCAGTTGTTCATCCCGAGGTCGAGATCGCTGTTGATGAACACCGGCGTCTGGTACAACTCCGCTACGTCGAAGGCAGTCTGAGCCATCGAGAAGCACTCTCCGGGCGAACACGGGAACAACACCGGATGTTTCGTGTCCCCGTGCGAGACGATCGCGTTGATCAGCGTGTCGCCCTGCATCGTCCGCGTCGGCAGGCCCGTCGACGGACCCACGCGTTGAACGTCGATGATCACCACCGGAATCTCCGCGTAGTACGCCAGCCCGATGAACTCCGACATCAGGGAGATGCCTGGGCCCGAGGTGCAGGTCATGGACCGCGCTCCGGCCCAGCCGGCGCCGATCGCCATCCCAATGGACGCAATCTCGTCTTCCGCCTGAATCACAGCGAACGTAGCCTTGCCTGACTCCTTGCCGGTCCGGAACCGCTCCAGGTAGCTGATGAGCGGCTCGGCCAGCGACGACGACGGTGTAATCGGATACCAGGTCAGCACTGTCACGCCCGCGAACACGCACCCGAGCGCCGCAGCCGTGTTCCCGTCGATGATGATCTTGCCCTGCGTGCTGTTCATCGGCTCGATGTGAAACGGATCCGACTTCGCCAGGTGCTTTGCGGCATAATCGCGCCCCGCCTGCACTGCGCCCCAGTTCAGTTCCGCCGCCTTTTGCTTCCGCGGCCCGAACTGCTTGAACAGCGCCTTCCGCATCTCCCCGAAATCGATGCCGAGCAGATGGCCCACCACTCCGTCGTAGATCATGTTCCTGACAAGCTTCCGCAGCTTGGCTTCCGGGCACACCGGCCCCACCAGCTTGTCGAAGGGCACGGGGTAGAAGTGGACGTCGCTCCGGATCCTATTCAGGCCGAGCGGCTCGTCGTACACCGCCGCGCCGCCGGGCTGCAGCTTTTCCACGTCTTCCCGCGCCGTCTCCGGATTCATCGCCACCAGGAAGTCGTATTCCTTCTTCCTCCCGATGAAGCCCCGATGGTTGGCGCGTATGGTAAACCACGTGGGCAACCCCGCGATGTTGGATGGAAACAGGTTCTTGCCCGAAACGGGCACACCCATCTGGAAGATCGACCGCATGAGAACGTTATTCGCGGTCTGGCTCCCGCTGCCGTTGGCAGTGGCTACTTGAATGCTGAAGTCGTTGACGATACGCCCGGCGTTGACCGGCGCATCCCCAGCGAGCGCCATAGGGCTGGCTGACATGGCAACACGCCCCTCCCTTGGTTACGCATTATATGCCGGATTCCCGGGCGCCGTCTCCAGCGCGGAATCGTGCGGCGCTGTGCGATCAGGGCCGGCGGCGCTGCCGCGTTCAGGTCATGTTCGCGTGCCCTCACGTGCGAGATCCCCGTCCCGCCACTTCTCCGCATCCTCGCCCTGCGGCAACGCCGTCTCGCGGATCGTGAGGCGCTTCGCCAGAAAGTAGGATGCGTATGGAATCGAATGTCACACCACCTGTAGCGGGCTTTCCGCCAGCGCCGAAAAGTATCGCCGGAATCAGCTCCCCCGCGGCGATCCCCGCCAGAATCGACGGCGGATCCCTGTCCGCCGCCAGGTACGCATGGATGAAGCCAAGGCCGAATGGAACGCCGTCCGGACCCGCCGTGAAGCAAACCGCTTGCCCACGCGGCCTCCCATGGACGCCGGCCGCGACATCGCGCATCCCCCCACCCTTCATTTCGACCTGTCATACTATCGGCCACAGCGGGATGCCGTCCAGAACTCCCCGCATTTTCCTTGTGATTCAACTTTCAGGAGGCGCACATGGCTCGCATCGTTCTCGACCCCGGCCACGGAGGATCACAGACAATTCAGGGCGATTCCACCTGGAATAACGCCGTCGGTCCGGCCGGAACTCTTGAGAAAAACCTCACCCTCGATCTCGCGCTTCGCGCCGATTCTCTCCTGCGAGCCTCGGGCCACGAAACCCGCCTCACCCGCTCCACCGACGTCAATCTGCGCCTTCGCGACCGCGCCGCCATCGCCCGGCAGTTCCGCGCCAACGCCTTCGTCTCCATCCACTTCAACGGTTCCCCCGGCCACAACGCTCAGGGCACGGAAACCCTGGTCCACCTCAACCACTCCGTTCAATCCGCCCGCCTCAGTCTCCAGGTGCAGGACGCCCTCCTCCCCGTCACCGGTCTCGCCGACAGAAACCGCGCCTTCAGCCCCACCGGTATCAAGCCCCAGTCGCTCGGCGTGCTTCGCCCCGAGTTTCACGACCCTGCCACCGCCGCCTGTCTTGTCGAGGTCAGCTTCCTCGACCGCGCCGACGAGGAACGCCGTCTCCAGTCCTCGCAGTATCTTCAGAACATCGCCGCGGCCCTTGCCCGCGGCATCGAGGCTTTCACCGGTCCAGCTGCCGCTGCGCGGGGCGAAGCCGCCCCTGATGCCGGCGACGCCATCGAAATCGCCGCCCGCGAGGCGCCCGGCCAGCCCTCTGTTCCCTCTCTCCTCGGGCTCGACGTCTCCGGCGTGCAGCCCGGTTCAGCACCGGCGCCTGAAACCGACGACCGCCTGGAATCCCCCGGCGTTCCCCCTTCGCCATTTCCCAGAGCCTTCCTCAACAACTCTGGCCCCGGAATGGCCATCCTCGCCGGGCAGCCCGCATGGCCCGAACTCGACGATTTCGTCCAATTCATCTCCGCCCTGGGCCTGCGCTATTTCGCTCCCGACGAATTTCTCGTCCTTGGCGCGGCCAACAAGTCCGGCAAGTGCCGGGCGCTGAACTTCTATCCGCCCCGCAGCCTTTGGAATAACATCGCGAATTCCGCCCGCATGATCGACGCCATCCGTCACGAACTCGGCGCGCCTATCCGAATCACCAGTTGCTTCCGCTCCCCTGCCTTCAACGCCTGCGTCGGGGGCGCGCCTTCCAGCGCCCACCTGCAATTCAACGCCATCGACTTCACCTGCCGCTCGGGCACGCCCGAAATCTGGCGCCGCGTCGCCGCGCGCGTTAGCGCCTCCGCCCCCCGCTTTTCCGGCGGCATCGGCGTCTATCCTGCCGCCGGTTTTCTCCATATCGACACCCGCGGCACGAATGCGGACTGGTGAAGCGGCGGCGTCGCCGTTCGCGGCCACTGTAGACTATTAGCGACAGAAAGGTCTGATTCGTGCCGCGTTTGCTTCCCATTCTCGCCCTGCTTCCATCTCTTGCCGCGCCGGCCGCTGAATTCCACGTCGCTACCACGGGCAGCGACGCGAATGACGGCTCGCCCGCCAAACCCTTCAAGACGATCTCGGCCGCCGCACGCGCCGCCCAACCCGGCGATACCGTCACCGTTCACGCAGGAACTTACCGTGAGCGCATCACCCCACCCCGCGGCGGCGCCTCCGAGGAGCGCCGCATCACTTATCAGGCGGCCCCCGGCGAGCAGGTCCACATCAAGGGTTCTGAAATCGTCAAGGGCTGGAGGCCGTTCCTCCCCGGTGTCTGGAAACTCACCCTCCCCAACTCCTTCTTCGGCGCCTACAATCCCTACAAGGACCTCATCCGCGGTGATTGGTTCACCGACAAAGGCCGCCCCCACCACACCGGCGAAGTCTACCTCAACGGCAAGGCGCTCTACGAAACGCACCTCATTGAGAACGTCCTCAACCCGCGCCCTTACAAGGACAGCCGGCGTCCCGAGGACGCCCGCCTCGCCTGGTTCGCCGAGGTCTCCGAGGATTCCACGTACATCTACGCCCACTTCGGGGGCGCCGACCCCAACGCCGAGCTCGTCGAGATCAATGTCCGCGACGCGGTTTTCTACCCCTCCGAACCCGGACGCGATTACATCACCGTCCGCGGATTCCGCATGAGCCACGCCGCCACACAATGGGCCGCGCCCACCGCCGAACAGATCGGTCTCATCGGGACCCACTTCTCCAAGGGCTGGATCATCGAAGATAACGTCATCAGCGATTCCAAGTGCTCCTGCATCACGCTCGGCAAGGAGCGCGCCACCGGTCACAATGTCTGGATCAACAATCCCGCCATCGACGGCGCCACGCACTACAACCAGGTCGTCGAACGCGCCCTCAAGATCGGCTGGTCCCGCGAGAAGACCGGCGCGCACATCGTCCGCAATAACACCATCTTCAATTGCGAACAGGCAGGCATCGCCGGCAGCCTGGGGGCGGTCTGGAGCGTCATCGAGAACAACCACATCTACGACGTGTGGACCAAACGCCAGTTCACGGGCGCCGAGATGGGCGGCATTAAGCTGCACGCCGCCATCGACGTGGTCATTCGCCACAACCGCATCCACAACGCCGGCCGCGGCATCTGGCTCGATTGGATGGCCCAGGGGACTCGCGTCACAGGCAATCTGCTCTACGACAACACCACCGACGACCTGTTCGTCGAGGTCAACCACGGCCCCTTCACCATCGACAACAACCTCTTCCTCTCCGAACTCAACCTCCGCGACTGGTCCGAAGGCGGCGCCTATCTTCACAACCTGTTTGCAGGAACCATCGTCAGCCGGTCCGAGCCCAACCGCTCCACCCCCTACCACAAGCCCCATTCAACGGCTCTCGCCGGTTTGAGCACCACCGCCGGCGGCGACAACCGCTTTTACAACAACATCCTCGGTCCCAAGGCCTCTCTCGACGTCTATCAGGAGAGGCCCTATCCGCTGTTCACCGGCGGCAACTTTTCTGTTCCGGCCGCCCAGAGCCTCGGCCTCCGGATCGTCGAAGAAAACGGCCCGGTCTACCTTCTGATGAATGCTCCCGCGCTCTCCGGGATCGAAACCGCCCCCGTCACCACCAACACGCTCGGCAAGACCAAGGTCGCCGGCCTTCCCTTTGAAAACTACGACGGCAGGCCCCTCTCCATCGACTCCGATTTCCTCGGCCAGCCCCGTGCCGCCAAACCTGTGCCAGGACCCTTCGAGAAGTTGAGCCCCGGCCTCTTCAAGGCCCGCGTCTGGTAGCTGCGGCCAGGCTGCTGGTTCGGGCGGCTCCTGTGCGCTCCGGCGCCGGGTTCTTCACTTCGCGATCAGCCGCGCCCCCTCCGCCGGCGTCAATTTCGGAGGGGGGAACGGATACACATCCGGCAGCACCTTCGTTCCCGTTGTCACCTTCAGGTCCGATCCTCCGGGCGTCTTGTAAGTCAGCTCCACGAAGTACGCCATGTACCCCTTCGCCGGAACCTCCGGCGCAAACTCGTACCGCCCATCTTCCCTCAGCGCGACGTCCTTCGACTTGTACGCCGGTCCGATCTTGTCCAGCCGGAAATCCCGGGCGCTCTCATTCACCGCGCTCCACACCTTCACCGCGGCGGGCTTGTCCCTGCAAACCACAATAGTCCTGCCGTCCTTGGTCACTTCCCACGTGTACTCCGGCCGCTTCCAGTTGTTCACCACCGTCTCGTAAAACGCCGAAAGCGTCAGCGCCGCGTCCGATCGCCGCGTCACTCCGTGGTCCGTGTTCGGAACGTACCGCAGGTGCGTCTCGCCCTTCAGATCCTTGAAATAGAACTGCCAACTGTCCGGCACAAAGAACTGATCCCCGGCCGAGTTGATCAGCAGCTTGGGCATCGTCAGGCGCTCCCGGTATTCGTAGGGCTCAACAATCTTCATCAGCTTCGCCATCTGCTCCGTGCCCCACCAGTTCATGGTGTTGTGCTCAATGTAGTCGCTGATCGCGGGCGCCCAGAAGCCGTACACGCGCCAATGATGGATGAACGAGGGCTCCATGTTCAACAGATCGATCACCACCGGCGCGATCGCCACCACGCGTTTGTCCACCGCCGCCGTGGTCCATGTCGTCCAGCCCCGCTTGCTTCCGCCGGTCACCACCCACCGCGCCACCTTCCCCCGGCCCCCCCCCACGCGCGCCACCCACAAC
>CAYWST010000289.1:0-7584 GCA_964461075.1 uncultured Solibacteraceae bacterium | reverse complement strand
CGCCGGATTCGCCGCCAGCCCGAACTGCACGATGAAGCCCGGCAGCACGCGGAAGAACTTCGCTCCGTCAAAAAAGCCCGATTCAACCAGTTGCCGGAACCTCTCCGCGCCGATCGGCGCCCAGTCCGGCTTCACTTCCACCGTGATGTTGCCTTTGGTGGTTTCGATAAGAACTTTGAAATTCTCAGCCATGGAGCTTTCATTGTCACACGCTAGACTGTTTCAGATGGCGCCGCACTGCTTACTCTACCTCTGCGCACTGCCCCTCGCCGGCCAGGTTCCCGTCGCACTGGAAACCGAATTGGGTCGCATCGTCGTTGAACTCGACACCAAGCGGGCCCCTGCAACCTCGGCCAATTTCCTTAAGCACGTCGACTCCGGCGCCTACGACAGAGGTTACTTCCACCGGACCGTCACCCCCTCCAATCAACCCAACGACCTGATCCGGATCGAGGTGATCCAGGCCTCCGCCGCCGCCGGCGAAGGCGGCACGCCCATCGCTCTGGAACGCACCAGCATCACCGGACTCCGCCACGTGGATGGCGCCATCTCCATGGCGCGCACCGCCCCCGATTCCGCCACCTCGGACTTCTTCATCTGCATCGGCGCGCAGCCCGAACTCGACTTCGGAGGCAAACGCAATCCCGACGGCCAGGGCTTCGCCGCCTTCGGCCGCGTCCTCGAAGGAATGGACGTCGTCCGCCGGATCCAGCGCTCCACGGCGGACGGCCAGAATCTCATCCCTCCCATCTCCATCCGCCGCGCGAGCCGCCTCCCATGAGCCCGCACTGGAATTGGAAGACCGCCGTCTGGAGCGGGATGTACCGCGCGCCGGCCTTCTTTATTGCCGGATACAAGAGCGGGTTCGCCGCCGCCCTGCGAGGCGCGGGCGTCGAGTTCCTCCTCTTCGCCGCTATGGCCGGCTTCACCGGCGCCGCCACGCAGCGCTTCCGAAACCTTCAGCCGCCGTGGAAGGCCCGCGCCGTCATTCTCTGCCTCATCCCTGCCTGCCTTCACGCCGCCGAATGGCTCACCCATACCCTCGCAGGCACAAAAGGCCGCAGCCGCGGCGTACTCATCTCCATCGCCATGACCGTCGTCGCCGTCGCCTTCAACTGGTACGCCATGCGCCGGGGAGCCCTGCTCGCGGGCGGGGAAGGCGCCAGTTTTTTCAATGATCTCAAGAGGATGCCCCGGATTATCGCCGGCTTTATCGCCTGGCTCTGCGGCCGGGGTCCATAACCTCGATAATAGAAAATATGGGGCCGCATTGGCCAAAGCTCTTTCAAATCCTACCTGAGTACGATCGGAAGACGTTTCTCTCCGATCTCGCCGCCGGTGTCACGGTCGGCCTCGTCGCCCTTCCCCTATCCATGGCCTTCGCCATCGCCTCGGGCCTTTCTCCGCAGGCGGGCATCTACTGTGCGATCGTCACCGGCTTCCTCATCTCTTTCCTCGGCGGCTCCCGCACTCAAATCGGCGGACCCACCGGCGCTTTCGTCGTCGTGGTCGCCGGGATCGTCGCCGAGCACGGCCTCCAGGGCCTGTTCATGTGCACCATGATGGCGGGCGTTCTGCTCGCCGTCATGGGCGTCACCGGCCTTGGCTCGACCGTTCGATTTATCCCCCGCCCCATTGTGATCGGTTTCACGAACGGCATCGCCCTGCTCATCGCCAGCACCCAGATCAAGGACTTTTTCGGCATTCAGATCGAAAAGGTCCCCGGTGAGTTTCTCGCCCGCCTCGAAACCCTCATCGAGCACGCCGACTCCTTCCGCGCGCTTGAAACGGCCCTCGGCGCTGCCTCCCTGACTGTGATCCTGTTCTGCGTCCGCCTTCTGCCCCGCGTGCCGGGAGCCATCGTCGCCCTCGTCGGCGGCACGGCCGCCGTCGCCCTGCTTGCCCTGCCTGTCGAAACCGTGGGCACGCGCTTCGGCGGCGTTCCCTCGGGGCTCCCCTCCCTCCATATCCCCGCCTTTCAGCCCAGCCTCTTCATCAAGCTCCTGATGCCAGCCCTCACCGTCGCCATGCTCGGCGCCATTGAAAGCCTCCTCTCCGCCGTGGTCGCCGATTCCATGTGCGCGGCAAAGGGCGTCCGCGACAAGCACAACCCCAACACCGAGCTCTTCGCTCAGGGCGTCGCCAATATCGTCTCGCCCATGTTCGGCGGCCTGCCCGCCACCGGAGCCATCGCCCGCACCGCCACCAACATCCGCAGCGGCGCCCAAACCCCCGTGGCCGGCATCATCCATGCGCTGACCCTCCTCGTCGTCCTCCTCGCCGCCGCTCCCCTTGCTAAAAGCATCCCCATGGCTACCCTGGCCGCCATCCTGTTCGTCGTCGCCTGGAACATGGGGGAATGGCGCGAAATCCCCGACATCTTCAAACAGTCGCACACCGATGTCGCCGTCTGGGCCATTACCTTCCTGCTCACCGTCTTTGCCGACTTGAGCGTCGCGGTCATGGCCGGGATGATCCTCGCCGCCCTCCTGTTCATTCGCCGCGTCGCCGCCACCACCACCGTCTCGCGGGTCACCAGCGACTATCTCTCGCAAGGCTGGGCCCACATCCTCCAGGACAAGCTCATCCCCGTCTACGCCACCATCTGGCGCATCCACGGACCTTTCCTGTTCGGATCCACCGACAAGCTCGAAGAGATCGAGCGTCAGATTCCTGACCTGCCCCCTGTCATCATCCTGCGCCTCCGCAACATGACCGCCATCGACATGACCGGGCTCCACGCCCTCGAGGCCCTCGCAGACAAGATTCACTCGAGCGGCCGCGGCCTCATCCTTTGCGGGGCGCCTCCTCAGCCCGCCGAACTCATGAAGCGCGCCGAGTTCGAGCGTCACGTCGGCCGTGAGAACATGTGCGAAAACGTCGAAGAGGCTCTCCGCCGCGCTGCTAAGCTCTACGAGGAACTGCTGAATCCGCCGGAGGCGCTGGCCTCCTGATCGGCGCAGGGCAACAGTTCTCCAGGCACGGCTCGGCGTCCGGCACGCCGTTCATCCGCTCCTCGATCAGCTCCCTGATCATCCGGATGAAGCGCGGATGCGTTCCCGCCGTCCCCGAGCGAATCAGATTCAGCCCCAGCTCCGCCGCCCGCTTCGCCGCTTCCGTGTCCAGATCGTAGAGCACCTCCATGTGATCCGAGATGAACCCAATCGGAGACACGACCACGTCCCTCGAAGCCGCCTCATCGGCCGCGATCTCCTCAAGGACGGCCACGACGTCCGGTTCCAACCACGGCTGCTGCGGCGGCCCGCTCCGGCTTTGATACACCAGCCGCCATCGCGGCGCGCCCGCCATCTCCGCCGTCAGCCTCGACGCCGTCTCCAACTGCTGGACATATCTCGACTGGTTCGCCATCTCCACCGGAATCGAGTGCGCCGTGAACAAAACGTGCGCCGCCGCCCTCCTGTCCGGCGCCAATTCTTCGAGAGACCCCCGCAGCCGCTCCGCCATCGTCTCGATGAACCCCGGGTGCTTATAAAAATGCCGCAGCTTGTCGCACACCGGCGCTCCCGGTCCCGTCGCCGATATCGCCCGCGCGATGTCTTCCTGGTATTGCCGGCACGATGAGTACGAACTCCACGCCGAGGTGGCAAACACGATCGCCCGTTTCACACGGTCCTTCGCCATCTGCTGCATTGTCTCTTCCACCATCGGGCGCCAGTTACGGTTGCCCCAGTAGATCGGCAGCTTCATCCCCTGCGCGTCGAGCTCTTCCCGCAGCGCCGCGATCAACGCCCGGCACTGATCGTTGATCGGGCTCTTGCCGCCAAAATGGTAGTAGTGCTCCGCCACCGCCTCCAGCCGCGCCCGCGGCACGTTCCTGCCCCGCAGCACGTTCTCCAGAAAGGGAATCACGTCTTCGGGCTTCTCCGGACCGCCAAAGCTCAGAATGAGCAGCGCATCGTATTCGGGCCTAGGTGCGACAATCGACATTTACTCTTATGATGCCCCGACGCGACCTCCTGGGCGCTCTTTCCGCGCCCGCTTTTCTCTCCCAGGCCGATTGGATCGCCGCTTATCGCGAACCCGCCGCCCGCCTCCTTGAAGCCGGACGCAAGGATTCGGGCGGCTGGAGCAAGATCATGCACTGGTGCGACCGCATCGGCCCGCGCTTGAGCGGTAGCGCCGCCCTCGAACAGGCCCTTGAATGGTCCGCCGCGGAAATGAAGCGCGAGGGCTTGGCCAACGTCCAGCTCCTGCCCGTCAAGGTCCCCCATTGGGTCCGTGGCGCCGAAAGTTGCGAGCTCATCGCCCCCGTGCGCGCCAGGATTCACATGCTCGGGCTCGGCGGCAGCGTTGACACCCCGCCCGACGGCCTCGAAGCCGAGGCCGTCTGTGTCTCGAGCTTCGACGAACTGGAGAAGCTCGACTCCGAAAAAGTCCGCGGCCGCATCGTCGTTTACAACCAGAAGTGGGAAGGCTACGGCCGCAGCGTCCAATACCGCTCCATCGGCGCCATCCGCGCCGCGCAGAAAGGCGCCGTCGCCGCGCTTGTCCGCAGTGTCACCGGTCTCAGCCTTCGCAGCCCTCACACCGGCATGATGCGATACCAGAACGGCGTTCCGAGAATCCCCTTCGCCGCCGTCAGCGTCGAAGACGCAGAGCGCATCGCCCGCCTGCTCTCCGCCGGCGCCAGCGTCCGCGTCAAGCTCACCATGGAGGCCCGCACCCTCCCCGATGCCGAGAGCGCCAACCTCATCGCCGAAATCCCCGGCCGCGAAAAGCCTGAAGAGGTCGTCGTCCTCGGCGGCCACGCCGATAGCTGGGATGTCGGCCAAGGCGCTCACGACGACGCCTCCGGCTGCATCGCCTGCTGGCAGGCCGTCCAACTCGTCCGCGATCTGAAACTCCAGCCCCGCCGCACCTTGCGCGTCTGCCTCTGGACCAACGAAGAAAACGGTCTCCGCGGCGGCGACGCGTACGCCGCCTGGGCCGGCGATGCCGTCTTGAACCACGTCGCCGCCATCGAAATGGATTCCGGCGCCGAACGCCCCATCGGCTTCGGCCTCTCCATCATCGGGGCAGCACCCGAAGTTCAGGAACGCGCCCTCGCGCGCCTCCGCGCTATCGCCTCCCTCCTTGAACCCACCGGAGCCACCCAGATCACCCCAGGCGGCGGCGGAGCCGACATCGGCCCGCTGATGCGCAAAGGCGTCCCCGGCATCGGCCACCGCACCGTCGGCCAGCACTACATGGACTGGCACCACTCCGAAGCCGACACCCTCGACAAAATCGACGCCGCCGACTTCCGCAAGAGCATCGCCGCCCTCGCCGTGCTCAGTTTCGTCCTTGCCGACATGCCGGACCGGCTCGGCGCAATCTGATCTTTGGCAAATCAGCTTGACCCAGGCCGGCACGCCACGCTTCAGCGCACCGCCGCGGCGAGAAGTGGCCGGCCCTTCGATTGATTCGTCATCGCGCTTTTGAGGCCTTCGCAGCTCGTGACAGCGGCGTCCCCTTCGTCACATCGCCGATCGGAGTTCGCTCAGCGGCATCGGTGCGGGCGCGCATGTCTCCAGCTCCGCGATGGACTCGTCACTCGGCCCGGTCATCCGGCGGCGCCAGATCGCGGAGGCAAGTGCGCCGAAGCGTCCGCCTCGCCGGCATGCCATGTTCCCTCGCCGGCCTCCCAACCCGCCGGCGCGAACAGCGCGTGCGCGATGCATGGCCGTCCACCGCCGGCCATCGCACGTCGGCAGACCGGCGCATTACGATCGCGCCACGCCAGGTATCGGATCATCGGCTCGCATTCTAAGATTCGGAGATACAATCATCCAAGACCCGGCGGGCGCATCTCGCCGCCGGAACGGCAAGTGACAGCGAGGTCTCCGATGAAGAAAGCGTGCCTGCTTGCGGCCCTCCTTGGCGCATGGCTGTCCGCGCAAGACCAGTGGGTCGTCTACGAGGGCGGCAAAGGCCCCGGCAAAGGCAAGCACATCGTCTTCGTCGCCGGAGATCAGGAATACCGCTGCGAAGAGCTGATGCCGCAATACGCCAAAATCATGGCCGCGCATCACGGCTTCAAAACTACCGTGCTCTTCCCCATCAACCGCGCCACCGGCGAAATCGACCCTATGACCATGGACAACATCCCCGGGCTCGAGATCCTCGCCCAGGCCGATCTCATGGTACTCTTCACCCGCTTCCTCGAACTCCCCGACGAGCAGATGAAGCACATCATCGACTACACCAACTCCGGCAAGCCCATCATTGGCCTCCGCACCGCCACTCACGCCTTCAACTACCGCACCCGCAAGGAGAGCCCTTACTCGCGATACAGCTTCAACAGCAAGGCTCCTCCGGGCGGCTGGGGCCGCCTCGTCCTCGGCGAGACCTGGATCAACCACTACGGCGCTCATGACAAGGAGAGCACCCGCGGCGTCGCCGCCGAAGGCATGGCCTCGCACCCCATCCTGCGAGGCGTTTCCGGCATCTGGGGCCCGTCCGATGTTTACGGCCTCACCACCCTGCCCGAAGACGCCCGGCCGCTGCTGATGGGCCAGGTCCTCGCCGGAATGAACCCTACCGACCCGCCGAATCCGGAGAAGAAACTCCTCCCCGTCGCCTGGACACGCAGCTTCAAAACGCCCGAAGGCAAATCGGCGCGCGTGTTCACCACCACCATGGGCCACGCCGGCGATTTCAAGAACGAAGGCTTCCGCCGCATGATGGTCAACGCCTGCTATTGGGCGCTCGGCATGGAGAAGAAGATCAAGCCGCGCGCCAACGCGGACCTTATCGGCGCTTACGAGCCCAACCCCATTCACACGAAAAAGCACAAGACGGGCCTCCGGCCCGCCGGCCTGAAAGGACTCAAATGAGCGAAACACCTTCCAGACGCAGTTTTGTCGCCACCTCGGCGCTCGCGGGAGTCTCCCTGCCGCACGTCCACGCCGGCGAGAACAACACGATTCAGGTTGGACTCGTCGGCTGCGGCGGACGGGGAACCGGCGCGGCCGTCAACTCGCTTCAGGTCAAGAACGGCCCCATGAAGCTCGTCGCCATGGCCGATCTCTTCCAGGACAGGATCAACGGCAACCTCGACAAACTCAAGTCGCAGTTCCCAAGCCAGGTCGATGTGCCGCCTGAAAGGCGCAGCCTCGGCTTCGAAGCCTACAAGCAGGTCATGGACGCCCTCAAGCCGGGCGACGTTGTCATCCTCGCCACGCCGCCCGCTTTCCGTTGGGTGCACTTCAAGTACGCCATCGAACGAGGCCTCCACGTCTTCATGGAGAAGGCCATCTCCGTCGACGGCCCCACCACCCGCCGCATGATCGAACTCGGCGAGCAGGCGAAGAAGAAAAATCTCAAGGTCGGCGTCGGCCTCATGGTCCGGCACTGTCATGGCAGGCAGGAGCTGCTCAAACGGATCCAGGACGGCCAGATCGGCGACATCATCGCCATGCGCGCCTATCGCATGGGCCGCGCCGGCGGGCAGGCCCCGCGCAAGCCTGACGGGATCAGCGAGGTCATCTATCAGGTCCAGCGCTTCCACGCCTTCCTCTGGGGCAGCGGCGGCGTCTTCAACGACTACAACATTCACCAGATCGACGAGTGCTGCTGGATGAA
>CAYWST010000288.1:0-7602 GCA_964461075.1 uncultured Solibacteraceae bacterium | reverse complement strand
GCATCGACCTGATGACCTCAATCACCGGCGTCTCCTTCGACGATGCATGGAACGGCTTGTCTCCCGGAATCCTCGATGGGATCCCGATCAAATCCATCGGCTGGGCGTCCCTCCTCCGCAACAAGGAGGCGACCGGCCGCGCCAAAGACCGGGTCGACGCCGAAGAACTCCGCAAGCATGATCCATTGCGCTGACCTCCCCCGCGACTGCGGGATCGAATGAGGGTCTAAAGCGGCTTACATGCCCCTTCAAGAAATCGCGTGCGATCGCCCGGCTCCGCCTGTTCGATTCGTACTCCCTCTTCAGTGGAGAGTCCGAATCTCCTTGAGGCAGACCTCGCCCATCTCAAGCGGAAAGACCTTCGATATCGCGCCGCAGACCGCATTGGAATCCGGATCGATTGGAGAAGGCTTTCGGCAAAAGCTGGCTCAGACCGTCCGGCCCGACTGGCCAGGAGCAGCCTTGCCGCCTGCAGGCCAAGCGGATCGCGTGATACGCGGAGTTCCTCCGGAACCGCACACCGGCTTTTTCCGGCGCCCCAGGGCCGGTTTCCCCTGTTTGGATCGAGGCGCAGCAGCTCATCAATCCACCCAGCAGCGCGGCTCTCTTCATCGTCCACCGGTTCCGCCTCCGCGGACGATTTCAAAGTTCCAACTTCCGGAAGCACCCTCACACAACCGGCGACAGCAAGGACACCCGCTGGGTGGTGAACATCCCGCCCACCGAAGCGCAGCGCATCCTTCGCTCTTATCGCTACGAAGCATGGGAGGAAAGCGTGCGACTCGAGCGCGTCCAGTGAGACGCGCTACTTGGAAGCGAAAGCGTAGAGGGCTGAACGGGTGCGAACGTAAACGCGCCCGTCGATCAGGGCCGGCGTCGCGTAACACTCTTCATCGAGATCGTTGACCGCCAGGATCTCCCAATCCGCGCCGGCCTTGAGAACCACCAGATGGCCGACCTGGCTCAAAGCATAGAGCTTGCCGTCCGCCGCGACCGGCGAGGCGAAGTACTGGTCCAGCGCGCCGGTCAGGCGCCCCTGCTTCAGCACTTCTCCCGTCTCGCCGCTGAGCGCGGTAAGGATGCCGCCTTCCTTGAGCATGTAGACGATGCCTTTGTAGACGATCGGCGACGGCGCGTTCGGCAGGCTTTTCGTATACCGCCATATCAGGCTTTTCGAGGTCATGTCGCCGGAACCGCCTAGCCGGATCGCGGTGATCGAATTCACCGCGCGGCGCTTGCCCTGATACATCTTCCAGTCGCGCTCGCCGATCAAGCCGTCCCGGTCGAGATCCGACTCTTTCCAGTCGCGCTCGAGCTTCGCGTCGCCTGCCTCGGAAAGCTGCAGCTTGCCGTCGCCGTTGGCGTCGCGGAGGCGCAGGATCTCGCTCCAGGCGGGGAGTTCCTCCTGGTTGCCGAGATCGGAGCCGCCTGCCCAGCCGAGGATGTAGAGCTTGTCGCCCTCCATCACCGGGGTGGGCTTCAACTGCCAGGTGAGACCCGTGAACCACCAGACCGGCTTTCCGGTTTCGACGTCGTAGGCGGTGAGTTGATGAGAGCCGGCGACGAGCGCCTGCGGGGAGCCGCCGCCGGGCGGGGTGTAAAGGATCGGGGTGGAGAAGCCGCGGCCGACGTCGGGGCGGTCGCGGCGCCAGAGGATGCGGCCGCTCGAAGTGGAGACGGCGAGGATGAAGGAATCCGTCTCCGAGTCGCAGTTCATGATGAGGCGGTCGCCCGCCAGCAGCGGGGAGGCGCCCATTCCGAAGGGGTTGTTGAACGGGCCCATGGGGAGCCGCCATCGTTCGTTGCCGTCGGGGCCGTAGGAGACGAGGCCGAAGTCGGTGAAGAAGGCGTAGACGTTGCGGCCGTCAGAGACCGGACTGGGCGAAGCGGGCGTGTTGAACTTGTGGTGCTCCTGCTGCCGGGGCCGCGCCAGTTCGCGGCGCCAGCGGATGGCGCCGGTCTTGCGGTCGAGGTTGAAGGTGAGCAGGTTCGCGCCTTCCCATCCGGTGAGAAAGATCGAGTCCCCGGCCAGGATTGGGGAGGAGTGGCCGGGCGGCAGCGGGGTCTTCCAGACCACGTTCTTGGCGGCCGACATCTCCACGGGCAGATTCGTCTCCGCGGAGACGCCGGACGAATTGGGTCCGCGGAACGCAGGCCAGTCCGCGGGGGCGAGAAGGAACAGGAAGGAGCGCCTACTGACGATACGGGAGATTATACACGGAAGAGAGACGGTCGTCCGCGCTCAGGACGAGCGGGAGGGTGGTGACGGCGGGGCTTTGCGAGGAGAGAGCGATCTGAACAAACCCGGCTCCCGGCTGTCCGGAAGCGGGCAGGACTGCGAGAACGCTATGTTCGATGGTCTGGTTGGAGATGACGGAGATGACACGCAGGCGCCGGAGGTCAACCGTCTGGCCGGGCTCGCTGAGGTTGGAGACGAGCAGGTTCACGCTGTCGCCGGGGCGGGCGGGTGCGGATGCGGAGACGGGATTCCCATTGGCCACCGCGCCGAGGATCTGCGGGGGCGGTGAAGCGATCTGGATGGCGGAGGCGGGGAGAGATTCGCCCGCAATCGTGACTCTGACGATGCCGAGGCCGGGGGTGAGCGGAGCGGGCAGTTGGATGGTCAACTGGCCGGCGGAGTAGGAGAGGACCTGGGCGGGACGGTCAGAGACAGTGACGGAGATGGCGGAGGCCGCGGCGCTGAGCGGGCCGTTCTGGATGGAAAGAGTGATTTGCGCCCCAGGTTGCACTGAGGTGCGGGCGAGGTCGCCCGATGCGACGTAGGCCTGGCGGACGCCGGTCAGAATGAGGGCCGGGGTCTGAGAGAGGAGCGTATTCAAACCGCTGGTGACCGACCAGGAGGCGGTCGCGGCGGCAGCGGCCGGGGAGACGCTCACCAGAGCCATGACGCGGTTGGCGGAGGTGATCCATAACCGCTTGACCGCGACATCGCTCGATCCGGTGCTGAGCGTGAAGGGCTGTTCCTCGAAGTTCATTCCAAGACCGGTGATCTCGACGAGGGACTCGCTGCCGGCGGGGAGGATGGCGGGGCTAATGGAGAAAGAGGCGGTTTCCGGGGCGTCGTGGGAGTAGAACTGCGGTGTCGGGCCCTGGAAGAACAGGGAACTCTGGCCGTCGGCATTCATAACGGCGATGGCGGAACGGTGTCCGGCGGGGGCGGGCGGAGCGGCGACGCTGAGCGTGCCGTTCTCGGCGGAGCGCAGGCGGGCGGGAACCCCGTCGAACCAGACCGACGTGCCCGCGCCGAGATTCTGCCCGGCGATGGTGACGGTGCGGTCGGGGTTGGCCGTGACGGAGGAGACAGAGGGTGCGCCCTTGCTCACCACCGAGTAGGCGGACGGCAGGATGAATTGTTCATCGCCGAGGGTGAACAGCAGGGGGCGGGGACCGTCGCCAGGGGAGATCGCGACATCGAACTGGAGGTAGCCGGGAGAGTAAGTGCGGAGGGAACCAGGAACGGCTCCGTCGCCGGCGAGCAGGGTGTTCACGCTGAAGTTGGGGGCGGCCGTGGTGGCTCCGAAACCGCTGAACACCACCGTGCCGCGGCCGGCGGCGGAGGAGATGGTGGCCGGCTTGACCGTGTCCTGTCCGGAGAACGAGTATGTCTGGACGCTGTGGAGGTTGACGGCGCTGCGGGCGCGGACGGCGAAGTTGACGTTTTGGGTGGTCTGCTCGGCGATCACCGGGACGGTGGTTTGAGGAGTCGGAGTGCCGGGATAGAACTGAAGATCGAAAGCGCCGCTGGGGGGGATTCGGCCGGCGGGGTCGGTGGGGAGGTCGAGGTTGACGGGCTGCGGCTCGCCGGCCAGGGCCGGCGGCAGCGGGTGAACGCAGACGGAATAAGAGCCCGGGGCGAGGCCTTCCAGACGGTAGGAACCATCGGGATGAGTGAGCGTACTGACGGCCCAGCCCCGGGCGGAATAGGCGACCACGCTGGCGAGGTGGACGCCGTTGCCATTGAGAGTTACACGGCCGGAGAGGGCTCCGGTTGTCTGGCGGAATTGAGGAGCAGGATAGAGAAAACTGAGGCCGGCGGCGTCGTCGGCGCTGAGAGGAGAAGCCTTGGAGGTGGCGCGGGTGATTTCGGTGGACATGACGCCCGAGGCCCAACTGTGCTGGAGGCCGAGGGTGTGCCCAAACTCGTGAACGAGAGTGAGAAAGAGCCGTTCGGTCCAACTGGCCCGATTGGCGAGGTTCCGGGGGAGGCGCAAGGTGGACTTGGTGATGGGGGTGAAAGCGCCGGTGGCGGCGGAGACGGTATCGGCGCGGCTGGTGGGTCCGCCCATGGCGAGGACGCCAGGGGGCAGATCTTCAGTGAATTCGACTTCCACCCAGGGGGAGTTCATGGCGGGGGCGGCAGCGTTGCGCATGCCTCCGAAGACCAGCTTGATCTCTGCGGTTTCGACAGTGTTCCAAACGGCGGCGGCGGCGCGGATCTGGGAGAGGAGCGCGGTGGTGGAATCGCCGGCGGCGAGTTGGAGGGCGCCGGGATCGTTGATGAAGAAGGGGAGGGACCGGCCGTCGGGGAGAGCGGTGAGGTCGAAGCGGTCGTAGACAGGTTGCGATGAGCCGTTCCGGGAGGAGTAGCGGACCCAATGATAGTGCGCCGGGGCGGCGAGGGAGATGAGCATGAGGAGGGCGGCGGCGCGGAGGCTCATTGCAGCTTGCCCTCCGAAGCGCGGATGAGATCGGTGAGCCGGCTCATCGGGATGCTGAAGCCCTTATCCTGGGCTTCCTTGCCGCTGGCGTCGAGCATGAAGGCGTCGATGGCGCCGCGGGTCAGCCAGGTCTGGCCGCCGGCGGTGGACTTCACATCGAAGACGCCCTGGGCAAGCCCGATGGTGTGGTTGATGCCGGAGCGGCTGGTCCACACGAAGATGACATATTCGGCTCCGGACTCGAGCCTTGGGGTGCCTGAGAAGCTCTGGCGGTAACCGCCGAACTGGCCGCCGGGGACGCTGACCTCGAGGGTGGCGGGGGCGCTGCCCTTGTGGACCTTGGCGACCTGGATCCGGTAAGTGGTGTAGATGACCGAGCCGCGCTTGATGGTGGCCGAGTCGAGGACCTTACCCTGGACGATGGCGGTGGAGCGCTCGACCAACTGCTCCATGGAGAGTTTTTCGAGGCTGGTAGCGGAGAGCAGAAGTCCGGCGAGGAGGGTGGAGGCCAGAAGCCGGACGACGTTCCGCATAATCTGTTCGCTTTGTCAGATGCACTCCAAATGCCAGGGGTGGCCGATTCTATCTGATTGATTAACAGAAGGTTACGGGAGCCTCGGCGGCTGGCCGTGGGTCACTGTGACACATGTTCGGGTCAGTGTCGCACTCTCATTCCCGCACGATGAGGACGGGGATGCCGATGGCGTGCCGGACTTCGTTGATGGTTGCGCCGAACATGATGTCCTGGATGCCGGTATGGCCGTGGGCGCCCATGATGAGGAGGTCGGGCGAGCGCAGGCGGACAAAGGCGATGATGGCGGCGCCGGGGTTAGGGGCGTGGACGACGGCGAGTTCAGTTTCGATGCCTGTGGCGCGGACGGAGTCGGCGAGGGTGGTGAAATAGGTGCGGCCGGCCTGGACTTCGGCGGTTTCAGCGAGTTCGCCGTAGATCTGGCTGGTGACGCCTTCCTCGATGTGGAGAAGGAGGAGGCGGGCGTGGTGGGCGCGGGCGAAGGCGGCGGCGTGGGCGAGGGCGATGCGGTCGAGGCGCGAGTGGTCCAGGGTGACGAGGATGTGGCGGTACTGGGGTCCGTCGATGGGGGCGAGCTCGGTGGCGGGGACCCGGACGACGGGGCGGGACCGGGGCAGGTGGCGGAGCCAGGGCTCAAAGGCGACCCAGGCGAGGAGGGCGAGCAGGGCGACGGCGAGCGGAATGACGAGGAAGAGGATGGCGGGGCGCGACTGGGCCCATCCGGCGATGGTTTGGGAGGCGAGTTTGAGGTTGAGGGCGACGATGAGGACGGCGGCGGACCAGGCGAGGGTTTTGACCCAGGGGCGGTTGACGAAGCGGCCCATGCGGGCGGGATCGCCGGTGAAGTGAATGAGGGGGATGACGGCGAAGGGAAGCTGGAGGCTGAGGATGACCTGGCTGAGGATGAGGAGGCGGAAGGCGCCTTTGTCGCCCATGAGGCTGATGGTGATGGCGGCGGGGATGACGGCGATGGCGCGGGTGACGAAGCGGCGGAGCCAGGGGCGCATTCGGAAATCGAGGAAGCCCTCCATGACGATCTGGCCGGCCATGGTGCCGGTGATGGTGGAGGACTGGCCGGAGAGCAGCAGGGCGACGGCGAAGGCGGCGCTGGCGAGAGTGGTGCCGAGCAGCGGGGCGAGCATCTGGTGGGCCTGCTGGATCTGGGTGACTTCGATGCCGCGGGTAAAGAAGGTGGCTCCGGCGAGGATGAGGATGGAGGCGTTGACGAGGAGGGCTCCGTTGAGGGCGATGACGGAGTCGACGAAATTGAACTTGCAGGCGGAGGCTTTGGCGGCGTCGCCGGAGGCGATCTGGCGGGTCTGGACGAGGGAGGAGTGGAGGTAGAGGTTGTGCGGCATGACGGTGGCGCCGAGGATGCCGATGGCGACATAGAGGCTTTCACCGGTGAGTTTGGGGATGAGGCCGCGGGCGACGGCCGTGAAGTCGGGCTTGGCGAGAACGAGTTCGATGACGAAGCAGCCCGCGATGACGGTGATGAAGGCGACGATGATGGTTTCGATGGAGCGAATGCCGAAGCGGGAGAAGGCGAGCAGGAGGAGGGTATCGGCGGCAGTGAGGATGACGCCGTAGACGAGGGGGAGGCCGAAGAGGAGATTGAGGCCGATGGCGGCGCCGAGGACTTCGGCGAGATCGGTGGCGGCGATGGCGATTTCGCAGAGGAACCAGAGGGTATGGGAGACGGGCTTGGGGTAGACTTCGCGGCAGGCTTGGGCGAGGTCGCGGCCGGAGACGATGCCGAGGCGGGCGGAGAGGGTCTGGAGGAGGATGGCCATCGCGTTGGAGACGACGAGGACCCAGAGGAGGTCGTAGCCGAAGCGGGCTCCGCCTTCGAGGTCGGTGGCCCAATTGCCGGGGTCCATGTAGCCGACGCTGACGAGGTAGGCGGGACCGGCGAAGGCGAACATGCGGCGCCAGATGTTGGGGTGGGCGGTATTGACAGAAGAGTGGACCTCGGGCAGGGAAGGAGAGGCGGGGTCCATAGAAGTAAGTAGTGTAGCGCCACGGAGGGGGATGGGGACAGATCTGTCTGTCCCCGCAGGGTTGTGGGCGGGCTGGACGAGGGCGGCGAGTTCTTCATTGAGTTCGCGGAGGAAGGCGAGGCCGGGGGGGGGGACGATGAGGAGGGATCGCTCGAGGGTGATGCGAAGGCATGAGAGGAGATTATCGCGGGGGATGAAGAGGGTGGAGTCCTTGGCAGTGCCGGGTTGGTGGCCCGCAGTGATGAGGACGGGTTCGATGAGGGCGCCGGTGCGGGCGGAACGGAGGAGTTCGAGGATGGGGGCTCCGGGGCCGGCGGCGTCGAGGGCGAGGGTCGGTTGATGGTGCTGCTGAAGGATGACGGAGACACCGTTGGTGACATCGAGCTAGGGG
>CAYWST010000287.1:0-7611 GCA_964461075.1 uncultured Solibacteraceae bacterium | reverse complement strand
CCCCAAAGGGTCTCCGCGGGCGGCCGCCGCCAGCGAGTGAGGTCAGGCCAGAACCACCATTTCATGGTCCACGATCAAGGGAATCGTGAACGAGGTTGCGCCCGCTTTCGACGTCACGGCGAGTCTCCCGCTCCGAACACGCGCTTCGGCTGACTTGAACGCGCCCTTGAGCGTGACCTTGTGCGGTCCAACGGAAATCAGTTCGTCCACAGGCGCGCGCCATGTCCCCGCGCTCGTCAGGTTCACGATCTGCAGTATCGCCCTGCCGCCCTGACGATAGAGATGGCAATCGAGAAAGCCGGGTCCTTCCACGGTGAAAGGCATTGAATCGCCAACGGCCCACCGGGCGATGTTTGCGAGCAGCAGGCCATGATCGGTGAGGTGCTCTCTCGCATACCGGCGGTCGATGTCAGCCTGCAAATATGCCACGCGGGCCTTGCCGCGCATGGAGAGCACAAGTCCGGGAACTTCCGTTTTCGGCTCCCGCATCCAGGCGGTTTCCGGTGGATACGTGGGGAAGGGCGGAACGAATGTGAGCGGTACGAGGACTCCTGCCTCCGTGCGCAGCGGGCGAAGGCCGCCGCCATAGGGAATGATGTCGGTCTCATCGAATCCGCGCAGGACTGGATGACGTTCGCCATCCGCCGGAGGCTCATCGCCCGATTTCGGTCCATCCACCTTCGCCCGCCATTCGGGAATCAGGCGCAGATAGGTATGCCCGTCAGGAGAGAACCGATCGGTTCCCGAACTCCTGCCAGATGCGGAGACGAGCTTGGGGACGGGGCCGGTAAAGTGTGCTCCGAACAGGTCGGTAAGCGCGAAATCCTCGCGCGGATCGCCCCACTCGTTGTAAAGCGAAGCGGCGCCGGTGGCGATCAGCGCGCCTCCGCTCTGCACAAAAGCGCGGATGGCGGCGCATTGCCCGTCAGACAGACCGCCAAGGTTGGGGAGGATGAGAGTTGAGAACCGTTTGCCGCGCGCCTCAATCTCGTCGGCGTGCAAAGGCAGGTACGGAATCCGCGCCCGCACGAGAGCGTGCATCCAACCCGTGTAAGGCGCGTCGACGCGGCCGGCCGCATCGTCCCGCCCAAAGAAGTCGGTATTCCTCTGCGACCAGACAAGGCCAATCGAAGCCACCGGTTCGCGATCGTGGAGAAACGTCTCGTTCGCCCTGGCCCACTTCATGACGGGCTCCGCGGTCCGGTACATTCGCCGGTCCTCATGATAAGCGGCGATGTGATGCCACCACGGCTGAACGCCCCCGGCCATGCCTGCGATCATCCACATGCGCGCTTCGGCCGGCGTCTTGCTCGCCACACGATAGTAGCCCGGGCCCGACTGATACATCGCCATGCTCTCCGGAGCCAGCCTGTCCCAGCCCATGAGTTCGTGGACTCGCTTGCCTGTATCGCCGTTCTGCTGGAAGCCGGTGTCGTCATCCCGTCGCTGATGATCGAGCATCATGATCTGCGCGCGCTTGGCAATCTCGCGCAGGTCGCGGAAGGATCGCGCCTGGGCCGAGACCGATCCGCTGTTCATGCCCGACCAGATACAGTCTTTGCCGCCCGCCTTCTGCGTCGTCCGGTTATTCAACTCCCACACTTCAATCCGCCGCGCATAGTTCCACATGATCCATTGACGGTATGCCGGATCGTCCCAGTTCGCCGCCGCCGGCAGCTTCATGCCGGTCCTGGCTGAGAACTTCCGCTCGCAGTTAGCGCAATAGCAGATGCTCTCGCGGCCCAATCCCGCCCAACTGTTGTCAGTGACGCCATCGGGATGAGAGCGTTCAATGATCTCGGTGATGACGGCCGGCAGATACTCGTCGTAGTAGGGGCTGTTGATACAGGTGATAAACTTGTCTGCCGCGCGGTAGGGGTTGCCCGCGCGGTCGCGCGCGAACCAGTCCGGATGCGCCTTGTAGAAGTCCTCGGCCGTTCGGTTGGAGTCCATGCGCGCCATGACCCAGAGGCCATCCTTGTGCGCGGCCTCGGTAAGTTCGCCAAAGAGGTCGCGCCCATTGAGAAACTCAGCTCGATGGTGGAGCGGGAATTTGCTCGGATAGTAAGCGACGATGCCGCCCGCGTTAATGATGACGGCCTGCGTTTCGGTTCGCTTCCAGAAGCGGCGCCACCAGTCGATGTCATAGCGAACCGGGTCTTTCTCCGTGATGTTGGTCTGCCCCCAGCGGTACGCGCGACGGTACCAAGGCAGCGATCCGGCGGGCGGCGCAACCGAGGCCATTGTCGCCGTACCCAGGAATTCCCTGCGATTAACACTCATGGCCGGGCCTCCTTGCGGCGGAACTGGTATGTGCTGAAGTCGAAATCGTAGGCCTCGCGCGAGGGCGCCATGGGCGCGCTCTTTGCCGGCGCGTGCACCGCGAGTTCCCGCTTCAGCCCCGAGTACTTCGCCTGGCCCGCCAGGTTCGTGTACTCGTTCGGGTCCGCCACACGATCATAGAGCTCTTCGCTTCCATCGGCGTACACAATGTAACGCCACTTCTCCGTGATGACGGCGTGATTGCCCGGCATGAAAGTCGAGACCGCGGGAGGCGCCGGGGCCTTGGCGTTCTGAAGGAGCGGAACGAGACTGCGGCCTTCAAGCTTTGGGTTCTTTTCCAGGCCGCAGAGGTCGATGAGCGTCGGATAGAAATCGAGAAGGCTCACGGGCTGGCGCCGGGCAACGCCTGCCTGCCGCACGCCGGGCCCGGCGAAAATGACGGGCACATGGGTCGACCGCTGCCAGAGCGTGGACTTGTGCACATGCTGTTTTTCGCCGAGATGCCAGCCGTTATCAGACCAGAAGACAACCACGGTGTTTGAGGCGTGGCTGCTTCTTTCCAGTGCGGCGATCACGCGTCCGGCCAGCGCGTCGCCAAACGAGATCGCCGCCAGATAGGCGCGGATGAACTCGCGGTGCTTCCCTTCCCTGATGATTCTGTCGAGTTCCGCGCGCCGGGCGGCGGCCAGCTTGCGGCCGGCTTCCGGGACGTCTGCCAGGTCGTCCGGCGGGGCCTCCGGCATTCTGAGCTTCTCCTCGGGATAGAGATCCCAGAACCGTTGCGGAGAGAACAGCGGGATGTGCGGATGCCACATCCCGATCGCCAGGAAGAACGGCTTCTCCTGCTTTCGCCTGAGAAACGACTCGGCGAACTCCGCGGCTCGCTGATCCCCATACTGACTTTCCGGAATGTCGAGAACGCCCCAATCGAATTCGCCGGCGAAATCCCGGAGCCCGTTGAAGGGATGACCCTTGGGCGGCGGAACCTTCTTGTTCCAGGGATAGAAATCGGCGCGGCGGTACCAGGGGTCGTCGAATTCCTGCAACTGAAACTCGTCCCACTGGTCCGGAGGGTTGAAGCCTGCCACATGGTGGAAGATCTTGCCCGCGCCCGCGACGTGGTAGCCGCTCTTGCGAAACCATTCGGGCAGCGTCGTCACGCCCGGCAGCGCGGGCCGCCAGTACTGCTCATTGTTGTAGATACCGGAAGTGGATGGCCGCAGGCCCGTCAGCAGCGCCGTTCGCGAAGGATTGCACAGCGGCGAGGCGCAGTGAGCGTCCGAGAACAGCGCGCCGCGCGCGGCCAGGCGGTCAATGTTCGGCGTCGAGACACCGGGGTAGCCGCGCAGGCAGCCAACCCAATCGTTCATGTCGTCCACTGACACCATCAGGACATTGGGCCGATTGGTGGCTCCGAAAACCGAACCCGCCGCCAATCCGCCAACAAAGTCCCTTCTTGTCATGCCGATATTGTTACACCGCTGGGGCCGAACCGGCACGTGCAATCCCGCGGATGGAACTACTGAGGGTTTCCTGGGCAACGCTGCAAGCGTTCGGCGAGCCTTCGCCGCCATCTGGCGCAGAGGGCCGCCGGCGATGAGGCGCTTCCCCTCGAAGCCGATGCAGGCCCCCCTCAGAGATAGCGTTCTCGAACGATCTCGATGTGATGGGCGGGATGGCCAATCAGGATGTAGGCCAGCGCGCGGACGGTGGTCGGATTGTCGGCGTAGACGCCCCGGCGCATCCACGCTTCCGCTGAAAGCCCCTGAAGCAGCAGGACCGTCGCGCGCCGGACGAAGGAAAACTCGTGCAGCAGCGCCGGCCAAGATTGCTGATCGAAGTGAGCGTTGGCGACAAACAGGTTCTCGTCGAACGAGGGCAGCGCCGTCTCGTCTCCTCGGGCGACGCGAAGCAGGCGGTAGGACATCACGCGTTCGGTGTCGATGATGTGTCCGAAAACTTCCTTGACGCTCCATTTGCCTGGCGCGTAGCGGTGCAGCAACTTGGCCTCGTCGAGCGGCCCGAAGAATTCCAGCAACTCCTTGTGCTGCTCTTGAAGAGCTTGGATCGGGTCCGGATGTTGGATCGCCTTGCCGATGTAGCCGTTGAAGTAAGGCTTGTATTCAGAAGGCTCGGGGATTCCTGGAATGAACGTCGACATATCGTCATCATGGCAGAGTGAACTAGCATGAGAAAGTGAATCGGATTCTTTGTCTGGCCGCCGTCATTTGCCTGAGCGGCTGCTCGTCCGGCCGGCCGGAGCCGCCGAAGAAGGCCGCGCACAAGGCTTCCGAGCCCGTGGGCGGACAGATGGCTGCATTTCGGATGTATGGGATGGCCCGGCAGTGGGCTCAGGATGCGTTGCTGCTTCGCATGGAGAACTTCGAAATCCCCGAAGTTCCAGGCGGGAAAGGCAAGGCTGGCGCCTGGCGCGCTGTCTTCGTCTCGCAACGGCTTGGCAAACAACGCGAGTATTCCTTCGCGGTCGAAGAATCGAAAGCTATCAACCTCCGGTCAGGAGTCTTCGCACAGCAGCCTGCCCCCTACTCGCCGAACCCGCAATTGAAACCGTTTCTTATCGCGGCGCTGAAAGTCGATTCGCCGGCGGCCTATGAGGCCGCGGCGAAGGAGAGCGCGGACTACATCCAAAAGCATCCGGGCACGCCGGTTCAGTTCGAACTGAGCTTCACCAGCCAGACGCCGAACGCTGCGTGGCGCGTGGTCTGGGGACCCTCTGTCAGCCGCAGCGACTATTCGATCTACATCGACGCCTCGACCGGCATGTTCATGCGGCGCAGCCGGTAGCCATTGCCGCCAGGCGCAATTTTGGATATACATGTCCGCAGTTATGAACTCTCTCAACATCTTGCCGCAAGCTCCCATCCCCCGCCGCGGATTCCTGAAGAGGTGCGCTTTCTGCGCCGCGGCGCCGCTTTGCTCGCCGCTCATGAGAGCCGAGGCGGCCAGAACAAAGGTCCGGCTGGTCTTCACACAAGCCCCGAAGGATGTAGAAGGCTGGCCGTACGTCAACTTCGACTACGAGTCGAAGAAGAAGGAGTTCCTGGCGAAGCTCACGGCGGCTTGCCCGAATGTCGAGTTCCTCACGGCCACCTCAATGAACGCCGAAGAGTCGAAGGCGATCCTCGAAAAAGACGCCGAAGTCGACGGCTATCTCGTCTACCTGATGGGCATCCCCAGCCGCGGCGCGGGAACCACAATCGTCATGAGCGGCAAGCGCGTTGTGGTGGTGGACCACCTCTATGGCGGCACTGGCGAGTTTCTCGGCTGCGCGGGGCCGGCGAAAAAGAAGGGCCTCCCGGTGGCGGCCGTCTCGTCCTCCCGCTTTGAAGACACCGCGCAAGCCGTGCGGGCGCTGGACGCCGCCGTACGCATGAAGAATGAAACAATCCTTTGCGTCGCCAGGCGGGACCGCTCGAAGATCGAGGCGGGGATCAAGGAGTCGATGGGAGCGCAGGTCGTGACGGTGCCAGGCCCCGAGTTGAATTCGCTCTACGACAAGGTGAGCGAGAAGGACGGCGCCGAGTGGGCGCAGCGTTGGATCAAAGGCGCGGCGAAGGTTGTCGAACCGTCGAAGGCGGAGATCGTCGAAGGCGGCCGCATGTATCTGGCGATGGCCGGTCTGCTCAAGCAGCACAACTCCAGGGCGATCACGGTAGACTGCCTGGACCTCTTCTATTCCAAACAACTCCGCGCCTACCCTTGCATGGGATTCTTCCAATTGAACAATGACAATCTCGTCGGCGCTTGCGAAGCGGACCTGACCAGCACAGCCACCATGCTGCTGATGAGCATGGTGGCCGGACAGCCAGGCTTCATCTCCGATCCGGTCATCGACACCTCCAAGAACCAGATCATTTACGCCCACTGTGTCGGGTCGAACAAGGTCTACGGCCCAACGGGCAAATCGAACCCGTATGAGATCCGCAGCCACTCGGAAGACCGCAAAGGCGCCGCGGTCCGTTCCCTTATGCCGCTCGGAGTCATGACGACCACCATCGAGTTCCTCCCGCTGAAAAAGGAAGTGCTCTTCCATCAGGCCAAGGCTGTCGAGAACATCGACGAAGACAAGGCCTGCCGGACGAAGCTCGCCGCCGAAGTGAAAGACGCCTACAAACTCATTGAAGGCTGGCGCGACGGCTGGCACCGCGTGACCTACTACGGCGACCTGCGCGCCGCGGTGGAAGCGGCGGCCTCTTTGATGGGCTTCAAGGTAACGGTGGAGGGTTAACGAGGCGTCAGAATAGCAGGCGCATCGCCACCTGGACGACGCGTGGATCGCGCGCGCCGGTGATCCGCCCGAATGCGGTGTTGCCGAAGGTCGAATTCGGGTTGTTCAGATTGACCCGGTTGAACGCGTTGAAAAACTCGCCGCGGACCTGAAGCCTAACTCTCTCCCGGATGGGAACCACCTTCGAGAGGCCAAGATCCGCCGTCATCAAACCCGGACCGCGGATGATGTTTCGTGGTGTCGTGCCGAAGGTGCCTCTGGCGTTGGTCTGAAACGCCAAGGTGTTGAAGTAGCGGGCGATCAGCTCGCTGCGCGAGCGGTCGGCCGGCAGATATGGGTCGCCGATGAGATCAGGACGGTCGCGGTTGATCCCCGACTGCGAGTTATCGGCGCCGGAGTTGAGGTCGAGCATCGTGCCTCCCTGAAGAGTGACGATCCCGTTGGTCTCCCACCCGCCGAAAACCCACCTCAGGACCGGGTGCGCCTGGGCGAGTCGAGGCAGCGTGTAGATGTAGGAAGCGACAAATCGGTGCGCCAGATCGTTCGAGCCGAGTCCGCGCTCCGCAGCCCAGTTGTTCGGATTGACCGGCGAATCGCCGTCGTCAATGAGCTTGGACCATGTGTAGTTGGCAAGAACCGTGAAATTGGACGTGAACCGCTTGTTCACCGAGAGCTGCATCGAGTGATACACCGAGTTGTTGCGTGTCGAACTCAGGCTGATCGATCCGAAACCGGGGAAGTAAGGCCGGCGGCTGTTGACGGTGTTCCCGGGCGCGCCGAAGACCGAGGCGTTCGCCTCATAAGAGCCGAGCAGTTGATTGCCCTTGCTGCCTACATAGGCGCCTGTGGCCACCCAGCTCGAACCAAACTGCCGCTGGACTGTGAAATTCCACTGCTGGCTGATCGGGTTGCGGAACGATGCGTCATAGGCGGCCATGGTGATCGGCGTCACGAACTTGAAGGTGCGGCGTTCCTCTTCAGTATCGGGCGGCGTGAAGGGGTAGGGATTCCCGGTTTCGAGATATGGGTTCAAGAGACCGCCGGCGGGGTTTTGCGTGTTCAGGCGCACGGTGAATGGC
>CAYWST010000286.1:0-7660 GCA_964461075.1 uncultured Solibacteraceae bacterium | reverse complement strand
AGGCAGAGGTCTGCAAAACCTTTATTCACCGGTTCGAATCCGGTCCGCGCCTCCAGCCCTTAATCCCTCTGAATGCCGCCGGAAGCCCTGAGTGCAGGCGCTTTGCGGGCTCCGGCCGCGCCCGCCGGTCAGGATGGTGATGATCATGGGTTCACGGTCAACGGACGTGTTGTATCCCGAGGGCGTGAAGAGTACCGTGCTGGAGCGCTGGCTCGAGAACCTCAAGGTGATGCTCGGATCGATATTCACTTGCCTGCCCATGCACAGTGCGAAGAAGGATCTCGGCAAGGGCCTGGTGAAGCGATCAAGAAGCAGTTCGGATTGAGGGAGCAACGATGCTCGCCTATCCCGTCAAACTCAGCGTGGACACAAACGGCACGATTCTCGCCGCCGATCTTAAGGCTTGCTGGGCTGGGCAGGCGGCGGGCGATCTCGCCGTGGAAGGCGCCCGCTGGAGTGGACGAGACGTCGCGCTTCTGTCGTCTTGCGCATGCCTTTCGCAAAACGCTGAACACAAACTTGATAAGTTGATGTATGCTGGGCAGATAGGGAGCGCTTCGCTGAGCTTTCTCGCCAACCGGGCCGAACCGACAATCCGCGGCAGAAGCGGCGCACTGATCGTGTGCCGCCGGGCACTGTGATGGGGACCGGTCCAACAATCAATCCGAATCTGAAAGAGCTGACAAAAGACACACGTTTGCATGTATCCATCTAGATTCCCCCGTGCGCCTCGCCCGAGAATTCGGGAAAACGTCAATGAAGCCATCCGGGCGCGGGAGGTCCGCGCCGTCTTCCCCGATGGGACGGTCGAAGTCATGCCCACGCAGGCCGCAGTGCGGAAGGCGCAGGATATGGGACTGGATCTGATTCTGATTGCGCCCACGGCCGAACCGCCAGTCGCCAAGGCCATGGACTATGGCCAGTGGCAGTACGAGAACAAGAAGAAGCAGCACGAGGCCAAGAAGAAACAGCACGTGATCCAGGTGAAGGAGCTGAAGTTCCGTCCCAACACCGACGACCACGACTACGAGTTTAAGATGAAGCACGCGATCCGGTTCCTTGGAGAAGGAAACCGGGTGAAGGCCGTGGTGCAGTTCCGCGGGCGTGAGATCGCGCACGTCGATCTCGGCAAGAAATTGCTGCTGCGCTTCGCCGAGGACCTCGCGGCGCACGGCTCGGTGGAAGGCCAGCCGAAGTTGGAAGGCCGCAATGCGCATGTGATCATCAGCCCGGTGAAGAAGGAAGCGAAGGCGCAGAAGCCGCCGCAACCGAAGCCTGCGGCCCCGCCAGCGGAGGCGCCCCAATAGATCCTGCTCAGTAGAACAGGTATTTCCGCCACTGCTCGTCCCCGCGGCCGAGCAGGCGCATCAGATGGCGGCCAGTGTGGAGGCTGAATGGGCGCGGCGCGTGCAGCAGCCGCATATTGGCCTCTTCCGGCGTTCGATTCCCCTTCTTGTTATTGCACGCGTGACAGCAGGCGACCAGGTTTTCCCACGACGTATCGCCGCTGCGGGAGCGGGGAATCACGTGGTCGAGCGTGAGTTCACTGGCATTGAAGACCTTGGCGCAGTACTGGCAGGTGTAACGGTCGCGCATCATGATGTTCTTGCGCGAGAGCGCGCGGGTCTGGTGAGGGATGCGGCGATACTCGAGCAGCCGGATCACGCTCGGCATGGGCATTTGCGAGCGCTGGGAATGGAAGTGGCCGTGGGCATGCTCTTCGGCATGGGCGACTCCCTTCAGGACGAGCACGAGCGCACGGCGCGCGGCACAGATATTGATCGGCTCGTAACTGGCGTTGAGCACCAGCACGGGCCTATGCAGGCGGTCGGTGTTCGTGTTCATACAGTGCCTCCGAGGGTGAGGGATTCGACTACGGTTTTGAACTCGATGGCCGGCTTCCTGCGGTCGGCCCGCGCGAGGGTGAGAACCGAGACGCGAGCGGCACCGGACGCCGCCAACACCGCGGCGGCGGAATTGACCGTCGCGCCGTAGGTGAGGACGTCGTCGACCAGCAGAAGACGCTTTCCGGCGATCGCGTAAGGGTCCTGGATAGAGAAAACGCCGCGCACATTGGCGCGGCGTTGCGAGGAAGAGGCCAGACTGGCCTGTGCTGCGGTGTGCCGTCGCCGGCGAAGCGCCCCGAGCACGGGGAGACCGGTGCGCCTCGATACGACGCGAGCCAGCAGCTCAGCCTGGTTGAAGCCGCGGACGAAACGCCTGCGCCAGTGCAGCGGCATAGGAACCATTGCGTCGTATCGCGCCTGCGGAGGCAGCGCGCGGGCCAGCATCCGGCCGAGAGGCTCGGCGAGCGGGCGGATGCGCTGGTACTTGAACAGATGAATCAACTCGCGGAGAACGCCGGAATACTCTCCGAAGGAATAGCAGGTAGCGAAAGCCGTCACGCCGGCCGCGCACAACCGGCAAAGCCCGGAGGCGTCCAGCGAGTGCGGGGAAAGGAATGCGGCGCCGCACCGCGCACAGAAGATCTCCGGCGCCAACGGAACGGGAGCCTCAATACAGCACCCGCAAATGGGATAGGGCCGCACCTCGCGTAAGGATCCGCCGCAGATCAAACAATCCTGGGGAAAGACGAGCGCGAGCAGGTGGGACCCGGCGCGGCCAAGCCAGCCAGGTGGGGTGGGCAGGAGTTTCTGTTTAGGGAAACTCGAGAAGGCGCACCTCCTGACTCATCAGTATAACTCATGCTGGAGACCGTAGCACGCGACGAGTTGCGTGGCGCCTGATCGTCCCGCGCGTTACTAACTGTCACTGACTTCCGCCTCGCGCCCTAAAGGATCAAAGCTGGCTCCGTGCTGAGAGCAATGATTCCGACGCTTGCTGGAGCAGCCCTCCTGGCCGCCGCAGGGCAGGATGCCCCTTCGGAGCTTCGGGATGCGGAGGCGCTCAGCCGCCGGGCGGCGGCCTATTGCGAGAGAGGTCTCTACCGCGATGCGGAACCGCTTTATCGCCGCGCACTCGCCATCGAGGAACGGAGCCTGCATGCGGAAAGCGCGGGCGTGTCCAAAACGCTCACGCTCCTCGCGGAGACGCTTTACAGGATGGAACGCTTCTACGAAGCCGAGCCCCTCTGCCGCCGGGCACTGGCCATTGAGGAGAGGTTGCGCGGACCTTGTCACATAGAAGTCGCCTATCGGCTGAACAACCTTGCCGACATCTTGCGTGCGACGAATCGTTTCGTCGCCGCCTATCCGCTTTACCGGCGATCGCTGGGCATCATGGAGAAGGAACTCGGGGCCGGCCATGCCTTGATCGCCGTGGTCCTGAACAACCTCGGCTCGCTCCACCGCAGCACAGCGGAGTTCGGCAAGGCGGAGAGCTGCTTTCAGCGGGCGCTCGACATCATTGACGGGAGCGGGGAGATTGGGACCGGCCAGGCGGCGGCGATTCTGGGCAATCTCGCGGTGGTCTATCTCGACCAGGGCAAGCATCGCGCCGCGGAGAAGGCGGTTCTCCGATCGCTGCGATTCGAGGAGAACGCAGCCAATCTGAGCGTTTACGCTGAGTTGCTCCGGCAGACGAACAAGCCCGAGCGAGCGGCGGCAGTGGAGGCGAAAGCGCGGGCGCTGAGCGGCCCGGCGCCGGTGGCGATCAGCGGAAGCCCTCCACAACCATGAGGTCGGAAACCGCGCGCTCCCTGCGATGGAAGAGGATGCAAGACTCGTCAGGCGACAGAGCGAAGCCCATCGTCTGCGGGGAGGACAGGTGTGCGATCGGGGCACGCGTATTGTCGCGCAGGTTGATCCTGACAACATCTCCGTCCGGCCCGGCGATGTACACGCCGCTTCGGCCGACAACCCAGCCAGAAGACGGCCCCGTACGGGCGACAAGAGTTTCAGGACCGCCCCCGGCCGGCATGCTCCAGATCTCAGTGGAACCGAGTTTCCGGTAGTAAAGGCGGCGCCCATCGGGATCCTCAACAGGCTCCACTCCACCGCCGCGTGTCACTTGCGCTGCCGAATTGGGGTCGACGCCCGAAACCTTCCAGACTTCGAAGTCGCCCGTCCGGTTGGATTGAAAGTAGATCTCGGGGCGGGTGACAGACCACGAGGGGCGCTCGTCACGAGCCTTGTGCGACGTCAGCCGGCGGATTGAGCTGCCATCGGCGTTCATCGTGTGCACGTCGCTGTTGCCATCGAGAGTGTGGTGGACGAAGACAATGGAACTCCCGTCCGCGGACCAACGCGGCGCGGCGGCGGCCGGGCCGGCGAAGTGCGTCAGTTGACGCGCATTGGAGCCGTCCGCATTGGCGACCCATATCTCCCAGTGGCCGGATCTATTCGAGCAGAATGCGATCCGGTTGCCGTCTGGAGAGTACTCCGGCATTGATTCCTCACGAGTGGACGCGATGACCGGAGAAGGCCTTCCCGGTCCATTGAGAGCAACGCGCCAGATGTTCGAATCCTGAAAGGACTCCTGGTAGACGAGCACGCCGCTCTGGCGCGAGAGTGAAGGCAAAGCGCCGCGGGGCCCGGTTCCGGCGACTCGCTCAAGGGCGGGTTTGGCGCCCGGCCTGGCCGGAAGAACCTTCCAGAGGCCGCCGCTTCCCGCGGTGGCGTCCCGCTCCGAAGAGAAGACGACACCGAGATCGTCCTCGGTCCAGGCGACGCCCCTGATGGGCTGATTCATGAATGTCAGGCGGCGAGGTTCTCCTCCCGCCAGCGGCATCATGTAGATGTCCGAGGTGACGGCGGAGGGCGATCGCGTGAATGCGATGAAACGCCCGTCGGCGGACACGGCGGGATCGCGGTCGCCTATTCCATACGATGGCGGCGAAGTCAGCGGGCGCTTTTCTCCGGTCCCGATTGAGACAAGCTTGATGGAGTAGGGCGCGCGCGGAGTATCCTGCTCCGCAACCAGCAAGTCTCGCCCATCCTTACTCCACTCTACGAGCCTGGGGATATTCAATTGGGGAAACATCGCCGGGATTGTGAGATCGGCCACATGCCGGACGGATCCGCCCGACGCGTCCATGACGTGGAGTTGGCGGCCGGCGGCGGCATCGCGAATAAAGGCGATCTGGCGGCCGTCGCGCGACCAGGCGGGACTGCGGTCGGCCGCGGGATCCGTAGTCAGGCGGACCGGAACGTCGCCACCCATGGGCAGCACATAGATGTCGAAATTGCCGCCGCTGGGGCCGTCCCAGACAAATGCGACGCGAGACCCGTCCGGTGAAACACTCGGCTGGACTTCGACACCGGACCAGGTCGTCAGCGGCCTTGGGTAGGACGACAGCCGGGCGGAGCCGGCTGTCCGCATTCGCACGGCGACCAGGGCTACCGAAACCGCCGCGAGCGCCAGCACGCCGATCCAGGCCAGGCTGGACGCTTTGAGCCTCAACGTGCGGTCCGCCTCGGCCCGGTGGAATGCCGGAGTGTAACCGCCCTTGGGCAACTCGATCCTGATCCGGCTCTGGCGGCCCTCGGAGTCGTAATGTTCCCGGAGCTTGGCGCGCAGCCGCGAGGCCTCGACCCGCACGATGGAGTCAGTCCGCGGGTCGAAATCCGGCGTTTTGTTGTACACTTCGAGCGCCACGGTGAACTCTTTGAGTTCTTCGCTCCGGCCCTCGAGCGTCTTCAGGACCACAAAGCGCAGGAACCGGCTCAGCCGCTCGGCATGCTGAAACGAGCCGGAGTGCAGGATCCGGTCCAGTTCGGCGCGAATCTCGTCTGAGCGCGGCCGCATGGCTGATGGTCATTCTATAGCAGGCGGCTGGCGGAGGCAGTCCGGCTGTTCGGCGCGGTTGTGCTTCACTGGAAGTGCCCCAGGTATGGCCCTCCTGCTCAATTGCCAGTCTCTTTCCAAGCAGTTCGGCTCGGCGACGCTGTTTGACGGAATCTCGTTCACCATTGGGGAGCGGGAGCGGCATGGCCTCATCGGGCCCAATGGGGCCGGCAAGTCGACGCTGCTGAAATGCCTCGCCGGGCTGGATCATGCCGATTCGGGAGAAGTCGCGCTTCGCAAGGGTGTGCGGATGACTTATGTGGAGCAGGATCCCGAGTTCGAGGCTGGGCGAACGACGGGCGAGGTCATCCTGGAAACGGCTCGCGACCCGGAGACGGTCCCCGTTCTTGCCGGGCAGGCGGGCTTCCACGATCTGGCCGTCCGGGTCGAAACGCTGAGCGGGGGCTGGCGAAAGCGTCTCGCTCTGGTCCGCGCTCTGGCCACACAGCCCGACCTGCTGCTGCTCGACGAGCCGACCAACCATCTGGATCTCGAAGGGATCGAGTGGCTCGAAGGGCTCCTTCTATCCGCGCCTTTTGCATCCTGTGTCATCAGCCACGACCGGGCGTTCCTCGAGGACACGAGCACGCATGTCATGGAACTCAACCGCGCCTACCCGGGCGGCCTGTTCCGCGTGGAGGGCGCTTACAGCACCTTCCTCGAAAAGCGCGAGCAGTTCCACGAGGCGCAGGCGAAACAGAAGGAATCTCTGGAAAGCAAGGTCCGGCGGGAAATCGAGTGGCTGCGCCGCGGCGCGAAGGCGCGAACGCGGAAGTCCAAGGCGCGGATCGGCACGGCGATGGAGATGATCGCCACGCTCGAGGACCTGGAGAGCAGGACGCAATCCACCCGGGCGAAGATCGACTTCACGGCTTCCGATCGCAAGACGAAAAAACTGATCCAGGTGGAAGGGCTGAGCTATTCGTTCGGTAACAGGGCGCTATTTCAAGGCTTGAAGTTCCACTTGTCGCCCGGGTTCCGGATGGGACTCGCCGGGGAGAACGGAAGCGGCAAGACGACATTGCTCAAACTGCTGCTTGGCCAGATCGAGCCTGGGGCGGGAGAGATCCGCCGGGCGGATTTCCTCAAGATGGTCTACTTCGAGCAGCAGCGCCAGCAGATCGACCCGGCGCTTCCGCTCAAGCGCGCTCTCGCGCCTGAGGGCGATTCGGTGCTTTATCGCGGGCGGACCATCCACGTCAACGGCTGGGCGAAGCGTTTTCTCTTCAGGGAGGAACAACTGGTGCAGCCCGTCGGGTCGCTGTCGGGAGGTGAGCGTGCGAGGGTCCACATCGCCAGGCTGATGCTCGAAGAGGCTGACGTGCTGATGCTCGACGAGCCGACCAACGATCTCGACATCCCCACGCTGGAGGTTCTGGAAGAGAGCCTGACCGACTTTCCCGGGGCGCTGATTCTGGTGACGCACGATCGATACCTGATGGATCGCGTCTCAACGCACGTGCTTGGGCTGGACGGCGACGGCGGCGGGAAGCTTTACGCGGACCTGGTGCAGTGGGAAGAGGACCTCGAGCGGATGCGCCGGGAGAAAGCTGCCGCCGCGAAGCAGGCGCAGGGGCCTGGCGCCACAAAGGAACCCGCGCAGAAGAAGAAACTCTCTTATCTCGAGCAGCGTGAGTGGGAGACGATGGAAGAACGGATTCTGGAGGCTGAATCGGCGGTGGAGGCGGCGCAGACCCAGCTTTCGGAAGCGTCGGCGGCGGGCGACGGACCGGCGATCGAAGCAGCCTACGCGGCGCTGAAGGCCGCGGAAACTGAAGTTGAGCGGCTGTATGCGCGTTGGGCGGAGTTGGAAGGGAAAGCGGGTTAAAGCAGCGGCTCGATCTTGCCGCGTAGGGATTCGAATTCGGCGCGAAGCTGGGAGAGTTCGCGTTCGAGCTGCGAGACACGCTCCAGG
>CAYWST010000285.1:0-7702 GCA_964461075.1 uncultured Solibacteraceae bacterium | reverse complement strand
CCCGCCAAATCAGAACGCTGTCCACGGACCGAACCCTGCCTTACGGAATCACTGGCGTCCCGGGGCCAGAGGTTTCGCGCCGCTGCGGGGCTGCGCTATTCTAGTCGCTTCCCAGGCTGCTCGAACATGCTGAGCGAAACACTGCACACAATGGGGGTTGTGGGCGCCGGCGGCGCCGGCTTCCCGGCCTCGGTCAAGGCCAGATCGCGCGTCGAATGGATGCTTGCCAACGGCGCGGAATGCGAACCCTTGCTCCACAAGGACTACGAGCTCATGAAGCGGTATCCGGCCGAGGTTGTCGCCGGACTGGCGCGCATGGCCGAAGCCACGGGGGCGGTCAAAACCCGTTTTGGCATCAAATCGAAGAACAAGGGCGCTGTCGATGCGCTCGCTCCGCACGTGAAGAAGGCCGGGATGGAATTCACGTTCCTGGGTGACTTCTACCCTTCCGGCGACGAGTATGAAATCGTCTATGCGGCCACGGGCAGGCTCATCCCAGCGGGCGGAATCCCGCTGGATGTCGGCTGCGTGGTGAACAACGTCGAGACTCTCTACAACGTCGAGCTCGCGGCGCGCGGCGAACCGGTGACGAAGAAATTCGTCTCCATCAGCGGCGCGGTGAAGAAGCCGTGCTCGTTCTGGGCGCCCCTGGGCACGAGCTTCAAGGAACTGCTGGCCGTCGCAGGCGGCGTGACGTCGGACGAGTTCGGCGTCTTCGAAAGCGGCCTGATGATGGGCACGCTGACGTTCGACCTCAAGAAGGTGGTCACCAAGACGACCTGCGGCCTGATCGTGCTGCCGCGCGACCACACGCTGGTGGAGCGCAAGAGCCGGCCGGTGGAGGCGATGGCGAAGATCGGCCGCTCGGCCTGCGACCAGTGCAGTTACTGCACCGAGTTCTGCCCGCGCTACCTTCTGGGCTACGACGTGCAGCCGCACAAAGTGATGCGTACGCTTGGCTTCACCCTGGCTGGCGAGAAGAATTGGAGCCAATGGGGGCAGCTCTGCTGCGCCTGCGGGCTCTGCACCCTCTACGCCTGCCCCGAGGATCTCTTCCCGAAAGAGGCTTGCGACTCGTCCAAACAGAGCTTCCGCGAAGCGGGGATGAAATACACGCAGCCGATGCCGGTCCAGGTCCACCCGATGAAGGAGTTCAGGCGGGTTCCGCAGGAGATGCTGCGCAAGCGCCTGCAGGTGGAGCAATACGACACGCCGACGCCGTTCATTGCGAAGGGGCCCGAACCGAAGACCGTGCGCGTGCTGACCAGGCAGCACGCCGGCAAGCCCGCGACTCCGGTGGTTTCCGAAGGCGCGCAGGTGAAAGCGGGCGACGCTGTCGCCCGGATGAAGGAAGGCGAGCTTGGCGCGGACGTTCACGCGAGTATCAGCGGGCGTGTCACGCGGGTTGCGCCCGAAGAGATCTGGATCGAGGCATAGGGGAACCGGAAGTGGCAGGGAATTCAATTGGCCTGATTGAACTGAGCTCGATCGCATCGGGCTTCGCGGCGACCGACGCGATGCTGAAGGCGAGCGATGTCGAGCTGGTGGTGGCGCGCTCCATCTGCAGCGGCAAGTACATGGTGATGGTCCGCGGCGACACGGCGGCGGTGGAGAGCGCGGTGGAAGCCGGCACGCGAACCGGCGCGTTCTCCATCGTCGACAGTTTCGTGATTCCAAACGTACATGACGACCTCTTCCCCGCCCTGAGCGGGACCGGCGCCGCCGGTCCCATGGAGGCTCTCGGCGTACTCGAAGCGTTCTCGGTGGCGAGTCTGATCGAAGGCGCGGACGCGATGGCCAAGACGGCCAACGTCCGGCTGGTCGAGGTGCGGCTGGCGATGGCGCTGGGCGGCAAGGCGTTCGCTACGGTCACGGGCACTGTGGCTGCGGTGTCGAGCGCGGTGGAAGCCGGAGCGCGGAGTGTCGGGAAGAAAGGCCTGCTCGTCAACAAGGTGGTGATCCCGTCGCCACGGCCGGAACTTCTGAGGGAGATGATCTGATCCATGGCACTGCATCCGCTGGCGGGGAAGCCGGCGCCCAGGGAGATGTTGACGGACGTCGCCGCGCTCGAGCGGGCTTTCTACGAGCTGAGGCCGGATCCCGCAAATCCGCTCCAGCGGGTCAGCTTCGGTACCAGCGGGCATCGGGGCTCCTCGACGGCGCGAACCTTCAACCAGGCGCACATCGAGGCGATCGCCCAGGCGATTGCCGACTACAGGGCGATGCGTGGATACACCGGCCCGTTGTACATGGGCCGGGACACGCACGCGTTATCGGAAGCGGCTGAGAAGGCGGCGCTCGATGTGCTCGCCGCCAACGGCGTCGCCGTGGTGGTGCAGAAGGGCGGCGGGTTCACGCCGACCCCGGCGATCTCCAGGGCGATTCTCGCCTACAACAGCGGGCGCGACAGCGGATGGGCCGACGGCATCGTGATCACCCCATCGCATAATCCGCCGGCCGACGGCGGCTTCAAGTACAACCCGCCGGACGGAGGTCCGGCCGGTACGGATGTGACGGGCTGGATCCAGAATCGCGCCAACCATCTGCTGGAGAGCGACAACGCGGACGTCAAACACTCCGCTCCCGTGCAGCCGGTGGAGGAGGACATTGCGGCGGGCTACATCCAGGATCTCGGCGCGGTGATCGATTTCGACGCGATACGATCGAGCGGGCTGAAGATCGGCGTCGATCCGCTAGGCGGGGCCTCGTTGGCGTATTGGGCGCCGATCGCGGAGCGCTACGGCCTGAATCTGGAGGTGGTGCAGACGCGCGTGGATCCGGCGTTCAGCTTCATGACGCTTGACCACGACGGGAAGATTCGAATGGACTGTTCGAGTCCGTACGCAATGGCGGGCCTCGTCGCCTTGAAGGACCGCTTCGATGTGGCGTTCGGATGCGATCCGGACGCCGACCGGCACGGGATTGTGACGCGGTCGTCGGGACTGATGAACCCGAATCACTATCTGTGTGTCGCGATCCGGTACCTGCTGGCCCACAGGCCGCAGTGGCCGCAATCGGCGAAGGTGGGCAAGACGCTGGTTTCGTCGAGCCTGATCGACCGCGTCGTCTCGGGCCGGCGCCGCGAGGTCTTTGAAGTGCCTGTTGGATTTAAATGGTTCACGCCCGGCCTTCACGACTCAACGGTCTGCTTCGGCGGCGAGGAGAGCGCGGGCGCGAGTTTTCTGCGGCGCGACGGTCACGTCTGGACGACAGACAAGGATGGACTGATTCTGGGATTGCTCGCGGCCGAGATCATGGCGCGGACGGGCAAGGACCCGGGCGAGCACTATCGCGAGATCGAGGCGGAGTTCGGGTCGTCGTTCTATACGCGGATTGACGCGCCGGCCTCGCCCGAGCAGAAGGCGGCTTTCGCGCGCTTGAAGCCGGAGACGGTCGCGGTCGAAGAACTCGCCGGATCTCCGATTCGGGCCAGGCTGACCGAGGCGCCGGGAAATGGCGCGTCCATCGGCGGCCTGAAGGTCGTGACGGAGGACGGCTGGTTCGCTGCGCGGCCATCGGGAACGGAAAACATTTACAAGCTCTATGCTGAGAGCCTGAAGAGCCGGGAACACCTCAACCTTCTGGTGGAAGAGGCCCAGGCCCTGCTGACCCGCGTCCTGTAATTGTGGCAGGCGCCATTTCCAAAATCCGGCGGACTCCGCCGGATCTCTCTGGCAAAACGAACTGAACGACGGGCGAAACGCGATACTCTTCCTGTGTGCGAACCGGCGTACAGAACTCTGGCATAGCCCTGCGCACAGGCGGGCGAGACGGCGGGCGGCGGCTTCTGCTCATTCTGACTGAATTCCCGCCGAGTTTCGGCGGCATGCAGACCCACGCCGTTCATCTCTGCGGGTATTTAAAACGGCGCGGCTACTACGCCGAGGTGGCGACCTATCGCGGGCCTGAAGTGGACTTCCCTTTCCCGGTGCACCGCTGCCTGAGCCGGATCGGATTCGTCGAGAACCTGCGCATGCTGGAGGCGCTGGCGCGCAGGGTGCGGCCGGACCTGCTCTACGCCTCGACGATCTTCTACGGGCGGCTCGCGGCGGCGACCGGCGTTCCGATGATTGCGCGTTCGGCCGGCAACGACGTGCTGCGCCCGTGGATTGTGTGGCCCTATCCCTGGCTGAGCGGGATGCTGGGCCGGCCGTGGCTGGAGGAGTCGTTATACCGCCGGTTCCAGAAGATGGAGCGCCCGGAATGGGTGGAGTCGCTGCTGCTGGAACGGCGCCATTTGGAAGTGAGGGAGTCGGTCCGGAGTCTCGCCCACGTGCTCGCCAACAGCGGCTACACGGCGGACCTGTTGAAGGGGCTCTCGGCGGCGAGCGTGGAGATTCTTCCCGGCGGCGTGGATGCCGCGCGCTTCCGGCGGCTGCGAGACACTCGCGACGAACTGCGGCTGCCGCGCGACAAAAACGTGGTCATGACCGCTTGCCGCATGGTGCCGAAAAAGGGGCTCGATCTGCTCATGCGTGCCGTGGCGAAGCTGACACAGACGCATCTCGTCGTAGCCGGCGAGGGAAAGCAAATGGGCAAGTGCCAGGCGCTGGCTCGCGAGTTGGGGATCGAGGAACGGGTGACTTTCGCGGGCCGCATCGCCCATCATGACCTGCCGCGCTATTACTGGGCGGCGGACCAGTTCGTGCTCGCCAGCCGCGAACACGTCGATACCCGCACCGGCCTGCGCGACGTGGAGACCATGGGGCGCGTGCTCTGCGAAGCGCATGCGGCCGGCGTTCCTGTCGTGGCGTCCCGCTCGGGCGGCATTCCCAGCGTGGTCGACGATGGGCGCAACGGACTACTGTTTGAGGAGAACAATCTGGACGCGCTCATCGATGCCATGGAACGCGTCCGGCAGGACGCGAACCTCTCCCGCCGCCTTGCCCGGGAGGGACTTCGCGACGCGGCGCAACGATGGGACTGGCGCGTCATCTGCGGCGCGCACGAAAAAGCTTTCCGAATGGCGCGGCGGAGTTGATAGGCGGCGTCGCGCTTCCCCGCTCCTTGCGGGCCGTTCCCCGATCGGCGTCCGGGAAGCGAGAGCCAACCGGCCTAAAGCTCAAGGAAGCTCTTCGCGGGCCGTAAAATCGCGTAGCATTGAAGCCGTCTGGTGACGCCGGATCGCCGACGCACCTTCGACGATCTCGCCGCGTTCGACACCTTTGTGCCGGACGGCGGCGCTGGGTTATTCCATTCGCAGCCAGCCGGGAACGGGCGGAAGCGCAATCGCTGGGACGAAAACGCCGCCGCTAAAACCAGTTGAGCGTATAGCTCACCCGCACGCCCCGGCCGATCTCCGGCGCGAATTGCTTGATCAGGCTCAGGTGATTCCGATAGAGCCTGTCGCCCAGGTTGAACGTGTTGACCTGGAACGTGTGCATGAAGTGCTGCCGCGCAATGGAGTACATCGCGGTCAGATGCATGACGGCGTAGCCCGCCGTCTCGGTTTCATTGGGCGCGATCTGCCACTGCCTGTTCGCCATCACGACCTCGGGTCGCACGTTCAGCGAGCGCCAGTTCCAATTCAATCCGACGCGCCCGCGCACCGGCGGAATGCGCGGCAGGTTCATCCGGGCCGTCGAGGTGATGTTGGCGTCCACCGCGTCGAAGCCGAGCAGCAGCCACAGCGGCCGCGCCAGATTGATCTCCGTCTTCGCTTCCGCGCCGATGAAGCGCGAGTCGGCCTGTTGATAGTTCGCCACCGGGAGGCCGTCGTCGAAATCGCCCGTGGGGTTGAGGAAAACGAAGTCGTGCATGTGGTAGTGGAACAACTGCGCCTCGGCGCGAATGCGGCGGCTCTGCTGCCGGAAGGCGACTTCGAAACCGTCGCCGCGCTCGCGCACCAGGTTCTCATCGCCGATTTCATAAACCCCGTTGCCCGGATGCGGCCCCTGGTTGTACAGCTCTTCGAGCGCCGGCGCCCGGTAAGAGTGCATGTAGTTGGCCAGCAGCGTGCCGCTTCTCCACAGCGGAATCGCCGCTCCCACCGAAGCGGAGAGTCCGTTGAACGTACGGCTCCTCAACCCTTCGGGCGAGTACGCGTTCCGCTCATAGCGCGCGCCAAATTGCATCTTCATCCGCTCCCAGGTCAGGCTCTGCAGGCCGAATACCGCGAACGCGTTCTGGTCCACCGGCGGCGACAGCGCCTCCTCCCCCTGCGCCTCGAAGCTCCGCGTCATTCCCCAGAATCCGAAGCTGCCCCCCCATAGGCCTCGCTTCTTCTGAGTGAATGTTCCGCGATAAATGAATTGCTTGTTGAAGAACCGCGTTCCGATTACGTTGTCTTCAATCTCGATTTCGTCGTGGTTCCAATCCGAGTAATTCAGCGCGAGTTGAAAATCCTCAAGGACGTTATTGAGCCTTTTCGCGGCCACATTGCCGCGCAGATTGTGCCGCCGCCACTTGAGCCCCACCGGGCCTTCATGATGATGGCCTTCTTCGTCGTGACCCTCTTCGCCGTGCTCCTCTTCTCCGCCGAAAGGAATTCCGTAGTAGCCCCGCTGGTACAGGTAATTCCCGCTGACACTGAACTTCTCGCCGAAGCGGCCGAAGCCGGCCTTGCCTTGGCGGGAATCCCAGCCCGAGTTGAGCACGGTCCCCAGCGGCGACTCGTAATCGCCCGCCCGCTGCCCCCCGGCCCCGCCATAAAAGAGCCAGGCCTTGCGGCCGTATTCGATCGATCCGTTGCCGCCGCCCTGCGCGTTCGCCGAACCTCCGAGTCCGGTGACAGTGACGTGCACCCCTTCATGCGGATGCTCATGGAGAATGTGATGTTCGGTGAGCACGTTCACCACGCCCCCAATGGCGTTGCTGCCATAGAGCAGCGTCGCCGGGCCCCGCACCACCTCCACTCGCTCAACCGCGTTCGCGTCCACCGGCTCCCCATGGTCGCCCGACTGCGACGAGAGCGTGCCGGTGCGGATGCCGTCCTGCATCACCAGCACCCGGTCTCCGTCGAAGCCGCGTACCACGGGCCGGGAAGTGCCCGGCCCCAGACTGCGCTTGGCGATCCCGGTTTCGTTCTCCAGAAGCTCTCCCAGAGAGGTCGCCTGCCCCCGTGTCGTCAATTCGAATCCTTCCAGCGATGTCACCGTCTGCAGCGCGTCCGCCGTGGAGATTTCCCGTCCCTCTGCGGTCACCGTCACCGACTCCCGCACCGGCCGCAACTTCAGCGCGAAATTCACCCGCGCCGTCACGCCGCTGGCCACCGTGACCGTCTTCGAATCGTCCGTCAGCGCGTGCATGTGCGCCATGACTGTGTAACTGCCCGGGGCCACGTCTCCAAACGAGAAATCGCCGTTCTCGTCGGTCTGCGCCGAGCGCCCCGTCGGGCTCAGCGTCACCGTCGCGTTGTGCAGCGTCATCCCGCTCGATTCCATCGAGACCCGGCCGGCCACGCCCCCAGGCTTGACCGCTTGGCCCGTCACGGGCAGACAGAAAACGCACCCCAGGAGCAGAAGTTTCCTCATCGCCTTCCATTGTCGGCGGCGAGCGGCGCAAACGAGCAGAATGTTCCAGTGAGCGGGCCGCCATGCCGGCGAGCGGGCCATAAAATGTCGTGAGCGGAACGTGGCCGCGGTGAACCCATTGGCCGGTTTTCAACGTCTAAACAAGTGAACAGGCGGAATCGGCAATGTCCACCCGGTACTTTAATCTCGAACAGGCGCAGGGCCTTCTCCCCGAAGTACACCGGCTCGTG
>CAYWST010000284.1:0-7775 GCA_964461075.1 uncultured Solibacteraceae bacterium | reverse complement strand
CCGCGGGGGGGGGGGCGGGCGCCGCGCCTGCCGGGGGGGCGGGGGGGGCCGCGACGGCGGAGGAGAAGACCGAGTTCTCGGTCATTCTCACGGGCGCGGGCTCGAACAAGATCAACGTCATCAAGGTGGTGCGGGAAGTGACGAGCCTTGGCCTGAAGGAAGCCAAGGACCTGGTGGAAGCGGCTCCGAAGCCGGTCAAGGAAGGCGTCAATAAGGAAGAGGCGGACGCCATTGCGAAGAAGTTCACCGACGCGGGCGCGACGGTGGAGATCAAGTAGTTTCCCGACTCAATCTCCGCGTGCAGACATCAAGGGCGCTTTGGGCCGCAGGCCTGGGGCGCCCTTCGTCCTTCGCGGGATTCGGAATCACTGCTGGAGGCGGATCGAGCGGACTTTTCTTCGCTCCGCGGCCGATGCCAGCGCGCTGTCGAAAGTCACGAGGGTAGCCCCGGCGGTTTCAGCGAAGGCGGCCAGATAGGCGTCCATGATGGCTCGGGTTGCCGGCTGGTTGGCGAGGTCCGACAGGCCGCGGCGGAGGGCGGGTTCGATGCCGGGCGGTTCGTGCGCAAAGTCGACGCGCGGGTCCTCATGCCAGCGGTCCTGAGCATCCAGTGCTGACGACGATCCCTTCTTCGGGCAGATCTTCGAGGAGCGCCAAGATCCGCGCTCGGACTTCAGTTGCGTTCATCTCCACGACCATCGTGTACACCCATCTGTACACTTTCGGTTTCACGCGCGCCGAGGGGCAAGAAAGAGGCGGGCCCGCGCCGGATTCGACGCCCGGGCCGGCCGGCAGCCCCGACCGGGCTCCGCCGCCTGCGGGGGCCCGCCATTTTCTTGCGCCTATTGGATTTGACGCTGGAGTCACGAATCTGTTAGAGTGACACTAGCGTAGTCTGGAGTCGAGCAGGAATCGCAGCGCCTGTGCCATCAATCATTCCCGGAGGGAGTCCCACTAAGGGGAGCCCGGCCGGCTTCGGTATTTGTTTTTTCCCTTTGCACGGCCAGTGTGTCTCTTCCCGCTGGAACCCCTACCCGCCCTTGGTGACAGTCGTCCCTGCGCCGGGCACCCCCTACAGACAGAAATAAAGCTGAGGACGCCGGGCAGAAGAATTGGCGTCTTCCCAAGGAGTGGAGAATGGCTACCCAGTCCAATCCGATGCAGCCTCGCGAACGCGTGGATTTTTCGAGGATCAAGACATCGGTTCCGATTCCGAACCTGATCGAGGTTCAGAAGCGCAGTTACGAGCGATTCCTGCAGATGGACCTGCTGCCGGACGAGCGGGACGACATCGGGCTGCAGAGCGTATTCCGGAGCGTATTTCCGATCACGGATTTCCGCGGCATGAGCGAGCTGGAGTTCGTGGACTATGCCATTGGCAACTGGGAATGCAAGTGCGGGTCGCTGAAGGGTCTGAACCATCTGCGGACGGTGTGCCGCAACCCGGCTTGCGGCGCGACGATCAAGACGGACCCGTTCCATCCCGGCGACGTTCTCTGCGACAAGTGCGGCACGTTCAATAAGAACGTGGTTACCTTCTGCAATCGCTGCGGCGACCCGGTGGGCCTGCAGCTCAAGTACGACCAGGCCGAATGCGAGGAGCGCGGGATGACCTACGCCGCGCCGCTGAAGGTCACCATCCGACTGAAGATGTTCGACAAGGACGAGACGGGCCGCAAGACGGTTCGCGAGTTCAAGGAGCAGGAGGTCTTCTTCGGGGAGATTCCGTTGATGAGCGCCAACGGCACGTTCATCATCAACGGCACCGAGCGCGTGATCGTCAGCCAGCTGCACCGCTCACCGGGCGTCTTCTTCGAGCGCATTCCGGCGCAGAGCTATTATCTGGGCAAGATCATCCCATATCGGGGATCGTGGGTGGAGTTCGAGTACGACTCGAAGAACCTGCTTTATGTCCGGATCGACCGGAAGCGCAAGTTCTATGGCACGGTGTTCCTGCGGGCGCTGGGGATCAAGACCGATTCCGAGATTTTGAAGGCCTTCTACCGGATCACGACGCTGAACCTGAAGGGCTCGCAGATCTTCTGGAAGGTGGACGATTCGCTGGTGGACGTCAAACTGGGCAACGCCCTCACGACGAAGGGCGGCGAGGTGATCCACCCGGCGAACCGCAAGATCCGCGCGTCGACGATCAAGGACCTGCTCAAGGCGCGGGTGGAACAGGTTGAAGTGACCACCGCCGAGATTCAGGGCGCATGGCTGGCGGCCGACGTGATCGACATGGACACGGGCGAGGTGCTGGGCGAGGCCAACCAGGAGCTGACGGCTTCGATGCTGGCCAAGATCGCCGACGCGGGGATCAAGCACGTGGAGGTGTTTTTCCCAGAGCGTGACGAAGTGGGCAACGTGGTTTCGGCGACCCTGAAGAAAGATCCGGTGAAGAGCCAGAACGAGGCGCTGCTGGAGATTTACCGTAAGCTGCGCCCGGGCGATCCGCCGACTCTGGACACGGCGACGCAGCTTTTCCACGGCATGTTTTTCGACCCGCGGAAGTACGATTTTTCGCGCGTCGGCCGGATGAAGTTCAACATCAAGATTCACGAGAAAGCCGAGTACACGCCCGAGGGCTGGCTGGAGGAGCAGGCGAGGAACAACCAATCGGTGAACCCGCTCGACCGCCGCACGCTCGATCAGGCCGACTTCATCCACACGATTCAATACCTGCTCAAGCTGCGCCGCGGGCACGGCTCGACCGACGACATCGACCATCTGGGGAACCGGCGGGTCCGCGCCGTGGGTGAGCTGCTTGAGAACCAGTTCCGGATCGGCCTTGTCCGGATGGAGCGGGCGATCAAGGAGAAGATGGCGGTTTACCAGGAGATGTCGACGGCCATGCCGCACGACCTGGTCAACGCGAAGCCGGTGATGGCGGCCATCCGCGAGTTTTTCGGCTCGAGCCAGCTCTCGCAGTTCATGGATCAGACCAATCCGCTGAGCGAGATCACGCACAAGCGCCGCTTGTCGGCGCTCGGGCCAGGCGGACTGAGCCGCGAGCGGGCGGGCTTTGAAGTGCGCGACGTGCATACGACGCACTACGGGCGGATCTGTCCGATCGAGACGCCGGAAGGTCCGAACATCGGTTTGATTTCGTCGCTGTCGTGCTTTGCGCGCATCAACGAATATGGCTTTATCGAGAGCCCCTACCGGCGGGTGCAGGACGGTTTCGTGCAGGACGACGTGAAGATCCTGAATCCGGGCGGCACGAATCTGAAGGTGGGCCAGGTGCTCACGCGCAAGGATCTTGAGAAGATCCTGGACGGCAAGGAGGCCAAGGCGAACCCGCCCGAGTTCGAAGCGTACTGCGATTACCTTTCGGCCTGGGACGAAGACAAATACGTCATCGCGCAGGCCAACCTGCAACTCGACAAGAACGGCCGGATCGCCGACGAACTTGTCAACGCGCGGAAGGCGGGGAACTTCTCGCTGATGAGCCGGGCGGAGATCCAGTACATGGACGTGAGTCCGAAGCAACTGGTGTCGGTGGCCGCTTCGCTGATCCCGTTTCTCGAGAACGACGACGCCAACCGGGCGCTGATGGGATCGAACATGCAGAGGCAGGCTGTTCCGCTGCTGCGGGCCGATTCGCCGATCGTCGGGACGGGGATGGAGAAGGTGACGGCGCGGGACTCGGGGGCGACCATCGTGTGCAAGCGCTCCGGCGTGGTCGACTCGGTCGACTCCGAGCGGATCATCGTCCGCGTCGAGGGTAACGTGCACGAGGGCCAGATGTCGCGCGAGGTCGGGGCCGACATCTATCCGCTGACGAAGTTCAAACGCTCCAACCAGAACACGTGCATCAACCAGAAGCCGGTGGTGATGGAAGGCCAGCGGGTGAGGAAAGGCGACGTGCTGGCCGACGGGCCTTGCACCGATCATGGCGAGCTCGCCCTGGGCCGCAACGTGCTGGTGTCCTTCATGCCATGGCGAGGCTACAACTTCGAGGACGCGATCATCGTCAGCGAAAAGCTCGTCAAGGAAGACTACTACACCTCGATTCACATCGAGGAGCTGGAAATCGAGGCGCGGGATACAAAACTGGGACCCGAGGAAGTTACGCGCGACATTCCCAACATCAGCGAGAGCTTTCTGCGCAATCTGGACGAGAGCGGGATCATCATGATCGGCTCGCGGGTGAAGCCGGGCGACATCCTGGTGGGGAAAGTCACGCCGAAGGGCGAGACGCAGCTCACGCCGGAAGAGAAACTGCTGCGGGCGATCTTCGGCGAGAAGGCCGGGGACGTCAAGGACGCCTCGCTCTACTGCCCGCCGGGCATCGAAGGCGTGGTGGTGGACGCCAAGGTCTTTTCGCGCAAGGGCGCAGACCTCGACGAGCGTTCCAAGCGGATTCTCGACGAGCAGATCGAGAAGCTGCACCGCAACCTCGAGGATGAGAAGCGCATCCTGGGCGACGAGCGGGCCAAGCGCCTGGCGGCGCTGTTCGAGGGCCGGGAACTGCAGGCCGACCTGCACGACGAAAAGACCAACAAGAAGCTGCTGGCCAAGGGCGCGGCGCTCGACCGGGACGTGCTCGACAAGCTCCGCAAGGGCGACCTCAAGCGGATGCGCATCAACAACAAGGATCCGCGCATGAACGAGGCGATCGACGAGATCGAAGAGCTGACGTCGCGGCAGATCATGGTGCTCGAGAAGATCACGCAGGAGAAGATCGCCAAGCTGCAAAAGGGCGACGAGCTTCCGCCGGGCGTGATCAAGATGGTGAAGATCTATGTGGCGATGCGGCGCAAGCTGTCGGTCGGCGACAAGATGGCGGGCCGCCACGGCAACAAGGGCGTGATCAGCCGGATCGTTCCAGAGGAGGACATGCCTTATCTGGAGGACGGCACGCCGGTCGAAATCATCCTCAATCCTCTGGGCGTTCCCAGCCGAATGAACGTCGGGCAGATTCTGGAAACGCACCTCGGATGGGCCGGACTCAAGCTGGGCAAGAAGTACGCGACGCCGGTGTTCGACGGCGCGTCGGAAGCCGACATCAAGACCCAACTTGCCGAGGCCTCGCTGCCCGGTTCGGGGAAAGTGACGCTTTACGATGGAATGACGGGCCTTCCTTTCGAGCAGCCGGTCACGGTGGGCGTGATCTACATGCTCAAGCTCTCGCACCTGGTGGACGACAAGATCCACGCGAGGTCGATCGGGCCCTACTCGCTGATCACGCAGCAGCCTCTCGGGGGCAAGGCGCAATTCGGCGGCCAGCGCTTCGGAGAGATGGAAGTCTGGGCTCTGGAAGCCTATGGCGCGGCCTATGTGCTGCAGGAGCTGCTCACCGCGAAATCTGACGACGTCTACGGACGCGCCAAGATCTACGAAGCGATCGTCAAGGGCGAAGCGGCCGCCGAACCGGGCGTGCCCGAGTCGTTCAACGTCCTCATCCGCGAGCTGCAATCGCTGTGTCTCGACGTGCAGCTCATCCAGAAGCCGAAGGAAGACCTGGAGACCGCCCGAGCGGCCGACTAGGAACGGAAGAAAGGAAACAGGAGGCTCACTATGTATCGATCCGCACCCTATGAACGCACGAGCCTGATGGCCGACTTCGACGCCATCGGGATCAGCCTTGCTTCTCCTGAGAAGATCCGTTCCTGGTCGCACGGGGAAGTGACCAAGCCCGAGACGATCAACTACCGGACATTCAAGCCGGAGCGCGACGGGCTGTTCTGCGCGCGCATCTTCGGCCCCATCGCCGATTGGGAATGCCTCTGCGGCAAGTACAAGCGGATGAAGCACCGGGGCGTCATCTGCGACAAGTGCGGCGTTGAAGTGACGCTGTCGCGAGTCCGGCGCGAGCGGCTGGGGCATATCGAACTCGCCAGCCCCTGCTCGCACGTCTGGTTCTTCAAGGGGCTGCCGAGCCGGATCGGCTACCTGTTGGACATTACGCTGCGCGACCTGGAGCGGGTGCTGTATTTCGAGGCCTTTGTGGTGGTTGATCCGGGCGAAGTCATGGGGCTCAACCGCGGCGAGGTGATCACGGATGAACGGAAGCGGCAGCTCGATGCCGAGCACCCCGGCAAGTTCGTCGCGATGATGGGCGCCGAGGGGATCCGGGAGCTGCTGCGGAAGATCGACACATCGGCGCTGTCCACCGAGATCCGCGAGAAGATGAAGACTGAGCAGTCGCAGCAGAAGAAGCTGAAATACGCCAAGCGGCTGCGCGTGGTGGAGAGCTTCCGCAAGAGCGGCAACGAGCCGCAGTGGATGATCCTGGAAGTGCTGCCGGTGATTCCGCCGGAGCTGCGGCCGCTGGTTCCGCTGGACGGCGGGCGCTTCGCGACGTCAGACCTGAACGATCTGTACCGCCGGGTGATCAACCGCAACAACCGGTTGAAGAAGCTGATCGACCTGCACGCTCCGGACGTGATCGTGCGCAACGAGAAGCGGATGCTGCAGGAGGCGGTGGACGCGCTGTTCGATAACGGCCGCCGGGGCCGCGTGCTGCGCGGCGCCAACAACCGGCCGCTGAAGTCGCTGTCGGATTCGCTGAAGGGCAAGCAGGGTCGATTCCGCCAGAATCTGCTTGGCAAGCGCGTCGACTATTCGGGCCGCTCGGTGATCGTGGTAGGTCCGGAGCTCAAGCTGCATCAGGCGGGGCTGCCGAAGAAGATGGCGCTCGAGCTCTTCAAGCCGTTCATCTATCACCGTCTGGAACTGCGCGGCCACTGCACCACCATTAAGCAGGCCAAGGAGCTGGTTGAGCAGCAGGACCCGGTGGTGTGGGACATCCTCGAAGAGGTCATCAAGGACCATCCGATTCTGCTGAACCGCGCTCCGACGCTGCACCGCCTTGGCATTCAGGCCTTCGAGCCGGTGCTGGTGGACGGCAAGGCGATCAAGATCCATCCACTGGTTTGCACGGCCTTCAACGCGGACTTCGACGGCGACCAGATGGCCGTCCATATTCCGCTGTCGCCCGAAGCGCAGATTGAAGCCGCGACGCTGATGCGCTCGGACAACAACGTCCTGTCGCCGGCGCACGGCAGCCCGATCGCCGTGCCCACGCAGGACATGGTGCTCGGCATGTACTACCTGACGAAGGCGCGCCGCGGCACCAAGGGCGAAGGCAAGAAGTTCGCCTCGGTGGAAGACGTGCTGATCGCGCTCGAAATGGGCGAGATCGAGACGCAGACTCCGATCACGCTTCGATATACCGGCAAGGTCATCGAGGTCACCAACAAGCAGGAGATCATCCACACGGAGCCGATCGTCTACACGAAGACCGACCTCGACACGACGGCGGGCCGCGTGGTGCTGAACGACCAGCTACCCGATGAGATGCCGTTCATCAACGGCCTGCTCAAGAAGAAGGGGCTGACGCAGCTGGTTCAGTACTGCTATCTGCGCCTGGGCCTGCAGGCGACGGTGAAGATGCTGGACGACGTGAAGGACCTCGGCTTCCTCTCGGCCACGCGTGCGGGGATCAGCATCGGCATTGACGACATGGTGGTGCCGGCGAGCAAGGGCTCGCTCGTGCGCGACGCCGAGAAGGCGGTCATGGAGGTGCAGTCGCAGTACCAGGAAGGCGCGATCACGGCCGGCGAGCGCTACAACAAGATCATCGAGATCTGGAACAACGTCACCGAGCGCGTTTCGGGCGAAATGTTCAAGTCGATGGAGGCGGACGACAGCTCGGGCCGCTACCTGAATCCGATTTACATCATGGCGGACTCGGGCGCGCGCGGTTCGCGGCAGCAGATCCGCCAGCTCTCGGGCATGCGCGGCCTGATGGCCAAGCCGTCGGGCGAGAT
>CAYWST010000283.1:0-7808 GCA_964461075.1 uncultured Solibacteraceae bacterium | reverse complement strand
GCCAGCGACGCCACCTCAGCCAAGTGGCAAGAACTCAATTTGCACAGGAGTGGTCGACTTTACCGTCTCTTCCAATATTTCCCTGAGCGGCGGCCATTTCTCGCTTTTCAGCGCCAGCATCCTTCCCGGAATAATGTCGCCCACCAGAATCTTCCCGCCGTATGGCTTGAGCGTCAAATAGAGCTCGGCCAGTCCTTCGTTGAGCCATGGCGGATAGTTGAGCCCCGCCTGCCGCGCCAGCAGGTGGACGTACTCGTGCACCGCCACTGGAAACGCCTGCACGGCGGTGTTCCCGATCACGATATACTCTCGCAGTCTTCCGCTCAGGTAATGAGCGATCGTGAAGTCATTGGGCCGCAGAGCCTCGTATTCCTTGCGGTCGGATACCACCACAACGCGAATCAGGAACTCCGGCGGCGATGTTCCCGGCGAAGCCTGATGGAAAAAGCTCCGGACCCGCTCGAAATGCTGCAGCGTCTCTCGCGTCGCGCGTTCCCCGGCGCTCGAGTACACCTCGAAGTTGTCCGAGCGCATCACAATCCCGCGTTGTTCCGCTTCAAGGCAGGACGCAATCATCAAGGCGAATATGAGATAGCGCACTCTAATATTATGTCCCAGCTCTGCGACTTTGTGACGTATGATGTCGAAATGGTGAACGCGAATCCTAAGGCAGAAGCATATATTGGCCAGGCGCCGCCAGACCAGCAGGCGGACCTGAAATGGATCCGGAAACTGATGCGTACGAAACTCGACGGCTTGGCCGACGAGCGCTGCCAGAACGGCATGGTGGTCTACGCCGCTGGAACCCGCTGGATCTGCGGCTTTGCTTCACGCAAGAAATGCGTCATGTTCTATGTGATGGACTCCGATCTGCTCGACTGCTACGCGGGCGAACTCGGTCCGAAACGCTCAGGCAAATCCTGCATCGAGTTCCGCGAAACCGCCTCGATGCCGATGGCCGCGCTCAGGGACTGGGCGGATGAAGTTCTCGAGGAGGTGAGAGAAACGTTGTGATCGCCAGCAGAAGAAGGGCCCTATTCGGCGCCGCCGCGCTCGTCGTGCCCCGCCATGTCCTGGGACGGGGATTCACCGCTCCAAGCGACAAGCTCGTCATCGCGGGTGTCGGCGTCGGCGGCGTGGGCCGCAGTTACCTCAAGGGCTGCGATACCGAAAACATCGCCGTCCTTTGCGATGTCGACGAGAATTATGCCGCCAAAACTTTCTCCGTCTATCCAGCGGCGGCGCGGTACAAGGACTACCGCGTGATGCTCGACAAGGAAAAGGGAATCGACGCCGTCGTCGTCGGCACGCCGGACCACACGCACGCTCCCGTCGCCCTCGCCGCCATGGAACTCGGCAAGCACGTCTACGTCGCCAAGCCGATGACGCGAACCGTGGCCGAGGCTCGCGCTCTCAAGAAGATGGCCGCGGAGAAGAAGCTCGCCAGCCAGATGAGCGTGCAATCGTGCGGGTCTGATGGCGCCGTCACCACGGCCGAATGGGTCCGCGCCGGAGCCGCCGGCCGCATCCGCGAGGTTCACGTCTGGAGCGACCGCCCCGTCTGGCCTCAAGATCTGGCTCGGCCCGTGGAAGTTTTTCCCGTCCCGGGCGGCCTCGATTGGGATCTCTGGTTGGGCAACGCCCCCAAGCGGCCGTATCACCCCATTTACCATCCCTTCAATTTCCGCGGCTGGATTGATTTCGGCACCGGGGCCCTTGGCGACATGGGCTGCCACACGCTGCACGTCATCGTCCGCGCTCTCGATCTCGGCGATCCGATCTCGGTCGAAGCTTCCCGGGCAGCCGTGAGGGTTCTCGCTCGCGACGGTGAAGCCGGCGAGAGCTGGACTCGCAGCAGGAAGACGAGCAACGCGGAAACCTTCCCGCACTCCTCCATCGTCACCTGGCGGTTCCCGCGCCGTTCCGGCGGCGTGTTACCGGTCACGTGGTACGACGGCGGCCTTAAGCCGCCGGCGCCCGAGGGCTGGAATCGCGCCAAGCCGCTGCCGAACGACGGCATCTTCTTCGTGGGCGAAAAAGGAGTTCTTTGGAGCGGATTTACCGGAAAACCCGCGCTGCTGCCGGAAACCGAAAACCAGCACTATACCCCGCCGAAAAAGAAAATGCCGCGCTCCATCGGCCATTACGCCGAATGGATCGCGGCCGCAAAGGGTGGACCGCCCGCAATGTGCGAATTCGGATTCGGGTCGTTCCTCACAGAGCTCACGCTGCTCGGCGCCATCGCTCAGCGCACCGGCAGGTTCCTCGAATGGGACGCCGGCGCGATGCGGTTCACCAACGACGCGGAAGCCACGCAGATGCTCTCCAGTTGAGGGGGATGGCGGGAATTCCATCCCCCTCTGCGCGCTTCAGCGGCGCATACCGCCGAAGCCCCGGGGCCCTGGCCCGCCCGGCCCTGCCGTGGAGCCTTCAGGCGGACTCAGCAGGCCCAGGGATCCGGCTTGACGGATCTCATCGCCTAATGCTATCGCGTCCTGCAAGGTCTTCAGCTTTGCCTGCTGCGCCGCGCTGAGCGTGCCCACCGCTGCGGTGCGGGCCGCGTCCAGGATCGACTTCACCTTGGCTTGAAGTTCGTTGATTTCCGCCATCACCTTGGCGATGGCCGCGGCGTCAGTCAGACTGCGCAGCGACTGCTGCTTCGCGCGAATCTGGTCGAAATAGGTCTTTGCGTTCTCCATCGCCGCCGTGTGCGCGTTTTTGAGCGTCGTCAGTTGCGCGTCGGTCAACGCAAGATAGGTCTTGAGGTCGTCATAGGTTGGCGCCGGCCGGCCGGCCGGTCCTTGAGCGAACGCCGCCGCCGCCAACGCGAAAACCGCCATCAGTTGCTTCATGTGTTCCTTCTCCTGATTTCGATGCTGCCGGACGTTTCGTCCCTGCAATGGTTTGAACGCGCGCCGGGCACGAAAGGTTGGACAAGCAACCGCCAAGCATGGTCAACTTCTCTTTGCCCGCTTTTGACGCCGATTTGACAGAACAGAGCTGGCTGCGCGGGACAATGGAGGACGCATGACCGCGGCGGACAGAATCTGGCGGTGGGTTCTCCTCGCCGCGCTTCTGAGCCTGGGTCCGTTGGCGTGGCTACAGTGGCGCTGGACCGGCGAGATCAGCCAGGCGCAGAGCGAACGGCTTCGGGAGTGGATGCGGCAGGGCGCCCTGCGGCTTGCTCAGGAATACGATACAGCGCTGTTTGAGCAGGTCCGCGCCGTCATTCAGGCAGGGACCATCCCGCCATCGAGTTGGTTTGTTTCGTTCCGGGTCTCGCCGGTTCCAAGCGCCGGTCCATGGGAGATCTCCATTCCCCGAGGGCCACGCGGTCCAGGAGAAGCGTGGGTGGCGCTGCAACTCAATCAACGTTTGCTTCGCGAGGAGATCTGGCCCGCGCTGATCGCCCGGCAGTGGCCCTCCGGCGAGGAGACTGCCGTCGAAGTGCGCGTCGTCGAAGGCCGCCCTGGGGGCGAGGTCATCTTTGCGACGTCCGGATGGAAGTCTGGGATTCCCCACGATGCGGAAGCAGGCTTGCGGCTCCCCGGCATGCCGGGCAGGCCGCCCTTAGAACCGAAAGGCCGGGGCTTCTTTCCAGGCCCGGCTAGAGGTGGACAGCCGATGACGGTTCAGGTGCAGAGCAGGGACGGAGGACTGGCGATCGCCGCCCAGCGTTTCCGCGTCCGGAACCTTGCTCTCAGCGGAGCCATTCTGCTGGTGTTGCTGGCGAGCATGGCCGCGCTGGCCTGGTCAACAGGCCGGGCGCAACGGCTGGCGCAGCTTCAGATGGAGTTTGTCGCCGGCGTCTCGCATGAGCTGAGAACGCCATTGACGGTGATCCGCTCGGCGGGCGAGAACCTGGCCGACGGAGTGGTGAACAAACCGGAGGCCGTCGCTCGCTACGGGGCTGTCGTGCGGGACGAGGGGATGCGGCTCTCCGGAATGGTGGAGCAGATCCTTAGCTATGCCGGCGTCGAAAGCGGACGCTGGCGGCCGGCACAGGAACGGTTCGACCTCGCGGAGCTTGCCGGCTCAAGCGGCGTGTTCGTCGTCGGCGACCGTGTCGCCATCGGTCAGTGTGTCCGCAATCTTGTCGACAATGCCGAGCGTCACGGATGGGGACTGGAAAGCTTGCGCGTCGAAACTGAAGGGCGCAAGGCGCGATTGATCGTCGAAGACTCCGGCGACGGGCTTGACACGGCCGAGATCGACCGGCTCTTCGAGCCCTTCTATAGGGGCTCGCGCAGCCGGGAGAAACAGATCAAGGGTTTCGGCCTTGGGCTGGCTCTGGTCCGCCGGATCGTGGAGGCGCACGGCGGGCGCGTCTGGGCGGAGAATCGGAAGGAAGGCGGGGCGCGCTTCATCATGGAGCTGCCCCTCGAGACTGAAAATGTCGAAACGGATTCTACTGATCGAGGATGAGCCGGGTCTCGTCCTCACGTTGACTGACCGGCTGGAAGGTGAGGGCTATCGCGTCGACAGCCGCACCGACGGCGACGCCGGGCTGGAGGCCGCGTTGACCGGCGCGTTCGATCTCATCCTGCTCGACGTCGGACTGCCCCGGAAGAGCGGCTTCGAGGTCTGCCGGCGGATCCGCGAAACCGGCGCCCAGACGCCGATTCTCATGCTCACTGCGCGAGGACAGGTCGTCGACAAAGTGGTCGGCCTCAAGACGGGCGCCGATGACTACGTCACCAAGCCGTTCGACACGATGGAGCTTCTGGCGCGCATCGAAGCGCTGCTGCGCCGAAGCGCGGCCATCGCTCCGGCGGGCGAGATCTTCGAGTTCGGCGGCGTGCAGTTCGACTCACGCAAGAATCAGGTGCGGCGGAACGGCGAGGCGGTGCCGCTGTCGATGCGGGAGTTCGAACTGCTGAAGTACCTGGTCGCGCATCGGGGACGAGTGGTCTCGCGGGATGAACTGCTGCGCGAAGTCTGGGGTTACGGGCCTTCTGTGGCGTCGCGAACCGTGGACACTCACATCGGCTGGCTGCGCCAGAAGCTCGAAGCCGATCCGGCCGACCCGCGCTGGATCGTAACTGTCCGCGGGGTCGGCTACCGGTTCGACGGGTAGGGTCTGTCACTGAATCGTGCGGCTCTTGCGGTTGAGGAAGTCCATGAGCAGGTACTGGCCGAGAGTATAGGGCGTCGTAAAGTAGGCTTTGCCGCGGCACATCTCGGTGACCTGCTGGACGAAGGCGATCAATTGGTAGTCGGTGGCGAGCATGAAGGTGTTGATCAGGATCCCGCGCCTCTTGCAGCGGCCGACTTCTTCGAGGGTCATCGACATGACGAGCGGATCGATGCCCATGGGATTGCGATAGATGCGACCGTCCTCGAGGGTCACGGCGGAGGGTTTGCCGTCGGTGATCATGACGATCTGCTTCATGTCCTTCTTCGAAGAGGCGAGGATCTTCTGAGCGAGGATCAGGCCGTCGCGGGTGTTGGTGTAGTAGGGCCCCACCTGCACCCTCGCCAGTTCGCCGATGTTCAGCTCTTCGGCGGTGTCGTGAAAGAGGACGAGATGAAGGCTGTCGCCGGGGAATTGCGTCCTGACAAGGTGAGCGAGCGCCAGTGCGACCCGCTTGGCCGGAGTGAAACGGTCTTCGCCGTAAAGGATCATCGAGTGGCTGCAATCGAGCATGAGCACGGTGGCGCAACTGGACTGGTACTCGCTCTGGTGGACGGCGAGGTCCTGATAATCGACGTCGAGCGGAGCCTCGAGGCCGTTGCGGCGGAGGGCGTTCAATAAGGTGGCGGGCGCGTCGAGGTTGAGCGTGTCGCCGAACTCCCAGGGCTTGGAGGCGCCCGTGGTTTCGACGCCGGTGGAGAGTTCCCGGGTTTCGTGCGCGCCGAACGAGGAACGGCCGACGGCGCCGAGCAGGTCCTTGAGAGTCTTAAAGCCGAGGAAGTCGATGGCCTTGTCAGTGACCTCAACGCGGGCGTTCTCGCGATTTTCGTCGCGAGTGAGGTAGCCTTCCTTTTCGAGCTTCTGGGCCATGCGTTCAAGGAAGTCGTCGCGCTGCTCGGGCGACATGTTAGACCACTGCTCCTCAAAGCGTTCCTGGGCCTCACGTTGGAGGACTTCGCCGTTTTCGAGCGCCCTGCGGATGGCCTCCTTCAACTGCTCGAGCGAGTGCGAGTCGAATTCATAGAAACCGCTGTTGAGGAAGAAGCCCGCGAAAGAAGAGAGAAGATCGTTGGCGTCCAGACCGAAGTCTTCCTCAACGTACTTCGTGTAGTTGATCCGGCGCATGGGATGGTCTCCTCAGTTGTAATTGCGGTTTTTGCGGCGGCGTTGGGGAGGCCAATCATCTTCCTCCTGCTCAACGGCGGGGACCTGCCGTTTCGGCTCCACGGAAGAAGTGAAACCGACCTCCTCGTTCCTGCCGATGCGGCGGAGGGCGTAGAGGCCTTCGAGGAGGAACTCGCCGGCGGCGGCACGGGCGGCGTCGCTTTCGTTGGCCTTGAGGCCCAGGTGTTTCGTCTTCTCCATGAGTCCTTCAATACTTTGGAGGAGACGGACGATTTCCTCGGCGGGGGCGAGTTCAGGCAAGCGGAGGGTTCCGCCGGTATTGAAGTATTGAATGGCGTCTTTGAGGTTGGCCTCGGCGAGACGGCGCGAGTAGACGCGGGCGACGGCGGCCCGGATGAGTTCACGCGCGACGGTTTCGCCGCCCTTGAGTTCGCCTTCGTACTCGAGTTCGAGCTTGCCGGTAATGGAGGGCAGCGCCGCGTAGAGATCGGAGATGCGGGGAACGGCTTCAGTCTCGCCACAGGCGAGGGCGCGGCGTTCGGCGCTGGAGACGGCGTTCTCGAGAGCCGAGATGGGCAGCCGCTGGCTGACGCCGGAGCGCTTGTCGACGCGCTTGTCTTCGCGCGCGGCGAAGGCGAGGTTCTCGACGGTCTCGCGGAAGTAGGCGGGGATGTCGACTCGCACGGGACTCGGGCGGGCGGTCCAGGCCTCGGCGCTGGTGATGGCGACGCCGGCCTCGACGGTGAGCGGATAGTGGGTGCGGATCTCGCTGCCGATGCGGTCCTTCAGCGGGGTGATGATCTTGCCGCGGGCGGTGTAGTCCTCGGGGTTGGCGGTGAAGACCATCAGCAGGTCGAGCGGCATGCGGACGGGGTAGCCTTTGATCTGCACGTCGCCTTCCTGGAGGATGTTGAAGAGGCCGACCTGGATCTTGCCGGCCAGGTCGGGGAGTTCGTTGATGGCGAAGACGCCGCGGTTGGCGCGCGGCAGCAGGCCGTAGTGGATGGTGAGCTCGTCGCTGATGGCGTGGCCGGCGCGAGCAGCCTTGATGGGATCGAGATCGCCGATCATGTCGGCGATGGTCACGTCTGGGGTGGCCAGCTTTTCAACGTAGCGCTGCTCGGGGGTGAGCCAGGCGATGGGGGTTTCTTCGCCCATCTCCTCGACAAGTTGCCGGGCGTATTTGCTGATCGGGCGGTAGGGATTGTCGCGGATCTCGCTGCCGGCGATGGCGGGCAGGCAGGGGTCGAGCAGCGTGGTCAGCATGCGGATGAGCCTGGTTTTGGCCTGGCCGCGCAGCCCGAGCAGGATGAAGTTATGGCGGGAGAGAATGGCGTTGACGACCTGGGGGATGACCGTGTCATCAAAGCCTTGCACGCCGGGGAAGAGGGTTTCCCCGCGCTGCAGTTTCGCAATCAGGTTCTCCCGCAGTTCGTCCTTGACGCTGCGGTCTTTCAAACGTTGTTCAGACCATTCGCTCCGCCTCAGCGCTCCAAGCGTGTGCGGCAGTTCCCAGGTGTTCGTCATCAATAATCTAATGATGCAACTT
>CAYWST010000282.1:0-7819 GCA_964461075.1 uncultured Solibacteraceae bacterium | reverse complement strand
GGATAATCAGGCGTTGGCCGATGCGCAAGTTATCGGGGTTGGTGAGGTTGTTGGCGTTGATGATGGATTGCACCGTCACGCCAAAGCGTAGGCCGATGTCGTACAGCGTATCCCCTGCGCGCACAACGTACTCTGTGCCGCTCACCGCGCTCGGCTCAGTGGGCTGAACCAATTCGGTCGGCGCGGGAGTCAGCCCTGCATTTGCATCGCTCGGTTGACAGTCGGGCAGGTTCAGGCGTTGGCCGGGCCGAATCAGGTCGCCGACGACTTGCGGATTGGCGTTGCGTAGCGCGGTCACGGTTGTGTTGTTCACAATCGCAATGCGATACAACGAGTCGCCGCCACGCACGATATACACGCAGCTTTCGTCAAATTCGGGAAGCGCGGTTGGCGTCACCAAACCCGACGGCGTGCTGGTCGGCGGGGTGAGCGGGTCAATCGGCGCGGGCGGGCGGGTGACTGCCTCATCCGGGAAGGACGGCGCGCCCGGCGTAATGAACGCGTCGGCGCGCTCCTACGACAATGTGAGCGCGAGGCTCTACGGCGGCGAACTTACCTATGGCTGGTCGATCGGCTCCCGTTGGGCGATCAGCGGCGGTGCGTCTTACGTGCGCGGCAGTAAGGAGGCGGCGCCCCAACTGAACATCTTCAATACGAACCTGCCGGAGATTCCGCCGCTCCGCGGACGGACGGCCATTCGCTACGGCAGGCGCACGTGGTTTTCAGAAGTGGAAGGGATCGCCGCGCGCCCTCAGCGCCGTGTCGATACGGACCTTCTCGAGACGCCGACCGCAGGGTTCGCGGTCGCAAACATCAAATTCGGAATCCATCTGCGCCGCTTCACCGTCACCGCCGGAATCGACAATCTCTTTGATCACTACTATCTCGAACACCTGTCCTATCAGCGCGACCCGTTTCGCAACGGCGCGCGCGTCACCGAACCAGGCCGCAGCGTGTTCGTGAATGTGGGCTACTCGTTCTGAGTGGGAGTGCTCTCCGCTTCGCCAGAGCCCGAGCCGCGCCCGCGTAGATGGTGGCGGAGTTGTTCAAGTCGCCACGAGCCAATCGCCGCCTGCCCGCGGCGGCGCAACCGCTCGCCGGCCCCAACCGCGTCGTCTTCCCCGGCGGCTCCATCAACGTCGCTTGGCGGCTGGCCGAGTTCTTTCCCTGCAAGCCTTCCGTGAATCGCGGCATCAGCGGACAGACGGCTTCGCAGATGCGCGTCCGCATTCTTCCGGATGTGATCAGCCCTAATCCGGCCACGCCCGTTGTCCTGGCCGGCGCGAACGACATCGGTTGCAAAACAGGACCGCAGACGCTCGAGATGATTGGACAGAACTTCCAGGCGTTCACTGAACCCGCTCAATTGCGCGGCATCAAGGCAGCGCTCCGTTCGCTCTTGCCGGTGAGCGGCTGCGCCGCCCGGAAACAGACTGAGCGCCGCCCGCCAGAACCCTCAAGCTCAACGTTTGGATGAATTCAGTCTTTGCATTGACGCGGCAGGATCGCCCCAACGCCCTGAATTCCCTCTAAACTGCCGATTCGATGGCGGTGAGGGTGGGATTCGAACCCACGGAACCCTTGCGGGTTCAACGGTTTTCGAGACCGCCCGATTCAACCACTCTCGCACCTCACCGTACACCAGAGTAGCGAATGCGGCGGCGGTCCCGCAAATCGGCTCTACTGGCCCAGGCGAAGCAGCCGGTCCCAGAAATCGCATTGGCGGGTGCGGATACCCTGGCCGGTTCTGAGTGGCGACGACAACTCAAGGTAGGAGTCGGCGCCGTCGGATATGGGCCAATCGATGAGCACGCCCGAGTTGGGGTGGCCGGAAGCGGCGAGCGAGGACCAGTAGGAAGCGAAGGCCGACTCGACGGCCTTGTCCTTCTCGCCGGAGCGGTAGCCCGCGATGCGATCCGTCTGCTGGAACAGATAGAGCACATCCAAGCCATGCCAGGCGCCATCCTCGCGTACATCGGGTGTGGCGTTTTCGGGAGAGTGAGTAAAGAAGTAGCGGTAGACCGGAGCCTCCTGGGCGCCGCGCAGAGCGGCGGCGGCCCTTCGCGTAGGGCAGATGAAGCGTGAATCCGACGTAAGGGCGACGAAGGCCGCCTGCGGGCTCCGATACTCCTCAACCGGATACTCGGCGAGGACCATCGAAGAGAGCAGCGCGCCAGGGAACTGCCTGCGGACAAGCGCGGCATATTCAGCCTCGGTGCGAATGGGCGGCACGGAGCGGCTTGTCTCGTCCGAGTTCGCGCCGAGGATCACGGGAACATGGGTGTGCTCGCCGCGCTCGATCACCTCCATGGGCGAGGCGGGCTGCACGACGCCGTCGACCACTGAACCATAGTCGGAACGCTCGGTCGAGATGTTGAACCCGGGAGGAATCGCCTCGAGCAATTGCGCGGGCGTTTTGGAACGAAGGCAGGCGCCGGCTTCCCCTTTGCAGCCGAGGGCCTCCACAAGCGATCTGCCGAACGCCTCGGCGCTTTCAAGCGTCCTGGCCGTGCAACCTCCGCTTTGGATCACAGCCGCACGGAACAGGCCGCGGGCCTTGGGCGAAGTCATCAGGGAACACACTGCGACGCCGCCTGCGGATTCGCCAAAGATCATCACCCGATCAGGATCGCCGCCGAAGGCGCGGATATTGCTCCGCACCCATCGAAGGGCGGCGATCTGATCGAGCGTGCCCAGGTTGCCCGAACTTCCCTCCTCCGAACTCAGTTCAGGCAACGCCAGGAAACCCAAGGGGCCGAGACGGTAGTTGATGGTGACGACGACGGCGCCCGCGGCTTCCGCCAGCCGCGCACCGTCATAGATGCGCACGCCGCCCTCCACGATGGAAGCGCCGCCCTGCACATGGCCGCCGCCGTGGATCCAAAACAGGACCGGCGCGGGCGTCTCCGCGGGAGATTCCGGGCTCCAGATATTGAGATGGAGACAATCCTCCTGGCCGACGACACGGCTTCCGGATACCTGCGGGCAGAGCGGCCCCCACGAGACCGCCTCGAGGAGGGACTGACGTTGCGCCGCGGGGGCGGGCGGCTTCCACCGCAGATCATCCACCGGCGGCGCGGCGAAGGGGATCGCCTTGTAGGACCATGTTCTTCCGGAGCGCTCGCCGCGCACCGGCCCCTCAGAGGTCTCGACAATTTCCTGCGCGCATGCCGCCGCCGCGATGGCGAAAAGAGCAGTCCATCGAATTGCTTTCATAATCTCACCCCATCCTTCATGACGGCAGGCGGGGCGCGAAGGATTACGTCTCAGGTTTCGCCGATTGCTCGATCAGCTTGGCGGCGTGGCGGAGGGCCTCCTCGCTGAGCTTCTGCCCCGAAAGCATGCGGCCGATCTCGCGGACGCGCGCGTCGCCTGAAAGCGCGTCGACATCGGCCACGGTCCGGCCGCCGGATTCACGCTTTGTTACCAGATAGTGATGGTCGGCGAAACTGGCGATTTGAGCCAGATGGGTCACACAGAGGACCTGGTTGGATGCGGCGATCTGCTTGAGACGCCGGCCGACGACTTCGCCCGCGGCGCCGCCGACGCCCGCGTCGACTTCATCGAAGACGAGAGTGCGCGGAATGCGCGCGGCGCGCGCGGTGACGCAAGTCTTCAGCGCGAGCGCGATGCGCGAGAGCTCGCCCCCGCTCGCTACTTTCTCAAGCGGGCGCGGCTCCTCGCCGAGATTGGCTGAAAACAGGAACTGGACGGCGTCAAGTCCGTGCTCGGCCGGCTGTGCGGGCTCGATGCGGACAGCGAAACGGGCGCCCTTCATGGCGAGGGACGAGAGTTCGGCCTCGACCTGCCTTTCGAGCTGGCGGGCGGCGCGCTGCCGCATGGCGCTCAACTCGGCGGCGTCCTTGCGGTAACCGGCTTCCAGCGAAGCGATCCGCGCGGAGAGCGCTTCCCGCCGCTCGCCGGCGGATTCAACGGCAGCAAGCTGCGCGGAGACCTCGGCGAGGAAGGCGAGGATGTCCTCGATGGTGGAGCCGTACTTGCGTTTGAGGCGTTCGATGGCGGCGAGGCGCGATTCGGTCTGTTCGAGCCGGGCGGGATCGGCCTCCAGGCGCGATGCGTAGTGGCTCAATTCGAGCGCGGCATCCTGGACGGCTATCTGAGCGGGCCGGAGCAGGTCCACCAGCGGCGCGGCGGCGGAGTCGATGCGGGCCAGTTCTTCGACGCGCTTGAGAGCGTGGGCGAGCAGGGATGCGGCGGAGGTCTCGCTTTCACTGAGAGCTTCGAGGGCGGCGGCCGCGTTCTCGCTGAGGCGGGCGACGTTCTTGAGAACGCGGCGGTCGTTCTCAAGCTGCGCGTCCTCGCCGGGCGCGAGCGAGAGAGACTCGATTTCGCGCTTCTGCATCGTCCAGAGGTCCGAAAGGCGAAGCTTGTCCTGCTCGGCGCGGTCGAGCTCTTCCAGCTCGGCGAGAGCGGCGCGCCACTGGCGCCAGGCTTCGGCGGTGCGCGAGAGGGCGGCGTCGGCGGAGGCGGCCTGATCGAGCAGGTCGCGCTGGGAGGCGGCGTCGAACAGCCGCTGCTGATCGTGCTGGCCGTGAATGTCGCCCAGGAAGGGCGCGATCTCGCGCAGAAACGCGGCGGTGACGGGGCGGCTGGCGGCAAACGCGCGGCTCTTGCCCCCGGAGGCGACTTCCCGCTCGATGAGAAGCTCGCCGTCCTCGGCCTCGATGCCGGCTTCCTCGAGCAGGCTTCGAAGTCGCCTGTCTTCGGGAAGTTCGAAGATGCCGCTGACGAAGGCGCGGGCGGCCCCGCCCCGGACCATCTCGGCCGAAGCGCGTCCGCCGAGCAGGAGCCCCAGGGCGTCGACCAGAAGGCTTTTCCCGCTGCCGGTCTCCCCGGTGAGGGCGTTGAAACCGGGATGCAGACGCAGCCGCAGCCGCTCCACGACAGCCAGATTCTCGACGACGAGTTCGACGAGCATGCCAATCACCGAGTATAAGTTGCCGGACCGCGGCTGCGCCTTCGTCTTTTCCGGCGCCGGTTTCGTCCTGACAGAAGCGAAGCAAATTGTTTCGGAGCGGAGCCGGACAGGGCCCGCGCTCCGGTATCATGAAGGGGAATCCCGCCGGAGGCCAATCTATTTTGCCGTTGCCTTACTTCGGCGCCTTCCTTCAGCTCTCTCTCTGGGAGCTGGTGGCAAGCGCATCTCTTGTCTCTCAGTTGGTGCTGGCGCTGCTGTTGATAGCGTCGCTGGCGAGTTGGACGGTGATCTTCGCCAAGTGGCGCCAGTTCAACGGAGCGCAGTCGGCCAATGCCTCGTTCCTCCGCGCCTTCCGGAAGGCGCCGAATCTGGATTCGATGGCCGTGGTGAGCGAGCAGTTTCGCGCGGCGCCGCTGACGGGCGTGTTCGGGCTTGGCTATGAAGAGGTGGCGCGGCAGGTGAAGGCGCGCGGTGAAGTGATGAACAAGGCGGCTCTGGAGCGCACGCTGCAACTGGGCATCAGCGAAGAGCTCACGCGGCTGGAGCGGAGCATGAGCGTGCTGGCGACCACGGCGACAGTGAGTCCGTTCGTGGGGCTGTTCGGAACGGTGCTCGGCATCATCGACGCGTTTACGGGGTTGGGCGCGGCGGGCGGCGCGAGTCTGCGTGCGGTTGCGCCCGGCATCTCGGAGGCGCTGATCGCGACGGCGGCGGGCCTGGCGGCGGCGATTCCGGCGGCTGTGGCGTACAACAGCTTCGGGCATACGATCCGCGAAATCGGTTCCCGCATGGACGATTTCTCGCTCGAGTTTCTGAACCTGACCGAACGGGCGTTCGAGGAGTAGAGCGATGGCGTTCTCCACCGGAAACGGCGGCGGATACTCGCGGCGGCGCCGCGGCGGCGGAGGCGCGCTGGCCGAAATCAACATCGTGCCCCTCGTGGACGTGGTCCTGGTGCTGCTGGTCATCTTTATGCTGACCGCGCACGTCATGGAGTTCGGCCTGGAGATCGACGTTCCCAAGGTGAAGCAGGTGAAGGATAGCACCCAGGAGCTGCCGGTGGTGACCATCAGCAAGAGCGGCGAGCTTTACCTGAACGAGAAGCAGATCAACATTCTTCAGGTGGCCGGCGAGATCCGGCGGCGCTATCCGAATCACAAGGAAGTGTATGTGAGGGCGGACCGGGAGACCATTTACGATCCGATCGCGCAAGTGGTGAGCGAGTTAGGAACAGCGGGGCTGGGCGTGAAGCTGGTCACGCAGCCGGACGATTCCGGAGGCAGGAAATAGCGGACGCGAAGACGATGACGCGGCATGTCGACATCCTGGAAGGTCGCGACAGCCTGCGGGGCGCGTTCGCCGGAAGTGTAGGCCTGCATGCATTTGTGGCCGGCGCCATCGCGTTCTTCGCCCTCGTGCCATTCGGCAAGCGCGAGCCGTGGGGCGATCCGAACTCTCTGGGCGGCGGCGCGTTCACGGTGACGCCGGTGAAGTCGATCCCCATCGAAGGAGCGACGGGTCCGGTGAACCGGCTTGCCAAGGACACGAAGTCGCAGATTCCCGAGCCGGTGAAGCCGGAAACCAGGAAAGCCTCCAGGCGGGACGACCCGGACGCAATTTCGCTCAAGTCCAAACAGCGGCCGGGCAAACGGGAACTGGCCGAGCGAAGGCCGATGACGCGGACCGACCGCAGAGAAGTGGCCGACAACCAGGTGACGAGCCGCGTGGGGCAGGCCGCTGTTTCGCCCTTGTTTTCGCAGACGCCCGGCAGCGGCGGCGTGGGCGTTGGGACGGGCGCTCCGTTCGGGACGCGCTTTGGCGCCTATGCGATGCTGCTCAGCGAGCGGGTAGCGCAGAAGTGGCGGACGGATTCGGTAGACGCGCGCATCCGCACGTTGCCGCCCGCGATCGTGACTTACGAAATCCTGCGCAATGGAACGGTCCGGAACGTGCGCGTCGTGCAATCGAGCGGCAACGCGCTGCTGGATAACTCGGCGCAGCGTGCGATCTATGAGGCGGCGCCGTTCCCGCCGCTGCCTAACGGCTACGAGGGGAACTCGGCCGTGATCGAATTCTGGTTTCAGTTGAAGCGATGACCAAAAACAAACTGTTCGTCTTTTGTCTTACGGCTGGATTGGGGGCCCTCGCCTTCAGCCAGGCGCAGCAAAGCGACCTCATCATCAAGCTGACGGGCGGAACGAAACGCGTGATCGCGCTGCCGGATTTCAGGGCGGCGGGGCCGGCGGCGCCGTTCGCGGACGTCTTCAACAAGACCGTGTACGACGATATCGAGCGTTCCGGATTGCTCGGAATCGCGCCCAAGAGCTTCTACCCGCTGAGCCCGCCGCAGCAGGAAGGCGATCTGCGCGCGGGGACGAATTGCGGCGGGCGCTGCCTGCCGGATTGGGCGGCGTCGCCCACCGGCGCCAACTACCTGGCGTTCGGCTACGCCGCGGAGCAGGGCGGGCAGTTCGTGGCGTTCGGCCATCTGTTCAACACGGCGGTGCCGGACGTCGCCGGAGCCAAGCTGATCCGCAAGCTCTACAACGCCCCATTGAGCGAAGAGGGCGCCGTCAAGGCCGCGCATGAGTACGCGGCCGACATTCTGGCGCAATTTGGCGTTCCTTCGCTCGCCGGGACGAAGATCTATTTCATTTCGGACCGCACCGGCAGCAAGGAAGTGTGGTCGATGGACTTCGACGGCGGCAACCAGCGGCAGTTGACGCGCTTCAACTCGATCACGACCACTCCGGCGGTTTCGCCCGACGGTTTGCGTCTGGCGTTCACGACCTACGCAAAAGGGCAGCCGCAGATCATGTTGTGGTCGACCGAGACGAACCGGCTGATCCCGTTCCTCAATCCCCCGGCGTCGCGGCACGC
>CAYWST010000281.1:0-7839 GCA_964461075.1 uncultured Solibacteraceae bacterium | reverse complement strand
GTTGTGGCAACCGGCGCAGAAGCGCCGGTAGAGGCCGGCGGCGCGCGGTCCTGGATTCTCGAACCAGACGACGTTCCTGCTCTCCTGGCCGGCGACAAGCAGATCGAGATCGCCGTCGGCGTCGACGTCGGTGAGGCGCACGTCGTAACTGGCCTGGTCCTCATGGAGGACGTTGGCGGTGAAGCCGCCGCGGCCGTCGTTGTCGTACCAGACGCATTTGAGCGAGTTCTTGGCGCAGGTGGCGAGGTCGATGTCGCCGTCGCGGTCGATGTCTCCGGCGGCGAGGGAATGCGGACCTCCGATGAGCGAGTCGATGGAGCGCTCTTTCCAGGAAGGAGCTTCAAACCAGAAGACGCCGTGGCCGTGGCCGTTGGAGCCGGCGAAGTCGGGCTTGCCGTCTCCGTTGAAATCGGCGATGACGATGTTGGTCGCGCCTTCGTGATTCGTTGCGATCGCCTGCCTGGACCAAGCCGCGCCAGGCTGCGCGGGCTGGCGCCACCAGGCGAACCAGTTGCCGCCGGGGGGGAACTTGGCGGCGCTGGCGATGTCGTTTCTCCCGTCGCCGTCGACGTCGCCGATGGCGACATAGTGGGCGAACCCCGGAGCGTCGCCTTTGCCTGCGACATGACGGATCCAGGATGAGGCGCGGCGCGGATCGGGCGGCGCTTTGAACCAGACGATGGAATCGGGGAAGTTGCCGTTCGGCAGGCCGGAACTGGCGGCGAGGTCGGGCTTGCCGTCGCCGTCGATGTCGCCGGTCATCAGGCCGTGCACGCCGTTGACGCCGCCCTGATCGAAGCTGTCGATCAGATGGAAGGTCCAGGGCTGCTCGAGCGGTTTTTCGGGGCGCTCGAGCCAGAAGACGACGGCTGGATTGTACTGGGCTCCGATGAAGTCGAGATCGCCGTCGCCGTCGGCATCCATCGTCTCGCCGTGAATGACGCGGAGCCCTTCATGCAGGACGCGCGGCTTCCACTCCGGGGCGGCGAAGAGAAGGGTGCGCTTGAAGTCATTGGAGATGATGTCTGGGAGACCGTCTCCGGTAAAGTCGGCGGCGACGGCGGTCTGATTCACGAAGCCGGTAGCCACGACATGCCTGCGCCAATCCGATTGACCGAAGAGCGCGGAGGTGAGGAGGAAGTAGAGTGCGGGCGTGCGGATCATCCGGTGGCCTTTTGTCCCATGGCGATGGCGTTGACGGTCAACAGCAGCGATTGCAAATCTTCCTCGGAAGCGCGCGAGCGCCAACTGGCCAGGAGCCGGACCTGCTCGGAGTGCAGCCAGTCGAGAGCGCCGCGGCGAAGTTGAATGGCATGGAGCAATCTGGGCCGCCGCTGGGAGGTCGAGCCGCCGAGCGCTTCGGAGACGGTGTCGATCGTGAGGCTGTATTCGGCGAGGATTTCGTTGAGAGTGGATTCGCGCAGTTCGGGATCGTCGACGAGTTCCGCGTAGCGGCGCATCACTTCGGGCGAGGCCATGAGGAGGCTGGCCTCGACGTTGTGGAGCTGATAGCTGAGGAAGGGCCAGTCGCGCGCCGCCTGCTTGATCTGCGGCCAGCTCGCGGGGCGCTCTCTTCTGCAGGAGTCGAGCGCGCTTCCGGCGCCATACCAGCCAGGCAGATGGAACCTCGCCTGTCCCCACGAGAAGACCCAGGGGATCGCGCGCAGATCGGCCAGCGTCTGCCGGCCGGTACGGCGTGAGGGGCGCGAACCGATGCGGGCGTGCTCAATGGCGTCGATGGGGGTCGCCTGGCGGAAGAAGGTCACAAACCCCGGCCGCTCGACGAGAGAACGGTACTTGGAATAGGACCTGGCGACCACTTCAGCCCAGAGATCCTCCATGTCGTGGGTTTCAGGCGGCGCCGCTTCATGCAGCAGCGACGTGCGGGCGACGCCGGAGAGCAGGCGCTCCAGATGGTAGGTGGCGGTGACGGGGTTGGCGTATTTCTGCGAAATCACCTCGCCCTGTTCAGTGACACGGAGATGGCCCATGAGAGAGCCGGGCGGCTGGGCTTCGAGGAAGACATGAGTGGGTCCGGCTCCGCGCCCAACAGTCCCGCCGCGCCCGTGAAAGAAGGCCACGCTGACGCCCGATCGTCTGGCAAGGGCGGAGATGCGGCGCGTGGCGTTGTAGAGTCCCCAACTGGAAGCGAGAATGCCGCCGTCTTTGTTCGAGTCGGAGTAGCCGAGCATGACGAGCTGCTCGCGGCCCTCCGGAGCGGCGAGGTGGTTGAGAGTGCGGCGCGTCAACGGATGTTTCAGAAACCGTCCCAGGATCTCCTCGGCGCGATTCAAGTCCTCGATGGTTTCAAACAGCGGGCAGACGGGCAGGCGGCAGGCGAGCCCTTCAGAAGTCTGCGTCAGCAGGCCGCCCTCTCTCGCCAGCAGGTAGACGCCGAGCAGATCTTCCGGGCCGCGCGTCATGCTGACGATCAAGGGGCCAATACCGCTTGACCCATGTGCCTCCAGGCGCGCTCGCAGGACTCGCATGAGAGAAACCATGTGGGCGGCTTCCGGCTCAAGCTCCATGTGAGGTCCGGTGAACGGGCGGGGCGTTTCGAGCTCGCGGTTGAGGAAGTCGAGCTTCTCGGCGGGAGACCACTCCGGGTAGTTGTGGCGCGAGTGGCCGGCGGCTTTGAGTAGGCCGGCGATGGCGCGGTCGTAGTAGGCGCTGTTCTGGCGGATGTCGAGCGTGGCGAGGTGAAAGCCGAAGACGCGCACTTGCGCGATGAGCGGGCGGACATCGAGGTCGGCGATGTGGTTGGCGCGGACTGCATGAAGCGAGGACTCAAGCAGAAGCAGATCCTGTTCGAGCTCGCGCGCCGAGGGATAGGCCGCGGCGGGGGGCGTGTTCTCGTCGAGGCGGATGAGCATCAGGTTGAGCATCTGCCGCCAGGGCTCGCCGGCGTTGCGCTCGACCGCCTGGCGCGAGGCAGGGCCGAGAAGCGCCGCTGTGGCGGCGATGGCTTCGCGGAGGGCGCCGGGAAGATCCGTGCCGGTGTCTGCGAGGCTGAGTTTGGCGGCGAGCGACCGGAGGCGCTCGCGGAGCAGGGACAAGGCGCTGGACCTGAGCAGATCGAGAGTCTGTTCGGTCACCTCCGGGGTGACGAAGGGGTGGCCATCGCGGTCGCCGCCGACCCAGGAGCCGAAGCGGAGCCGGGGCAGATCGGGGGGCGCGGAGTTGAAGATCTCGCGCCAGGACTGTTGGAAGCGGAGATCGATCAGGGCGATGACGTCGGGGAAGACGGCACGGAGATAGTGAAGGACGTTGCGGACCTCGCTCTCCACGTCGGGTTTGGCGAGAAAGATCTCGCCGGTGCGCCAAAGCCGTTCGAGCGCGGCCTGCAGGCGGCGATTGAAGATCGCCTGTTCGACTTCAGTGAAGCGGCGGTTGTCACGCTCCACCAGCATGAGGTAGATGGCGCGGTGGTGTTCAAGGACGGTGGCGCGCTTCGCCTCGGTGGGATGCGCGGTGAGCACGGGCTCGACGGTGATGCGGCCGAGGCCCTGACGGATGCTCTCCTCGGAGAAGCCCCTGTTCTTGAGGTCGTTCAGATTCCACAGCCACAAGCCGGGTTCGGCGTCGTGCCGCCTCGGGTCTTCGCTCATGCGGCGAACCTGATTGGCGGTGTTTTCCTCCACGATATTGAGGAGTTGGAAGACGATCGACAGGGCCTGGCAATGGCGGAGCGTCAGCTTCTGTTCAGGCGGGGGAGCGTCCTGTTCGAAGCAAGCGCGCAGAAAGGCGGCGAGTTCGATGTCGCCATCCTCTTCGAGCATTGTGAAGAAGGCTTCGCGCAGGTAGGCGAAGTCCGCAGCCCACTTTCGGAAGCCCTCGGAGTGACTCGCTCCGGGTTGCATCGTCCTTCCAGTATGGCTGATCGCCAGGCGGGAGTTACGCGGGCAACCCGGAAGCGCTTAGAAAATGTAGCGGACGGTCAGCAGCATGCCGCGGCCGCCGACGTTGGTGAAGCCAAGGTTCATGAAGTTGGTGTTGTTGGTATTGGCGTTGACCGTGTTGGTGGGATTCACCGTGAAATTCCGGTGATTAAAGGCGTTGAAGACCTCCCAGCGGAACTGCAGACTTTGTGATTCGCCGAACGTCTTCACGTTCTTGACCAGCGCCAGATCCGCGTTGTAGGTGTCGCCCGTACGGCGAATGTTGGCGCCGGCGCCGATGATGGCGGAGTTGTTCGGATAGGCGATCCACATGGGGTTCGAGACCGAGGGGCTGGTACCCTGGTTCAGGACGCCGCCCGGGTTGAAGCCCGCGCGCTGCGAGCGGTCGACGGTCGAGATCTGCCCGGGAAGAATGCCCAACGGATTGAGCCCGTTGAGGATGCTGAAGGGCGAGCCCTGGGCCATCGTCACGATGCCGGAAAGCTGCCAACCGTCGACCAGCCTGCCCCAAACGCCCTTGCCGGCGAAGAACTCAGGAAACTGGTAGATGCCGTTGAAGACGAGACGGTGGGGTTGATCGAAGCCCGAACGCGCCTTGTCGAGCCGGATGTTGAAAGGAACCGACGGCAGAGTGCGGTTGGCCTGTCCGCCGAGGATGTCGTCAGATTCGCTGATATAGGTGGACCAGGTGTAGTTGGCCTCAAACTGGAAGTTCTTGGAAAAACGCTTGTCAATGCTCAACTGCATCGAGTGGTAGTTGGACTGGGCGTAACCGTCGCCGACAAGAATGGAGCCCTTTGTGGGATCGACCCGGAAGGCGGCCTGCCCGCTGACCGTCGTGGGCTTCATGCCGTAAGACTGGACAACCGGTTGGAGCAGGCTGGGATTGTTGTTGACCGCGGCGGCGTAGAAGCCCAGGTTCTGCTCAACCTCGCGGACAAGGCTCAATCCGCGTGTGCCGACGTAGAACAGCTTCAAGGCGTAGTTGTTGGCGAACTGGCGTTCGATGCCGAGGCTGAACTGCTGTGCGTAGGGCTGGGCGATGCGCTTGTTGGGGGAGTAGTAGCGAATCGGCAGCAGATCGGGGTTGCCGCGGTAATCGCTGGGCTGCGGCGGCGCGGGGCGCTTGGCCGGATCCCAAAGCTGGGCGCCGGTGAGGTTCGATTGCGTCACGGTCACGCCGCGCGGATAGTTCCGCGAGTTGTTGAGCAGGATGTTCTGGAAGACCTGGTCGTAGCTGATGGCGTAGCCGCCGCGGAGGACGAACTTGCCGTTGCCGCTGATCTTTCCCGCCAGGCCGCTGTCCGATTTCGGGCTCCAGGCGAAGCCGAAACGCGGGGACCAGTTGTTGACGTCGGCCTGGGCGTTGGAAAAGTATCCGAAGGGCGCGCTGGTGTACTCGTAACGGATGCCCAGGTTGAGAGTGAGGCTGTTGGTGGCGCGCCAGTCGTCGGCGATGAAAGTTTGAAACTCGTGCGTCTTCGCCGGGACCGAACCGGTGCCGGCGTACTGGCTGAAGCTGGCATTGCGGTCATATAGGAGGTCGGAAAGGCTCGGATAGTTAATGACGCCACGAAGCGAGGGGGCGAAGAACGAATTCAGTCTGAATTGCAGGTAATTGAAGCCGTAGCGGAGCGTGTGGCGGGACTTCATCTGAGACCAGTTGTTGGTGAGTTCGTACAGGTTGTCGGTGCGTCCCTGCGGGTAGTTCTGGTTGCCGATTGTGGGCAAGCCGCCGATGGCGAATTGCGCGGGGAGGTTCTCGGAGAAGATCGCCTCGCGCCTGCCGTAAGTCAGGCGGGTCTCCATCACGAGCGTCGGCTGCCAGACGCGAACGTGGTTGATGGTGGCGTTGTGGTTAACGACGATACTGCCGATCTGGTTGACGGGCAGAGGCGCCGGGGAGCCGGGATCGGTGTTGTCGTCCTTGATGTAACGCAACTGGACATTGTCTCTTTCGCTCACCACCCAGTCGCCGCGGGCCAGGCCGCGATTGATGTCCCGGCCGTAGCTCAGGGCGGCGCCGGCGCCGCGATTGTACTGCTGCAGAGGGACGGAGATGGTGCTGCCGGTGGGGAGCGCCACATTGATCGCGCCCTGGGAGGTCGGATCGTTCGCCACGGGGTAGGTGTTCTTCAGGTACTGGACCGAGCCGGGGGCGAAATACTGCTGGTTCGCGGTCAGGATGTCGAAACCTGCCTGAGAGATCGTCGTGGTGATGGGGACGGCAGTGGAGCGATATCGGTCCAGATCATAGCCCCCATAGAAGAAGAGCTTGTTCTTGATGGCCGGGCCCCCGCCGGCGACCACGACCTGATTGTTGACGACAACGCCGCGGGCGGCGCGCAGGGCGGCGAAATCGGAAAGGCCAGCGGCCTTGCGGGCGTTGAAGGTCCGCTGTTGATTCGTGGTCAAAGAGTCGAGTCCGTTGCCGAGCCACGTCCAGCGGGCGATGCCGTGGTATTCGTTCGTGCCGGACTTGGTGATCTGCATGACCACGGAACCGGAATTGCGGCCGTACTCGGCGGAGAAGTTGTTGGTGATAATGCGAAACTCGCCCAGATACTCGGGGGCGACCGTCTGCCGGGGGATGGACAGCGACTGATCGTTGTTGTTGGCGCCGTCGATCATGAAGTTGTTGGAGCGGGACCTCGCCCCGTTGACGACGAAACCGGACCCGGGACGGCTATTGTTGTTGGAAACCGCACCAGGCTGCAGGAGCGCGAGGCCCGTGAGGGTATTCTGCCCCGGGAGTTCGAGAATGCGGCGCGCTTCAACGCCATGGCTAAGCTGCGCTTTGGTCGACTCGATGAGCGGCGCTTCCTCGGTGATGGTGATCGTTTCCTGCGTGGTGCTGGGCTTCAAGGTCACGTCGACGGAACGCTCGACCGAAGCGTCGACCACAAGCGGTCCGCGGATGATCTTCTCAAATCCCTTTACTTCAACTTCAAGTTGATAGCGGCCCGTGGGCAGCGACGTGGCGCGCCAGAATCCGCTCGAGTCCGTCTTGACCTCGCGAACAAGGCCCTGCTCCATGGACCGGATGACGACATTGGCGCTGGGAATGACCGCGCCGCTCGCGTCGGTGACGGTTCCGGCCAGGGATCCGTAGATCGTCTGGCCGAGGGCTGGGGTCGCACATAGCGCGGCGAGTGCCAGAATTGGCAGCATCCTATTGAAAAGACTTGACTTCATGAGACCTCCCATCCATTGATTCAAGCCATGCTCGTGGAACAGCAGCATGTCACGCAATCAGCTAGGTTTGTCTCAATTTACAGTGATTACGGAGATTTGTACAGATGTAACGTGAAATTCGATAGCCCGCCCTCCGCATCGAGTCCGGGTGAGGGTCTTCGGGACTGGCGCCTGGAAGCCGCAGGAGAAGGGATAGCACCCGGCTTGCAGCACGGAGACTGGATGTGAGCCGCTTTGCAACCGAGAGGGATCAGATCAATGCACAGCCAGTTCGTCCTTCTCCGGCAGTTTCGGGAACGGGTTATGGGGCTCCACCTGGTACCAGACGGCCACGGAGGCGATGTCGTCCATCAGCGGCAGGTAAGTGCGGTTGTATTTCCAGCCGAGGGCCTGAATGGTGACCTTCAGATCGGCTTCAAAGCGGATGGGATCGGTCAGGTGCCAGCGATAAAGTCCGAAGCGCTGCTGTGACTGGTAGAGCCCGTCGGGCTTGATCACCTGGGCCAGGCCTGAGTAGTTCGTGGTGAAGGGCTCGTACTCCTTGCGCTCCTTGTTCTCGAAGTTATAGGAGCCGCAGAAGTAGTCCTCGGTGCCGGTGCCGGCGATGGTTGGGAACTTGTCGTCGCCGTCCATGTAGAACTTGATTTCGCCTTCGCCCCACCAGCCGTTGTTATTCACGCCCCAGGCCATGTAGGTGCCGACGTAGTGGCCGCGGCCCCTGATCCCGTCCACGATCGTGTATACC
>CAYWST010000280.1:0-7843 GCA_964461075.1 uncultured Solibacteraceae bacterium | reverse complement strand
GGTTTTCGTACTCATCAGAGGTGGAGACGTTTTCTTCGTCGACATTCCAAAGCCATGCGCCGGCAGCGTCGGTGGACCCGAAGAGCGAGCTCTGCAACTTCAGAATTCGGCTCCATCCGGCATGTCCCTGAGGCAGCGCCTGCACCGACGCGCGGGCAGGAGCCCCAACGAAGGCGCCGGTGAAGGCGCGAAACCAAAGCTGCAGGGAGGCCAGGACGCCTTCCTGCCGGATGATTTCAGTGTCCCTGCCGCCACGCGAATAGAGCGGGGTCAGGAGAGTCAGTTGCTTGCTCAAACCTGGAGCCGGCAATTGGGGCTGCATGGTCATGCTTCCATCTCTTTCCCCAGGCGATTTCGCGCGCCTGCCGCGTCCTGCTTTTTCTTTCGCAGTGTTCCGGGGAGGGCTTGCGGACTGGGTCTCGGCGCCCACACGCTGTCGCGCATGGCTGCTTCGAGCTGACCGGTCATCGCGTGGAGGCTCTGGAGGATGAATCCGGCCGTCTGGCCAGACTCGTCGCACCCAAGCAACTTCGCCGTGCGGCGAATCTGCTCCTCAAACTCCTCTTGCGGGGGAACGTGCAGATGATGAACAAGCGTATTTCGAAGTGTGGCGAAGGCATCGAACTGCTGCAGATCTCGCCAAAGCTGGTCGACATGGCGTGGGAGCCAATCTCTATATTGAGAAAAATTCCGGAGACCCTGGCTGATTCTCTTTCCAACGGGCGCACTAGGGCGATGGAAAGCTGCGAGATCAATACATTCCAGGGAGGCCACGAGCAAGTGCTTGAGCCGCTCCACGATGAGAGCGGTTAAGTAAACCGCGTCGTTGAGCACCTGAGACTCAAGGGGCTGGCCTGGCTGAACCCCGGGCAGCAGGCCCATCCGTTCGAAACAGCGCTCGAGTTTGTTCAGCGCGACACGATAGTGTTGAATCGGCCCAGAATGGCCGTCGGGGCGCAGCGCCCACATGGCATCGAGATCTTTCAGCAGTGCAAGAAGAGCCTGCCTTGCAGTTTCGGTCCCCGGCCTTTGGAAGACGGGAATCTGGTCCGCGAGAACCAGAAGGCCGGCAAAGTTGTCCAAGGCCATGAGATCGTCCCACTGGGCGCACAGTTGTTGGAAACGGATGAAGTGCTCGGGGGCGGCATGGATGCGCTGAGGCTGAGGGGCGCCGTGCAAGAGCAGATTCTCGTCAAGCTGATCCACCTGCACCGGGCGCACGGCCAGGCGATTGCGCCGAATCGCCATTTGCAGTAGAGCGGCATTGATCATCGGAAGGCCAGGGCTTTGGCAGATCACGATCGACGAGGCGGCCTTCAAATTCTGCTCGACATCATCCCGCCCAGCCAGGTAGGCGTCGATGTGCATGCTGGCTTGCAGGTACAGATGGGGATCCTGACCAAAGGACATCACCTCGAACTTGCAATCGGCGATCTGCTCGCTCCACGCAGGATTGGCCTTGAGACGCTTTTCGACGAGGAAAGCTGAGTGGATGGTATCCCAGTGGAGCGGGTCAGTTGGATCCAAGGGCACGTTTCTCGCGAACGGCGGATCGGCCGCACCCGCCGCGCGGTTGTCCGTCCCGGCGATCAGGATCAGGTCAGGAGGCCAGAGATCGTCCTGCTTGCAGCGCATGAGCACCGACTCGACGAACGGAAAAAAGAGCCTGCCGTGCAGCGCAGGGTTCGTCAGGAAGGTTTTCGTTCGCTCAAACAATGTGCGCTTGCAGTTGGCCCCAAGCAAAGCCGAAAGCCGGTCTTCATCGTGAGAATTGCGAGGCCTGCCGACAGGGACGTAATCGGCGGGCAGGCCATCGGCCGCGAGGTTCACTCGCGGCTCCTGAGTCCCCATGTTGAAAATCACGATTCGCATGGCCTGGTCAATCTCCCTGGGGGGGCGCGTCCGGTTCGGGCTCGACCCGCTCCAGCTTAAACCGGCCATAGGCCTTTCTGGTTCTGGCTCCTACTCCAGCCCATCGAAGACTCTGGGAGAGCCAGCCCTCCACAGTGTCCAAGTCGCTTTCGCTTCCTTTCGCCCGCTCCGCGATGAGCGCCAACTCAAACTGAACGCCCCGCCTCAAGTTGAGATAGAAGATCGGGACCGGGTCGTACCAATCGGCGGGAGGGTTCCGATCAGGGTCCCGGGCGAAAGGGACGGCATGCGGATTGATGACGTTGGCCTCCAAGTAACGCTGGTCCGGCACGAGCGGGAGCGGCCAAGCTTCGGTGATGGCGACCCGCGAAGCGGCCACGGTGGTCCCGAGGAGCTGGTCGATTTTTTTGGAAAGATCCTCAGGATAGTACCTGGTGAGGAACGCCCGAGTGGCGCCCTTAATCGCCGATGAAGGGATCCATGGGATTCCGTAGAGGGGATGAAACTGAAAGCTGAGTTCGTCCAGCTTGCCGTGCGAGAGCCCGATGGCGGCGGGGCGGAGCAGCGAGGCGCGGAGGAGTCGAATCGCAAGCCCGCTCCTCTTTATCGAGGCGAGAGTGGCGTGGAACCGCAGTCTGAGATTTTTGATGAGCTCCTTGTAATCGCGGCCTTCGAGCAGCCCGTTCATCCAATCCGCTACCTTGTTCTCGTCACGCGTGTTTTCGCCATGCCTTCCCCGCGTCATGCACTCGACGGGCAGGCTGTCTTCCCGGTAGTACCAGAGAGAGAGATTCGAGCAGCCCGGGCGTTGAATCGCTGGCTGCATGGTCAAGTCCCCGACTCGTTCTTCTTCTTCGGGAGAAGGGCTTGAGCCCAGTGCTTTAACCACTCGGCGAAGCGCAACGCTTCACGCTGGCAGTCGCGGAGGGTGGTGTGGCCGGCCGCCGGGTTCAAGAGACGGTCCCGAAGGGTTGGCTGGATGCATCCTTCGGGCCAGGCAATCGGCGCGTCACTGGATATCGCCCAGGCAGTGAGCGCCTCCAAGGCGACCCTTCGTTTCGGGGCTTCTGTGTTGTTTGTGTTGTTCTCAAGGTAGGCGATCACGCGAACGATTCCGTTGGCGTGGATCCGTCCGGGAAGACTCTCGCAGAGGTTCCTAAACTCGGCCGCGCGGTCACGGCCGGCAGGCTCCGTCGGCGCCTGTCCCTCGACCACGAGGAGGGCCGCCATCTGTCTCAAATGCGCCGTGTTGATCATTGCCGCGGCTCCTCCGGTGACGAGCCCGCTACCTCCGCTTGAGCAGGAGGCTGGCCCAGAGACGCCAATCGGACCAGACCCTTAGCGAGCGACTGCTTACCACCGATTCGGATCCGCGCGCCGTGGGGCAATTCTCCATGTGTGAAACCGCCGGCAGAGCCCGGGTCCGGGAAGACCTCCGCGCCGAGTGAACCCGGAATGGGATCCGGGACGGTGATGGTGGAGGAGAGGACTGAATCGGCGGGGAGATACTCTTCATTCCACGGGCCATTCGTGACATTTCCTTTGTCGCCGATCTGGATGTGAGTTTCCACCGTCAAGTGCATCTCGGCGAAGTAGAGGAAGTCCTCGTCGTTGAGGAGGACCATGTGTTTGCTGAGCCGGTCTTTCCACCACTCTTCGCACTTACCGGCGGGCGTGGCATACAGCCATTCGGAGAGCCATTGGGCCCAGTCCGGCGTCGTCAGCCCATCGGGGATGGGGAGGAGCGAGAATTTGAAGTCCTCCAGCCAGATGGCTCCGCTTTGCACGAGAGACTCGGCGTCGGAGGGCTGAGCCTCTCCTTCGCTGACAGAGGGAAACTCTATCGCAGTTAGTCTATCCGCGTTTGCCGCTGCATGTCCGGAAAGGTATGGCCGGATGGCTTGAATGTCCCGCCTCAAGCGCTCGAGCTGGAGGGGGCAGGTGACCCAGGCGAAGATGCCTTTGCGACTGCGGACGGGGAGCAGGAGCAGCCGGGCCTCCTGGACGAGCGCCAATCCAGCCGCCTCGGTACTTTCAGGGCCGAAGAGGGCGTCGAGCTGTTTCCGGCGGTCATCGTCGCGTTGTTTGTCGGGGGTGTTTTCGCAATGATCCCGGAGCGCGCCTTTGACCGTGCTGGCATACAGGATCGGGATGCCGGTGAACGACTCGCGCTGGATGGGCAGATCAACATAAGCGAGAGTCGCTCCAGAGCCTGCATGGACGCCCGACTCGGCGTGAAATGCAATGAGCAAGGCGGCTCCTGGAACCGCGGGAGCCGTCGAATGATCGCTAGCCAATGGACATGCCTCCTACGATGGAAATTCCGAGACCTAATTTGGCCCGATCATCCTTGGCCCGATCGTCGGCGGGCTGGTGAATCGAGCGCAGCCAGAAACGGTTCATGACAGCTTCCGCGAGGTTCGGGGCGGCGCCGGTGGCCTCGAAGAAGTAAACCGCCCCAGGGGCGATGTGGGCGCGGGAATCCTTGGGGCCGCGTTTCCGCAGATCCCAGCCGCTGAAAAAGAGAGGTTTGGGAATCGCCGCACCCAGCAACTGGTAATTCACTTGGTCGTTTAATGCGGCGCGAGAAGCGCCGGTGTCAGGGTCGATCCAATCGGGAAGCCAGCCTGAAGATGGGAACAAGGCCGGGGTCAGCAGGATCAGCCTGAACTGGAGCCTGTTGTCGACCACCTGTGCAGCGAGCCAGTTTTGGCGTTCCTCGCGAAATGGAGGCAGCCGCCAGGAGGGGGCTTCGGCGCACTCAAAGGCAAAGGGTCTGCGTTCGCCGCCCATCCCGGCCAGGCGCGGCTGGCGGAAGGCGGGTTCGGGAGTTGCGTCGAAGGTGTAACTGACGCGAACGGATTTCGCCGCACCCCGGAGAAACTCCGCCGTGTAGAGGGCTCCGTCCTTCGCAGTACGAGTGTTGCCGGCGATCGCGACGCCAGTGTGCGGCTCAGGGGAGAAGACGTGACTGGCGCCGATTTCCCTGACGAGACCGCCTTGCATGAGGTACTGGCGCAGCGAGTCGTTTTCGCGCGCTGCAGGTCCCGGCCCGGTGGCGAGGAGGAAGGCGTCGGGCGTCTCCATGCTCAATTCGACGCTGTCGGCGGGATCAAACCTGATTCCAGCGCGAATGGGCATGAGAGAACGGATCCACTGATGCGGCCAATTGGCGCAGGGGCGTTCATTCATGGGCGCCGGGGTGAGATAAGCGTATTCCCCGGTGTTTGTGACACGAACGACGTCCGCGGGCCACGGGAAGAGGGATTCCCTGCGCGGACCCTCTTCGATTTCGAGAAACGGTCCGGCAATTTCGAGCTCGCCGAGGCGTCCGCTGGCCGGAGCGCCGAGCAGTTTTTGGGCGTCTTCCGGCGCTGTTCCTTCCAGGTAGCTCTGCAGGTCGACTTTGTTCTCCTGGAGGAGGAGATGGCGAAGCGCGCCGTAAAGCGTTTCCTGGGGCGGCAGGCGGACGAACGATCGCGTTCTCGTCCCTTCGCCGGGAGTGAACGGTTTCCCGTCCTTGAAGAGGGCGGCATCGAGGGGGCGTACCCGGATCATACGGTCTCCTCCTGCCGCATAAGGAAGCGGGCCAAGAGAAGCTGAGCCTCCAAGTGGAGCCAGGCGGCGGCTCCGTCGGAAGCCGTGTGGCCCCTGGCGCCCATTTCCTCCGCGTTTGAGGCAGCGGCGCGGGCCAGGTTGTCGAGGAGAAGGGCTGGCTCCTGATGTTCCGGCCGGCTGGGATCGATGCCGAACAGGTGGCGCAGCATCGGTCCCGCGGCGCGGGAAGCGGCGCGCGGATCAAGATCCTTCAGAGCATGCCGGAGGTGTTCTACTTTGGCGACCCCGCGAGGAGAAACGGTTCCAGACCGGAGATGGCCCACGAGAGCCTGGAGATCCGCCCAGGGCCTGATGCCGGCTCCGAAGGTCCAATGGGCGGAGGCGACCGTCTCCTGGCCGCTCTGCCGAAGGATGCCGACCGAGGCCGCGGCGCGGCCCTGCTTGTCTTTCGCAATCTCATGGAGCAGCCTCGACGACTCCTCGACGCTTGAGGCGAGCGGGTTGTTGGCGGGCACGATCAGAGCGGAGGCGCTGAGGGTAAGCCGGGCGGAAGCACGCGCGCTGCCGTCATGCCAGCCGGCCCCGGCTTCGTGGGCCTGCGCCAAGCGGTCCAATGCCTGGATGGTGCGGCCAGCGGGGCAAAACGCAAGTAAGTCATCGCCGCCGGCGTAGACGGCGCGGCCTCCCAAAGCTTCGATTGCATGCACAGCCGCGGCTGACGCGAGGCTGAGCGACTCGGTGAGGGCGATGTGGCTGAAGAGGTCCGCCGGCCGTGCCAGCGCTCCTTCGATGGCATGAATGGGGACGGCAGTGGAGTCGGCCCAGCGCAACTGATGGCTTCCGGCAATCCACCGTCCAACGTTGTCAGCGTCGGCGCAGAGGACTGTCAAGTAGCGGGAGGGCTCCTTGAGGTTCGCGGTTTCGCGGAACTTCCTGAGACTTTCCAGAGCCCCCGCAGCAAGCTGGCCGGTTTTGCCTTTGTTTGCGATCTCGCCGTACTCGGCGACGAGTTTAGCCGGACGGTAACTGGTGTCATACCACCAGGACCCGTCCATGGAGGCGATCTCCTCGCCGAGGGCGGCGGAGAGTGTCGAGGGGTAGGGCGAAACCGCGAGAGGCTTTTCGCACAGAGCTTCCCGCAACGCTTTTGCTTGCTCAAGGAACTCCACGAGTTTGGATAGGACTTTCTGTTCTCTGATTGCCGCCAGTCGTTCAAGGAACGGGACAACGGCGACCGAGAGCGTCGAGGGGAACGAGATCTTCGCGTTTGCCAGTTGCTCGAACAACAGCCTGCCCGCCAAGCGCTTGATCACAGCGACGGACGAGAGCCTCTCCGATTCACGGAAGCGGTTTTGGAGGACGACCACGACCCGCTCGCCGTCTTGTATTTTCGCCCAATTGGCCGCGCAGAACGAACGCCAGATGGCGGCTGCGCGTTGCTTTTCCACGCTCCCGCCGGGGAGCGCTTCACGAATCCCATCCTGATGGCACTTCAAGCCGGGCTCCGCGATGGTGGGAACCATCCGGAGGGTCTTTCGGGATTCGATGGACGCTGAGATTTCTTTGAAGGCGCGGCGATAATCGAACCCGGCGGGGTCGCCCCAGTCCTTCAGAGCCCAGTAGACTTCGAGGACCGATTCGGCGCTCGCCTGCCGCTTCCAGAGCTGTTCCACACTTGAACACTCTTTCGCGCTCAGTCCTGACCCGGTGCAGAAGACTTGACGCGCCCTTTCGCTGAGACAGCGCCAGGCGTCAGCGAGCGATTTTTCCGCCTGTTCGGCGAGCGCGCGCCCCGCTTCTCCCGCCGGCACGATTGCCAGGAAGCCGCTTGGGAAGCTGGTCACGCCGCCTTCCAGATTGAGAAACGCCCGCCCCGCGCGGGTCATCTCGAAGCGGGGGAAGATTAGCGTGTCGGGACCTAAAGTTTCAACCAGCGGCCTTGCCGCTTCCCAGGCGGCGTGCGCCAGGAGAGAGCTTGCGCTCCAATAGTCGGCGGTGGTCCTCGACCGATCGATGAACTCTTGAACGCCGGCCAGCCGGAAGGAGAGGAAAGCGGGGCGGCCCTGGGTGGCGGCCACGGCGCCGGCAACGGACATCCGGTGGCGTTGGAGCCAGACTGGGACATCGCTGTCCGCAGGGATGGAGGCCAAACCCGGCCGGGTAGAGAGCAATTCCTCGCGCCACTTTGCCAGGTCCGCACCGCGGGATTCCGGCTTGGCAAGCAGGCGCCAGAAACCTCCCAGATCGGGAGGCGCCTGCTCCTCCCAGGCGGACATGACTCCGCTCATGGGGTTGATGATTGTGCGTGCCCCAGCGCCGTTGGCGTTTCTAGCCGCGTTGAGAACCTCGGCCGGAACCCTAGCCCGCTTTTCTCACCAAGTTTCTTGGGCGTGGCTCTTGAGCCCCAGATCAG
>CAYWST010000279.1:0-7852 GCA_964461075.1 uncultured Solibacteraceae bacterium | reverse complement strand
GTAACGACGACGAAGAGTTCGTCGCCGGCTACGACCACGGCAAGCTGGCCGGCACGATGCACGTCGCCGACGGCTTCCAGGTTCCCGGCAAGAAGTTCTTCACCTGGGGCACCGGCCCCAGCGGCCGCCTCTGGGACAACATCCTGAGCGACACCGACGGCCCTTATCTCGAACTGATGGTCGGGGCCTGGAGCGATAACCAGCCTGACTACTCATGGCTCGAACCCTACGAGGCCAAGCAGACCAACCAATACTGGTATCCCTATCGCGCCATCGGAGCGGCCAAGAACGCCACCAGAGACGCCGCCGTCAACATGGAGGCCCGCGACGGCAGGCTCTTCCTCGGCTTCCACACAACCGCCGCCTGGCCGCAGGCCAAGGCCGTCCTCACCCGCCAAGGCAAGGAAGTCTGGTCCAGGACCATCGCGATCGATCCGGCCAAGGCCTTTACTGAGACCATCGATCTGAAGCCGCTTCCGCCCGTGACTGAGTTGAAAGCCTCGCTCATCGCCGGGGGCCGCACGCTCGTCTCCTGGCAGCCCGAGCCTCTCGTCAGGCTCTCCAAGCCGCCCGCCGTCGTTCCTCCCGCCGAGCCCGCGAAGATGAAGACCACCGAGGATCTTCTCCTGGCCGGCCGCCGCCTCGAGCAGTTCCACAACCCTTCCGTCGAGCCCGACCCTTACTATCGGGAGGCCCTCAAGCGCGATCCAACGGACTCCCGCGCCAACACCGCCATGGGCCTGCTTGAGTTGAAACGCGGCCGCTTCCCCGAAGCAGAGAAGCTCCTTCGCGCCGCGGTCGGGAAGGTCACCTACAACCACACGCGCCCCAAGGATGGCGAACCTCTCTACTATCTCGGCGTCGCTCTCAAGATGCAGGGCAAGCTCGACGAAGCCGAGAACTGGCTGCAGCGCGCCGCCTGGAACTATGCCTGGCAGTCGGCCTCTTACTTCCAGCTCGCCGAAATCGCCGGTCTCCGGAAGGATCTCGAAGGCGCCGTCAGACTCTCCAGGCGTTCTCAGGTCACCAACGCCTGGAACACCCGCGCTCTCCATCTGGAAGCCACGATCCACTCCCGTATGAACCGCGGCCCGCAGGCCAGTGAAGCCACTGCGAAGATTCGCGCCATCGATCCGCTCGATCCCCGCGGGGGCAGTTTCAAAGAGCTGGCCGAGATCTCGAAGGACTTCCCCTCCGAAGGCCTCGAAATTGTGGCAGGCACCATTTCCGCCGGGCTTGACGTCGAGGCCAACGCGCTCGTCGACATGCTGCCCGTCAAGTCCCCGATGATGCTTTACTGGCGCGGCTACCTGGTCGAAAAGACGGGCAATTTAGAGACGGCGAAGGTTCATTACAAGCGCGCGGCGGAGATGCCCATCGATTTCGTTTTTCCCTTCCAGATCGAAATGATCGCGCCGCTCGAGGCCGCCATCGCCGCCAACCCCAAGGACTCGCGCGCGCCCTACTATCTCGGTCTTCTCATGTTCGACCGCGATCCCGATTACGCGGTCAATCTCTGGCAGCAGGCGGTTGCCAACGACCCCAAGCTCGCCATGGCGCTGCGCAATCTTTCGGTTGCGTACACGCGCCAGGACAACGGCGTGCCCAAGGCGATCGCGGCCCTCGAACAGGCTATCGCCATCGACCCCAACCAGCCGCTGTGGCTCTATGAGCTCGACCGGCTCTACGAGTTCTCGCAAAAGCCGGTCGCCGAACGCATGGCGCTCTTCGACAAGCACCGGAAGACCGCCGAAGGCCGTGACGACGCCATGTCGCGCGTCGTTCAGAACCTCATCCTCTCCGGCCGCGCCGACGAAGCCGTCGAGATCATGAAGAAACGCCACTTCCATCTGTGGGAAGGCGGCGCCCGCTTCTCCCTCACTGACGCCTGGACCGACTCCATGCTCATGCGCGGCCACAAGAAGTTCGCCGCCAAGGACTATGCCGGCGCGCTTGCCGACTACAAAGCCGCCATCGAGTACCCAACCACCCTCGAAGCCACCCGCTCCTATCGCGGCTCGCGCGCGCCCGAAGTCTTCTACTTCGCCGGCCTCGCGCAGGAAGCGTTGGGCGATAAAGCCGCCGCGCAGAAGTCATGGCGCGAATCCGCCAGCGCGTTGATCGGCACTGAAGACAACCCGCACCCCACCGTCGATAGCGGCGCTGCGCTGCTCTACTATCAGGCGCAGTCGCTCGAAAAGCTCGGCCAGGCCGCCCGCGCCAAAGCCGTCTATCAGTCCTTGCTCGACGCCGCCAATCAGGCCCTGAGCCGCCGTCCGCAGGGCACGGACTTCTTCGCCAAGTTCGGCGAACGCACCTCGCCCCAGATGCGTCAGGCCATGGCCTATTACATCTCAGGTCTCGGCAAACTCGGTCTCCAGCAGACCGCCGCCGCCCAGGCCGACTTCAAGAAAGCAGTTGATCTCAATCACTATCTCGTTGACGCCACCCGGAGACTCGCACAATGACTGACCCACGCCGCACTTTCCTGAAGACCGCCGCCGCCGGCATCACCATCCTCAAGCCCGAAACCGTGTTCGGTTCGCAGGCGAACTCGACCGTCGAAGTCGGTATCGTCGGCGCCGGCGGGCGAGGCAATTGGATCGGCCCATTCTTCCCCGAGTTCGCCGGCGCGCGTGTCGTGGCGATCGCCGACGTGCAGAAGGAGAACCTCGAATCCACTCGCGCCAAGTGGAACATCGATTCCTCGCGCGCCTACTATGGCCCCGATGCCGCGAAGCAACTGGCCAACTCCAAGGTCGACGGCGTCGTCATCGAGACGCCGACGTATTTTCATCCTGAGCAGGCCCGCTTCGCCGTCGACGCCGGCAAGCATGTCTTCATGGCCAAGCCCTGCGCCGTCGACGTCTGGGGCTGCAACTCGGTCATCGAAAGCGGCAAGCGCGCTCGCGCGAAGAAGCTCACGTTCTGGGTCGACTTCCAGAGCCGCGCCCGCGACGTCTATAAGGAAGTCGCCGCCCGCGTCCACCGCGGCGACATCGGCAAGCCCGCCTTGGCTCAGGTCTTCTACTACGCAAGCCGCCCCTCGAAGAACAAGGGCCTCCCCGGCATGGACCCCGGCCAAGTCCGCGTCAGGAACTTCTATATGGACAAGGTCCTCGGCGGCGACATCATCGTCGAGCAGAACATCCACGTCATTGACATCGCCAACTGGCTCCTCAACGGCCACCCCCTCAAGGCCCACGGCACTGGCGGGCGGACCGATTGGAGCGGCACCGACTACGACGCCGGCGACGCCTGGGATCACTTCTGCGTGAATTTCACCTACCCCAATAACGTCCACGCATCCTTCAGCTCTCATCAACTCCACCGCGCCTACACAGACCTCTGCGTCCGCGTCACCGGCATCAAAGGCACCGCCGACACCCACTACGGCGGCACTGTCAGAATCATCGGCGACAACCCCTACCCCGGCGTTGAGAAGGACGACACCTTCCGCGGCGGCGCCATCGAAAACGTCAAGGCGTTCATCGCCGCCATCAAGGAAGGCAAGCCCATTTACAACTACGAGGTCTCCGTCGAGTCCACCCTCTCCGCCATCCTCGGCCGCCAGGCCGCCTATCAAAACAAGGAGGTGACCTGGGACGAGATGCTCAAGTCCAACGAACACTGGGAGGAGAAGTCCCTCAAGCTCGCCTGGTAACGAAGCCCTCCATCGAAGCCATCGCGAATCTCCAGGATCTGCTCTGCGTCGAGTTCCTGCTGAGCGTTTACCCCGCGCTCAGCGGCCGAGCGTGGCGCGGAGCCACTCGACCATCTTCTTCTTGTAGGCCTGCCACTCGGGGTTCTTTTCCCACGGGCCGATGCCGTGGGGCGCGCCCTCGACGGTGAAGACTTCGCACCGGTTGCCGGCGGCTTTGAGCTTGTCGCACATGAGCGGCGATTGATCGTAGGGCACGGCGGCGTCCTTGGTGCCGTGGATGAAGAGAAACGGCGGCAGGCCCTTCCTGACATACGTGATGGGCGAGGCCTCCTTGAGCTTCGCGAGACCGGCTTCGTCGAGCTTGTCGATGCCGAGGAACTGAGCCAGCGGCTTGGTGACCTCGCCGCGCTCGGTCTCGCGCTTGACGAGGTCGTGGGGTCCGTAGAAGTCGACCACCGCCTGGACGCGGGTTTCCTGGGTTGGCCGGACTCCGACCATCGCGACGAGATGCCCTCCGGCCGACTCGCCCATCAGGGCGATGCGACGGACGTCGACCTTGTACTCCTTCGCGTGGGCCTTCACCCAGCGAACGGCGGCTTCAACGTCTTCGACGGCGGCAGGGTATTTGTGTTGGGGCGCGAGTCGGTAGTTGATGGTGAACCAGGCGAAGCCGGCCTCGGTCAACACGGGCAGGACCGGCTTCTCGTAACTCCGCTTGGTCCCGTTCTGCCAGCCGCCGCCGTGAACGACAATGACCGTGGGGAAGGGGCCTTTCCCTTCGGGAATCGAGGCGTCGAGCGTCAGGGGCGCGCCGCCGGGGCGGGCGAACTCGATGTCGTTCTTCTCTTCGGCGGCCCACGCGGCGGAAACGAGCAGGCAAACAAGCAGCGGTCGCATGGCCGAGAGTTTATCGCACGGCCGTGAGAGCGGGCGGCGCGGTAAAATTCTCCGAAGGATGCCAGCGCCGGGCGAAGTGACACAACTGCTGCTGAGCCTTCAGTCGGGGGACCGGTCCGCGCTGGACCGGCTGGCGCCGCTGATCTATGAGGACCTGCGGCAGATCGCGGGCGCGATGTTCCGGCGGGAGCGGGTCGAACACACGATGCAGCCGACCGCGGTAGTGCATGAAGCCTATCTGCGGCTGGTGGAGCACAGTGCCGTGGGGGCTTCAACGCGGGCGCACTTCCTGGCGATCGCGGCGCGCGTGATGCGGCAGGTGCTGGTGGATCATTCCAGGGCGCGGCTGGCGGAGAAGCGCGGCGGCGGCGGCGTCAAGGTGGAACTTAACGACGAACTGCACGGCTCGGCCGGACGCACGGACCTCGACGTCATGGCGCTGCACCATGCTCTGGATGAACTCGCAGCGCTGGACGCGCGGAAGGCGAAGATCATCGAGATGCGCTACTTCGGCGGGCTGACGGGCGAGGAGATCGCGGGCGTGCTCGAAATCGGGACAGCCACCGTCACTCGCGATCTGCGGATGGCCGAAGCGTGGCTGGCGCGCGCGCTCGGACCCAAACCGACGGCATGACCCCGGAACGTTTCTCTGAGATCGAGAGGCTGTTCAATGAGGCGCTGCCGCTCGCCGGCGGCGAACGCGGCGCGTTTCTCGCCGCGCAATGCGGAGCGGACGTGGAACTGCGAGCTGAGGTGGAGGCCTTGCTGGAGGCCGACGGGAACGAGGCGGGCTCGCGCGTGGCCGGCGCGATCGAAGAGGCGGCCGCGGCGCTGCCGGCCAATCCTCACGGCTCGGACGCCGGCGTGCGGCTCGGGCCGTATCTGTTGGTGAGGGAACTGGGGCGCGGCGGGATGGGCGCGGTCTATCAAGCCATCCGCTCGGACGGCGAGTTCCTTCAGACGGTGGCGATCAAGCTAGTCAAACGCGGGATGGACTCCGACGCGATCGTTCAGCGATTCAAGGCCGAGCGCCAGATTCTGGCCGGGCTCTCGCATCCCAACATCGGCGCGCTGCTCGATGGCGGCACATCGCCGGACGGAAGGCCTTACCTGGTGATGGAGTACATCGAGGGACAGACGCTGCTGGAGTACGCCGATTCGCTCGGGCTGGACATACGCGCGCGGCTCGATCTGTTCCGTCCGATCTGCCGGGCCGTCGACTATGCGCACCGCAGCCATGTGCTGCATCGCGACATCAAGCCCGCCAACGTGATGGTGACGGCTGAAGGAGTGCCCAAGCTGCTGGACTTCGGAATCGCGAAGCTGCTGCTGCCGGAGCTGGTGGCCGGGGGCGCGCCGCCGACGGAGACGCACGCGCGGCTGATGACGCCGGACTTCGCGAGCCCGGAGCAGATCCGGGGCGAGCCGCTGACGCAGGCGACCGACGTCTATTCTCTCGGCGTGCTGCTCTACCGGCTTCTCACGGGCAAGCAGCCGCAGACCGGCGCAGGGGAGACGGCGGCGCCGCCGAGCAGCGCGGTCTCGGACACGAAGCTCCGATCGGCGCTTGCGGGCGACCTCGACACCATCATCTGCATGGCGCTGCGCAAGGAGCCGGAGCGCCGCTATGCTTCGGCGGCCGAATTTGAAGCCGACATTCACCGGTATCTTTCCGGGCGGCCGGTGAGGGCGCGGCCGGACATGATCGCCTATCGGGCGAAGCGTTGGGCGCGCAAGCACGGCATGCTGGCCGCGGCTGCGGCGTCGGTGGCGATCTTCGCTTTCGCGGCTGTTCTGCAATGGCGGCTGCGTGAAGAGGCGGAGCCGCCCGAGGAAGCGCTGGCGTTGTGCCAGCGGGCGGACACGCTGCTGCGGGGGGACGTGCGCGCGACGCAACCGGGGCAGGGACTTCCGGCTCCGCTGCGAGAGGCGATTGCGCTGTACACGAAGGCAACCGAAGTGGCGCCCAAGTATGTGCCTGCGTGGAACGGCCTGGCCAACGCGGCCGAGTTCACGATCGACTACGATTCGAGCCGGTCGGGGGAGTTACAGCGGCTGGCCGAACGCGCGGCGCGGCAGGCTCTGCGGCTGAATCCGCGGTCGGCGGCGGGCCATGCGGTGCTGGGATCGCTGCTGCTTCGCGAATGGAAGTTCAACGAGGCGGCGGTCTTCTTCGGCAAGGCGTCGGAACTCGATCCGGAGCAGCCGTATGTTCTCTCCGACTATGCCGATTGCCTGGCGCTCGCCGGCAGACGCGAGGAGGCGGCTCAGGCGATCGAGAGGAATCTTCGAGGGCGGGAGGGACTGCAGACGTACGGTCCCAACGCGCGGGCTTCAGTGATCCTGCTGAGTGCGCTGGCGGGCCACTACCGGGAGTTGGGGAAGGTGGATCTGGCGCTGGAGAGTTCGCGGAAGGCGATCCGGCTGCAGGGCGACTATGGTCCGGCGCGGCTGCAGTATGGAACGACGCTGGAGCGGAGCGGGGATCTGCAGGGCGCCGAGCGGGAGTACCTGGCGGCGCATACCATGCGACCCGGAGACAGCCGGATGATCGCGTCGTTGGGGCATCTCTACGCCCGGCAGAAGAGGCGCGCCGAGACGCAACAGATGCTCGATTCGCTCGACGCGCTCAAGAAGGAGGGTGTGGCGGTTGGGTCGGCGCTCGCGCTGGTCTACGCGGGGATGGGTGATGAGGAGCGGGCGATCGACGCGCTGGAAACCGCGGTCCGGGCGCATGAACCGGGGGCCCCGCAGGTCTTTCTCGACCGCCGCTTGCGGGCGGTTCTTGGGACGCCGCGCGCGCTGGCGCTGGCGAAGCAGATCGGTGTGACACCGGTCCATTAGACCGAAGTTCCCCTAAATAATAGGCCTCGATTTGCCAGCAAGCCGTTGATGCTCAAGGGCATGGGTTGGATTTGTGCCATCTCATATGTTCCCATGTAAGTATGTAGTGATCTATTTACATCGTTGAGGGATTGCATTATTCTGCTCCCATGTACGTCGAGTCCGTCCCCAACCGCAACTCCCCGCCCGCCATCCTGCTCCGCGAAGGCCACCGCGAGGGACGCCGGACCGTGAAACGCACTCTCGCCAACCTGTCCCATTGGCCTGCCCCCAAGGTCGAATCCCTGCGCCGCTTGCTGCGCGACGAACCCCTGGTGAGCCCCCACGAGCTGTTCTCCACCCAGAAGACCCTCCCCCATGGCCACGTCCAGGCTGTCCTCACCGCCGTGCGCAAACTCGGCCTCGATGCCGTCTTGGCCGCCAAGCGCTGCCGCGAGCGCGACCTCG
>CAYWST010000278.1:0-7856 GCA_964461075.1 uncultured Solibacteraceae bacterium | reverse complement strand
AAACCACTCCGAGACGGCCTTCGCCCCGGCGGGCCAATTGCCCGACTCGCCGAGACCGAGAACGACGCGCAACGCCAGCAATCCGGCGAAACCGGTGGCCAGCGCGTGCCCCATCGAGGCGACCGACCACGCGATGATTGCCAGCGTCAGGCCCAGCCGCGTGCCCAACCGGTCCACCACCGCGCCCATCGCCAGTTGGCCCACCGTGTAGGACGCCAGAAACAACGTCGAGATGGTTCCGTAATCCGAGGCGGTGAGATTCAGTTCCACGCGCAGCGTCGGCAGCAGCACCGCCAGAGCCTGACGGTCGATATAGTTGATGGCCGTGCTCGTGAATAGCAGGACCAGCACCCACCAGCGCCAGCGCTCGATCGCTTTCATCATCAACCCCGGGCGAACCGCGACTTCACATCGTTGACTGAAGTGAGCGCGCCTTGAATGGCGCGGATCGTCTCGCGATCCACCCTCATTCCGGTCCCCACTCCATCAGGGACGAGCAGATCGCCCCCTTCGAAACGCACGCGCTCGCGCACCGCATCGGCCTGATACAGCGCCGGCCCTACGGGGTCCGAGGCGTAGTCGAGCGATTCCACCACCGCGCCCACGTGAGCCTGCGCGGCGGTGGCGACGCTCAACTCCTGCGTCGTGCCGATGAGGCATTCGAGGTTCGCCGCCCTGGCGATGTGAAAGAGCCGCAGCATTCCCTGGATGCCGCCGGCCACCGTGATGCTGATGTTGAAGATGTCCACCGCGCGGGCGCGAATGACCCGGATGGCGTACTCCTCGCTGCGGATGTGCTCGCTTACTGGATGGTCGATCTCGCGGCGCGCCTCGGCGATCAGGTCCACGTCGTCCCGATCCACCGGGCTTTCAACGCTTTCGAACTCGAACTTCGACCAGCGCTTGTAAGCGCGCATGAACTGCGGCAGCGTGAACAGCCCGCTGCCGTCCATCGACGTCAGCTTAACTCGCCGGCCGTATTCGCCGGCCATCCACTCCATCAGCGCGGCGTCGGTGTCGGCGTCGAAACCGAAGTAGAGCCGGAAGTGCGTGAACCCCGCGTTCACCTGTTCCGCCACCAGGCGCTTGCGGTCTGGCAGGTCGTCAGCCGATCTCATTCGGAAGATGGGATAGCAGATTGGAATCCGGCTTCTCCGCCTGCCGCCGAGCAGGTCGCAGAGCGGCACGCCGAGCAGACGCGCCTTGAGATCGTGCGCGGCGATGCTCACGCCCGCGCGAACCAGACAGGCCTTGCCGTGAAACCGCGTGCCCGGGAAGTTGGCCCGCATCATGTCCTCAATGCGGTTCGTCTCCATGGGAGAAGCGCCATTCAGAAGGTTGCTCAGGACGAGTTCGAGATCCCGGACGTCCGGCATCATCGCCGGCAGATGCGAGAGATCGCTCATCTCGCCCCATCCTTCTGTTCCGTCGGCGGCGGTGAGGCAAACCATCACGTGCTGGCTCGGTTCGCCATAGAGCCGCGGCGTGGTGACCGGAAACAACTCGACCTTCGAGATCGGCGGCGCCGCGCTCAGTCCGCGCGCTGTCTCTGCTGCCGTGTCATAGCTCATTCAGGATTCCCTCCAGTTCACTCACGTTCATCTTTCTGTCGCCGTAATACCAACCTTGCCATTGCCCCCGGGAGGCGAGGTCCATCGCCGCTCGGACATCGCGAAGAGCTTCTCGCGCCGCCGCGGCGCCCGCCTGGCCGCCGCACAGCGCGGCGACAACGCGGGAGAGCCCTCGCATGATGCGGGCCTGCGCGATGAGATTGTTCTCCAGCAGGACGGCGGCTTCTCCGCTCAGGTTCTTGCGAGCCGCTTCGGCCAGTTTGACCGCCGCGTCGAATCGCTCCGCCTGCGCCAGCGCGGCCTTGCGCAGGAACTCCAACCGCTGAGGCGTGTCGAGTTCGATCTCGCTCACGCCAGCGGCGCGCGCGGCCAACCGCCGCGCCAGGCGCTTGGCGATGCCGATCGATTGGCCGTCGAGAAGAATCGGCGTGCCGCGATCGGCCGGGACCTCATAGGCGCCAAAGTACGTCCGGTATGCAAGCGCGGCTGCCGCCGCCGATTCGCCGAACCGCTCTTTGGTCCATCGCTCGAGAAACGCATCCGGCTGAAACGCCTCGAAGTCGCGCAGCATCGAAGCCGAGGCCGCCAGCCCCAGCACGAACTCGCGGATGTTGCCCACGTTCAACATCACGTAGTGCCTGTCACCTTTATCGCGGCTGAGCTTGATCTGCCGCCATGCGAGTTCCGGCGAAACGCCTTGCGCCAAATGCGGGCCCGCGTTCCAGTACTGATGATGCTGGTAGACGCCGTAGAGCCGGCCCGGCTCGCGAGCCGTCTTGAAGAAATCGTCTTCCCATTTCCAGCCCGGCCCGTGATCGGCGAAGACCACCGCCACGTTCTCGGGGAATTTCAAATGGCCGTCGCGGTTGAGTTGCGCGCCTTCCATCCAGAGCGTTGTGGTAGCCAGCGGCGCCGGACGCTTGTCGAGTTCCTTCACGATCGCCCACTGCCGCTGCATGGCGTCCGAGATCAGTTTGCCGCGTCCCGCGCTGTCGGGCGGTACCGAAGGATCGGCCACCCAAACCGGACGGTCCGCGATGCCGCGCAAACCAAGCTGCCAGATGACATTCTCGAAGCCGGCCCACTTCTTCGCCGAGAATCGCCAGACCTCTTCGAACAGGCCGCGCTCCCGCACGAAGGAGAACGGCGCGCTTCGGCCCTGAAGACGGAAGTAATTCTGATAGCCGAAGCCGCTCACGCCCATCGGCTCGACGTGATGTTGCGACACGAACAGGCCGCGCCGCGAAGCCTCTTCGATCAGCCGGCGCTCAGCCGGATTCGTGATATCGACGAACGACGCCGGGATCACCAGGTTCATCCTCAGCCGCAGCATCGCCTCGAAGACGCGCGCGCTCACCTCCGGCGCGATCACCCGCTGATAGTAGGGATATTCCAGGTGGCGCACGCCCCCGCCCGGCTTCCACTCCGTGAGCAGGTCTTCGTCGTTCAGGAACCAGCCGCGAAAGCGGAACGAGGGCTCAGCGCCCTTCATGTCCGCGCTCTGAAGCCGGATCGCGCTCCGCCGGGCGGGCGTCCTGCCCGACCAGAACCAGAGCGGGTCGACTCCTAGCTTCTCCTCGATAAAGGCGTAGACGGCGAACATCGTCCCGCGGTCGCCGCTGCCCGCGAACACGAGCCTGTCGGGTCCGTCAGGCTTCACAACGAACGCTTCCCATTTGCCTTTGAGCGCCGCGGACTCCTTGCTCTTGGCCGAGATCACCAGACAGGGCTTCCCGCAGCGCGATTCGGTATCGGCCACAGGCGGCCTTTGGCCCGTGATGCGCCCGAGATCGAACGCCAGATCCTCCGCGGCCAAACGCACGGCGCTGGATTCACCCGCCGGAACAAGCAGGACCGGCCTTCGCGCCGGTCCCGCCAGATCAAACTCCACCGCCATCGCCGCAAGCGGCGCTAGCAGCAGGATCGCGTTGCGCATGACTCTCCTTCCTACCACAGCAGCTTCAAGCCGAATTGCAATTGGCGCGCGAACGTGTTGGTGCTTGTTACCTGCCCAAAGTTGCCCGATGTGAACGAAGTGACCGGCGAAGACCACTCCGGACGGTTCAACGCGTTGAACGCCTCGGCGCGGAACTGCAGGCGCAGACGCTCGTGGATTGTCGTCGTCTTCAGCAGCGAAATCTCCCAATTGTTTCTGCCCGCGCTACGCACGTCCGGCAGCCGCAGAGTGCGGACGAGTTCGAGAGGCTGCCGGAGTCGAAACGCTGTCTTGTCGAACCAATTGTTCACGGCTTGGCCGGATTCGAGCTTGGCGCTGCGCCCCAGCGTCTCCGCGCCGCTGATGTCGAGAGGGATGCCCGACTGCGCGGTGTAGATCGCCGTCATCTGCCAACCCTCGACAAACCGCGCGAGCGCCCCGGTGGTCGAGCTCAATAGCGCCTTGCCAGGGCCGAACGGCAGCTCGCAAATCCCGCTGAAGACCACCCGGTGAGCGATGTCGTTGGGACCAAGCTCTTTGATGGGACCGCCGTCCTGGTCGTTCCAATAGCGCGTCGATTCCAGCGTCTTGCCCCAGGCATAGCTGCCGGTGAGGCTCAATCCGCGCGACATGCGGCGCGTCAGTTTCGCTTGCCCGGAATCGAAGCGGCTCGATCCGGCGGCGATGCCGCCTTCCGAGAGCCCGGTGAAGTGCGGATAAGGCCGCGTCAACTGGCCGCGCGTGGTCGTGCGTGTTGCAAGCGGTCCGCTGGCGATCAGCCCGAAGAACGGATTCGCCACCGAGTCGTTGAGGATGTTGCGGCCGGTCTGCCGCAGCGTCATCTCGGCTTGCGCGCGAATACTCTCGGGAATAATGTTGATGGGCGTGCTCACCGGCAGGTTGGAGCCGCTGGCGCCGACATAGGAGACCTCGAGCAGCAGGTTCGGGTTGAACTCGTGTTGAACGCCGACCTGATATTGCTGCGCGCGGGACATCTTGAGATTCGGCGTCGTGTAACCAAGCCCCTGGCCCACCAGCGTCATCAGTCCGCTCGCCGAACCGGTGGGCGCTGTCAACCCGGCGGGGAACGGATTCTTGAGCGTGTTGAGCGGGTTGAGCCCGCCGTCGACGCTGGTCACCATCGGCGTGGTGACGCTAAAGCCGTTGCGCGACTCGCCGACCAGCGTGCTCGCGCCGAAGAAGAGTCCATAGCCGCCGCGGATCACCGTACCTCTTCGAACTTCCCAGGCGACGCCCACGCGCGGCGCAACGTTGTTGCGGTCCGGGTTGTTCAGGGCGCGGTCGAGACCGTTCACGCCCACGAACTGCAATCCGCCGATGACGTTGAACTGGCTCACGGGCACTTCGGGAATGGGGCTCTGCGCATAGTTGGCTTTAGCCGCTGCCGCAATCGGGCTGTTGGTGAAGTAGTCGTAGCCGCGATTGAGCCGGTCGTAGCGCTCCGTGTAGGCGCCTTCCCATTCGTAGCGAAGGCCCAGGTTGAGGCTGAGCCTGCGCGTCACGCGCCAGTCGTCCTGTAGATAGAAGCCGTAGTACTTGGCGGAATCGGCGGTCTGGGCGTTGTTGGCGACGCTGCCGCTCGCCGGCACGCCCAGCAGTAGCGAAGCGAGACCCCAACCCGCGTTCACCGCCGCCACCTGCGGATTCGGTCCGCGCGTGAAGACCTGGTCGAAGCTGTAGCTTCCGGCCGCGGCGCTGCCAAGGTTTCCGGCGTTGGAGCGGAGGAGCCTTCCCTCCGCGCCGAAGCGGAAGGTGTGGCTGCTCATCACCTTCTATACAGTGCCGCGCAGCGTGTGCGAATCCTCGGGGCTGCGGTTCAGTTTGCCGGCGGTCGCCAACCCTTGGAAGCCGTTGCTCACGGTGACGGCCGGAAGCGCGTTGACAAGGAGTTGACTCACCAAAGAGGGCGGGAAGCCGAGCGCGGTCTGATCAAAGCCGAGGTTGTCCGATTTCTGGTTCACGAAGTAGCGCGAGAAACCGTATCGGATGTTCAGCACCGTTGTGGGGTTGATGGTGTAGGTGTCGTCGAGCGCCGCGCCAGGGGCGTCGCGCGTTTCCGAGTCGCCGGTTATCGCATTCTTAAAAGGGCCCGCGCGTCCGACAAAGAACCGGCGGAAACTGTAGCGTCCGAACATGGCGTGCTTATCGCTGAAGCGGTGGTCGATCTTGAAGACGTAGCCGTCGTCGCTGACCGGATCCTTGAACGAACGGCGGTAGTTGTTGGCGTTCGTCACCGCGTCGCCCGCGGCGTTGGGCGCGGGATAGAGCTTCATCAGGTTCGCGCCGATGGGGTCGATGCGAGAGGCCGGAATGCGGTTGCCGGGGAATTGATCGCGAATGAACGTGGCGCCCTGCTGCCGCGTGGAGAACGGATCGTAGATGTTGACTGGAAGCGCGTTCGCGCCCGAGCGGACGAGCGTCTGCGAGAAGTCGCCCGCCTGTTGCGCGGCGGTGGGCACGGTGGCGACGAACGCGCGCGGCACGCCTTCGCGCGAGCCTTCGTAGTTGACGAACCAGAACGTGCGGTCCTTGCCCTTGTAGACCTTCGGCAGCACGACGGGTCCGCCGAGCGAGAAGCCGAAGATCGTATAGCCGAACTGCGGAATCGTGGCGGCGAACGGGTCGCGCGCATTGAACGCCGAGTTTCGCACGAAGCCGAACGCCGTGCCATGCAGCTCGTTGGTGCCGCTGCGAATGGCGGCGTTGATGACGCCGCCGGTGAAGCGGCCGTACTCGGCGTCGAAGACGTTGGTCTGAATGCGGAACTCCTGCGCCGCATCAACCGACGGCACATATTGGATGAGCCCGTCGGTTCCGGTGTTGGGCACGCCGTCGAGCAGGCTCTCGTTGGAGCGCAACTGCCCGCCGCCCACGACCAGGCTCGAGATGCCCGCGTTGGCTGTGGTGCGCAGCAGCGCCGAGCCCTGGCCCCGCGCGGTGAACGCGACGCCGGGCTCGAGCGCGGCGAGTGCGAACGCATTGCGCCCGTTGAGCGGCAGGTCGACCAGCGTGCGCCCGGTGATCACCGAGCCGCGCGAGGCGGTGGTGGTCTCGAGCATTTGCGCTTCGCTCGTCACGTTGACGGTGGTCGACAGCTCGCCGGGCTCGAGAACGATGTCGACGACAGGGCGGTCCTGAATCTGCAGCACGAGACCGTCGCGGACGTAACGCTTGAAGCCGGTGACTTCGGTCTCGACGCGATAGCTGCCGGGCGGCAGCGCGGGAACGACGTAGAAACCGGCTTCGTTGGATTGCGTCGTGACGGCGACGTTGGTCTCGACGTTGACGACGCGGATGCGGGCGTTCGGGATGACGGCGCCGCTGGAATCGGCGACCGTTCCGGAGACCGTAGCGCGAAACTCCTGAGATGCAGCCGGCCATGCGCAGACGAACAGCGCTGCCAGAGCGAACCAATTGAAAGTCATAACTTTACCTCAACACCCCTGGTTTTTGAAATGTGGAAACATTTCCACACAGACGCCAAAAAAATCATTCACCCCTCCCTGCCGCCGCCGGGCCCGTGGAGCCGCGCTCCAACATGCGGCACGGATAGACCGCCGACTCCACCGGTTTGCCCGTGCGCAGCCGCTCGAGCAACATGGCCGCGAGCCGCTCGCCGAGTTGTTCCTCGAAGACCGTGACGCTGGTCAGGGCGGGTTCGAGGATCGAGAACTCGGCGCGGTCGCCGAAGCCGATCAGACTCATTTCATTGGGGATTCTGATGCCGCGGCGGACGAGTTCGCGCCATGCGCCGGCGGCGACTTCATCATTGGCGGCGAAGATGGCGGTGGGACGCGGCTTGAGACGGAGGAGGCGCTCTACGGCGAGCTGGCCGTATTCGACGGTGGAGACCGTCCAATCGGTGTCGATGGAAACAGGCTTCAGACGGCGCGTCTTCATGGCGTTCTTGTAGCCCTGCTGGCGGCGCCGGAACCAGAGGAAGCGGCCGTTGCCGATGAAGGCGATGCGCCGGTGCCCCAACCGGACGAGGTAGTTCGTGGCTTCCTGGGCGGCGGCCTTGTCGTCGTAGGAGACGGTGTTGCGGGCGAGCAATTCCGGGGGCCCGGCGAAATTGGAGCCGAGCATCGCATAGGGCAGACCGCGGCGGTCGAGCGCGTCGAGGATGTTTCGATGGTGGACGCCGGCGAGCAGGACGCCGTCCACCGAGCCGTTCTGCGCGAGCAGCCTGGGGAGTTGAAGCTGCGCGGCGGGCATCCCCGAACTGTAGGAAAAGCGAGAGAAGACAAGATCGAAGTTATTGTTTTGAAGGACCTTTTCCGCCGCAACTAGCAGCCGCATCTGCATCGAGTTGAGCAGCTCGCGATTGC
>CAYWST010000277.1:0-7899 GCA_964461075.1 uncultured Solibacteraceae bacterium | reverse complement strand
GGCCCGCTCGGCGGTGGTCGGCCACTGCAGCGGCATCGAGATTTCGGTTGGTTATTCCGGGAGCGCCATCAATTTCTGCACGATTCGCTCGATCATGCCCGGCTCGCCGACGCTCAACACTGTCCCGACGGGCAAAATCCTGGTCTTGGAAGACATCTCGGGGAGTTGCTCGAAGTCTGGCAACGACGTCTTCAGTTCTCTCCGGATCGACGCCGGCTCACGCCCTAAACAGTTGCCGCTGACCCTCCGCGCCACTTATGGCAATGGGGCTCAGTCATGGTACTCGTCAACGCCGCTGCGCATGTACGCGCCGCCCGACTCCGCGGTAACCGCGTCGGTTTCCCTGACGACGATTGCGACCGGCAACGTTTACTGTGCATTGACTTTCAGTGGACACCTGGTAAACGCGCAATGAGGAGAGTGTGGAGGCTGGAGCCGGCGACAGGAATTGAACCTGCGACATTCTGATTACAAATCAGACGCTCTACCTGCTGAGCTACGCCGGCCCGCTCTCTCTTAGAATACCAAAGCCTCTTCAAAATAGCGGTCACGCGCGCACGCCTGGAAGCATCCAAAAAAGTGAGACATGCAGGAGATCATCGCGGTTCTTGGCGTCGAGCGCGTTGCGATCATCGGCGGCCTGATGATTCTCGCCATCGCCGTGACGCTGCTGGTCTGCACGCCAACCGCCTACGTCCATCGCATCACGGACTACTTCCGCCGATTAATCGGATAAGATCTACGTTTAACCCCGACGCGCTGAAAAAGTTGCGCCAGTCACCCATCCTGGGATAGCCTGAGCAAATCTTGACTCCCTCCTGGTGGAGGGTGAGGAGCACATCCTTGACGGGGAAATCGCCATGGAAGGGCCGGCACGCCTTGGTCACAGGCGGCTTAGGCTTTATCGGCAGTAATCTGGTGATCCGGCTTCATGAACTCGGGGCGGAGGTGACGGTGGTCGACCCCTGCCTGCCGGGCTGCGGGGGCAAGGAAGCGAACCTCGCGCACCTGAAAGGCTCGGTGCGCATCTTTCCGATCGGGATCGAAGACGTGGAGCGGGTTCCGGAGATTCTCGAAACCGCCGACGTTGTCTTCAATCTCGCCGGCGAGGTGTCGCATTCGGCTAGCATGCGCGACCCTGTCCGCGATCTCGAAATCAATACGCTCGCCCAACTGAAGTTCATCCGGACGCTGGCGCAGTTGAAGCCCGGCATTCGAATCGTCTATGCGTCCACCCGGCAGGTTTGCGGCCGGCCGATAGAACTTCCGGTACGCGAGGATCACCCGGTCAATCCTAGCGACTACAACGGGATCCATAAGAGGGCGGCGGAGCAGTACCACCTGCTGCAGGCCAGGCTGGGGCTGCTGGACTCCGTGGTTTTGCGGCTGACCAACACGTACGGCCCGCGGCTTGCGTTGGACGTGCCAGGCCAGGGGTTTTTAACCGTTTTCCTCAAGCGCGCGCTGAATGGGCAACCCATCGATGTCTTCGGTGACGGGACGCAATTGCGCGACCCGGTCTATGTGGACGACGCGGTGGAGGCCTTTCTGCTGGCCGCGGGCCGCCCGGAACCCAGCGAGCGCGTCTTCAACGTGTGCGGGCCGGAGGTCCTGCCGCTTAACGAGATCGCGCGCGCCATCCAGGAGGAGGCCGGCGGGGGCGATGTCCTGCTGCGGCCTTTCCCGCCTGAGCACCGCATCTTCGATATCGGGAGCTACTATGGGGACACCAGCCGGGCGGCCGATGTATTAGGCTGGAAGCCGCGGACTCCCTTCCGGGAGGGCATTCGCAAGAGCCTGGCCCATTTCCGGGAGATCGCGCTCAGCCACAAATGAACCCGGGTGAGTTTTTCCACCTCTCCCAAAACGAAGACCGCCTCTGGTGGTTTCGGGGAATGAGGCGCATTTTCGACCTCCTGCAGGATCGCTATAGCGGTTCGCCCGCAGGCGCGTGCGTCCTCGATGCAGGTTGCGGGACCGGTTATGAAGCCGCCCGGATCGCGCGCAGGCGCGGCTGGCGTGTGATTCCGGTCGATCTCTCCGATGTGGCGGCGAAGGCTGCGCGGGCGCGCGGGCTGGCGGCCTCCAGGGCCGACGTCCTCTCTCTGCCCTTCGCGGATCGAACCTTTGACGGGCTGTATTCGCTCGACGTGCTGGTCCACCTCGACGGGCCACAGCAGGCTGCCGCATTGCGGGAGTTCTATCGCGTGCTCCGGCCGGGGGGGTGGCTGGCGGTGCGGGTCGCCGCGTTTGGTTTCCTTCGAAGCCGCCACTCCAGATGGGCGGGTGAAAGACATCGCGTTCGGCTCCCGGAGTTGCGTGGCGCCGCCGAAAGCGCCGGCTTCCGCCTCCGGTTCGCATCCTATGCGAACTCCCTGCTCCTCCCGGTGGCCATCGCAAAATTCCGCGTTTGGGAACCGCTGACAGGGGCTCCGGCCGCCTCCGGGGTTCAAATGCCGCCAGACTGGCTCAATCGCCTGTTGGAGGCGCCTCTTCGAGCTGAATACTATTGGCTGCGCGCCGGGATGAGAATGCCGGCGGGCCAATCGGTCTATCTCTTTGCGGGAAGACCATAGAAGGCGCGTACCGCCCCGGCCACCTGTTCCACTGCCTCGGGCTTCAAGTGCGGGTAGATCGGCAGCGAGAGGATCTCTTTGCACGCCCGCTCTGCCACCGGCAGCGAGCCCCGCCCCTGATGCGAGCTCGCGAACGCCGGCTGCAGATGCAGCGGGACGGGATAGTGGATCCCGGTTCCGATTCCGCGGCCCGCCAGGAACTCCCTCAGCTTTTCACGCCTCTTCGCCCGAATGACGTAGAGATGGTTCACGCTTTCCGAAGTCCGCTTCACCAGGCGGACGCCCTCACAACCGGCCAGCAGTTGGTCGTAGAGCGCGGCCAGCTTCGCCCTGCGTGCGTTCCATTCTCCGATGCGGGTAAGGAAAGCGAGCAGGTAGCAGCACTGCATCTCGTCGAGCCGGGAGTTGATTCCATCGGAATAAGAGACCATTCCTCCGCGCCGGCCGCCGTCCCGCCACTCCAGGAGCTTGCGGGCGCGCCGCGGCAGGGCAGTCGCGATTGCGCCCCCATCGCCGAGCGCTCCCAGGTTCTTGGTCGGATAAAAGCTGTAGGTCACATAGGGACTGTACGCGGTCAGCGGCCGGCCCCAGAGCGTCGCGCCATGCGCCTGCGCCGCGTCCTGGATGAAGAGCGCGCCCTTGCGGCGCGCCCATCGTGAAAGGACATCGGCGGCGCAAGGCTGGCCGTACAGGTGGACTCCCACCAATGCGCGCGTGGCCCGGCTCCAATGGTGTTCCACGCTTTCCGGGTCCAACTGAAGCGTCTCCGGATCGATGTCGGCGAACCGCACTCTGGCCCCCGCGGAACGAACGCCCACCGCAGTGAAAGCCGCCGTCAGCGGGGTCGTCAGCACTTCGCATCTCGAATCGGTGACGCCTTCCGCTCTCAGGCAGATCTCGATGGCCGCGGTCCCGTTGCCGACACCCACGACGAATGGCGAAGCGGTCCACTCCGCAAAACGCCTCTCAAACTCGGCGAGCTGCGGCCCGAGGATGAACTGGCCGCGCGCAAACATCTCATCCAGGCGAGCGCGCCACACGGCGGCGGTCTCCTCAATGCCGGGGCGTAGATCGATGGACGGTATCCGCATGTCCCAATTGACTCGCGCCGAACACTGCAGGCGCAAGCACCAGCCGCCAATAGAGCTTTGTGAGTTGGAGAAACGTCGTCAACAGGGACTTCCAGCGGAAGAACTGGCTTCGCCCGTGCAGCCGCGGATAATGGTGAACCCCGACCTCGGCCACCCCGCAGCCGGACATCTCGATCTTTTTCACCAGCTCAACGCAAATGGTGCCGCTGGTTGATTCCAGTTGGATATCCCGCACCAGTTCGCGGCGGATGAGCCTGAAATCGCAGTCGATGTCCCGGATGCGGATGCCGAACATGATCCTCGCGAAGGCGTTGTAACACTTGCCGATCACGATCCTGTGCCACGGGTCCTGGCGCTCGAGCTTGTAACCGTTGACGAGCCCGACTCCTGGCGCCATGCGCTCCAGCAGCAGCGGCAATTCCCGCACGTCGTACTGCCCGTCGCCATCGGTGTAAAAAACGAGGTCCTTGGTCGCGGCTTCAAAGCCGCTGCGCAGAGCACCCCCATAACCGCGGTTTGTTTCGTGCGTCACCACGCGAAGCCGCTTGCCCCAGACTCCCTGCAACTCCTCGAGAACCTGCGCCGTCCCATCCGCACTGCCATCGTTCACCACGATGACTTCGTAATCCACGTCCAGACCGTTCAGCGTCTTAAAGGTCCGTTCGATAAGTTGAGGGAGGCTTGGCGCATCGTTGTATGCAGGGAAGAAGACACTAAATCCCCGCTCGGATAGCAAAGATCCCCGTCTCAAAACTCTACGACGATACCATGTCAAAGAAGCTATCGCAAGATAGTTGCCTCAGGGGGCCGGGATTAAATCCACCAAATCCACAATGAGCCTCGAATGATCCTGGACGAGGAGCACCCAACGGTGGAAGAGCACTCGCTGATAGTCCTTCGGCGCCGGAGGCAGTTGTTTGGCGAGATCGTCTGGGAGTTTGCCGCCCTTGATCTCTTCGGGGAGCGTGCCTCCGCGTTTGATCTGCCTGGCAAGGGCCGGGGAGAGGCTCTCTTTCTTTGTGACGGAGGGAGGAGGGTTCCCGCCGCCGGGCCGGAAGAAGTCGCGATACAAGTGGATCTCGGCGTCGGTGAAGGAGGCGTACACAGGTTTGGCGGTCTCGGCTTGCGGAACCGCGGTCAGCAGTGTGAGGAACCAGGCTCTGATCATCTACTCATAACGTAGCGCTTCCACCGGGTCCAGGCGGGCGGCCTTGCTTGCGGGCCAGAGACCAAAGAAGACGCCGACGCCGACGCTGACGCCCACGCCGAGCACGGCGCTCCACCAGGGGACCGAGGTGGGCAGGGTGGGGAAGGCGAGCGCCGCCGCCCGCGAAATCCCATAGCCTAGGAGCATCCCGAACAGCCCGCCGAGGAAGGTGAGGACCACCGCTTCGGTCAGAAACTGCAGGATGATATCGAACTGGCGGGCGCCGATCGCCTTGCGGACCCCGATCTCCTTGGTTCTTTCGGTCACGCTGACAAGCATAATATTCATCACTCCGATTCCGCCTACCAGCAGTCCGACGCTCGAGAGCACCACCATGACAATCACCGTCACCGCTGTCACCTGGCGGAAGTCCTCGATCATTTGCTCGGCTGTGGAGAGGCCGAAATTGTCTGGCTCGGAGTACTTCAGCCTGCGCTCCTGGCGGAGGACGCCGCGCACTTCGTCCATCGCTTTGGACAGCGAGCCCGGGCGTGCGGCGATCACCAGCATATGTTCTCTTGCGGCGGGCATCAGCTTTCGCATGGTCCAGTAGGGAAAGATGACGCGGAGGTCCTGCTGGCCCGGAAAGCTGTTCGCCGGACGGTTCATGACGCCGATGACCTGAAAGGAGTGGCCGTCGACTTCCAGGGCTTTCCCGATCGCGTCGGCGCCTGAGAAGAGCTGTTTGTAAACGTCCTCTCCGATCACGGCCACCGGCGATTTATGGGCGTTCTCGAAATCAGTGAAGAAGCGCCCGAACTTCATCTCCGCCTGGCCGGCTTCGGCATAGGCGGTCACCGTCCCGCCGATCCTGACCTGGAAGACTTCGTTGGTCTTGAACCGGGCCTTGTGGATGCCGCCATCCGGGAACAGATAGGGGCTCACGTGTTCGACGCTGGGGCAGCGGCCGGCTACGGCTGCCGCGTTTTCGAGAGTGAGCGGCTTGCGCAGCCACTCCTCGCGGCTGCGGCGTCCGAAGCGGACTCCGGCCTGCCACTTGGTGGCGATGATCGTATCGGTGCCGAAGCTCTTGATCGCGTTGGTGACGGCGCCGTCGAAGCCGGTGAGGATGCTGCCGACTCCGATGATCGTGCCGGTGCCGATGATCACGCCCAGAACCGTCAGGAAGCTGCGAAGCTTGTGGCCGTAAATGGCGCTCAGCGCCAGCCCGATGCCTGCCTTGACGAGAGACCAGTCTTTCTTGAATTGGTGCATTCGGCGACTCACTGATCGGCGCGCAGCGCTTCGATGGGGTCGAGCTTGGCCGCCTGCCGCGCCGGATAGATCCCGAAAAACATGCCCACCGTGGCCGACAAACCGACGCCGACGGCGACGCTGGACAGCGGTAACTCCATGGGGACCGGAGTGACGTTGCGCACCGCCACCGCAATGACCCAGGCGATCAGCACGCCCATCAGCCCGCCGCAACTGGCCAGAGTCGCGCTTTCCACCAGGAACTGCTGAAGAATGTCGCGGCGGCGCGCACCCAGAGACTTTCTGATGCCGATCTCCGCAGTCCGCTCGGTTACCACCGCCAGCATGATATTCATGATCACCACGCCGCCGACCACCATGAACACGCTCACCACGGCGACCGCGGTCGCCGCGATGGCGCCCGTGAGCCTGTCCCAGGCGCCTATGATCGACGCCGACGTGAACACCGTGAAATTGTCCTCGCGCGCCGGCTGCAGCTTCCGGAAGGCTCGCAGGAGAACCTTCGCCTCATCCATCGCCTGCTCGAAGCGGCCGTGATCGAGGGCCTGTGCGATGAAACTGATCCCGCGCCTGCTCCCGTAAGCCTTGAAGTAGCTTGTGATCGGGATCTCGACGAAGTTGTCCTGCGACTGGCCGAAAACGCTGCCCACCCGTTTGCTGACGCCAATCACCTCAAACGGCCGCGAGTCGATCAGAATCGTCTTGCCCACGGGGTCCGCCGATGGGAAGAACTGGTCTTTCACATCGGCGCCAATGAACGCCACCGCCCGGCGACTGGAGTTGTCGCTCTCGCTCAGGTACCGTCCAGCCACCGCCTGCTTGTTCAGGATCAGCCCCATGTTCGGAGTCGAGCCGGTGACCTGGACGTCCTCCATCCTCGTGTTTCCGTAGGCGAGCGGCGCGGCCCGCTCGGCTCTCATCCCGATGTCCCGGATCAGCTTCGCCTCCGATTTGATGAACTCAAACTCCTCAACCGAGAGCTCCGGGTTCTTGCGGAGAAGTTCCAGGAATTTCTTGGGCTCGAAATCGCCAAAGAAGGCCATCCGCACGATCACGAAGTTGTCCGCTCCCAGGTCGGCGATCTTCTCCGCGACATAGACGTCCATGCCGTGGATAATGCCCATCACGGCGATCAGCGTTGTGGTGGAGAGGATGATGCCGAGCAATGTCAGGAAACTGCGGAGCTTGGAGGCGCGCAGGCTTGCCAGGGCGATTCGGAAAGCCTCCTGGAGCGAGGCGGTGGATTCCATCTACAAGCTAGACGGCTGCATCGGCTGGTTTGTTCCGAACCAGGCCGGAAATCCATTCCGTAAGAACAACATCGAGCCAGAACCGGTCCGGTTTGCGGGCGATAAAGCCAAGGTGTCCGCCATGGGGCGTAGCCACGAGTTCAACCTGCGGATTGGACCGGACATCGGCTGACTCATAGATCTCGAAGGGGATCAGCGGGTCGTCCACGGCCTGAATCAACAGCGCGGGAGTGTTGATCCCGCGGATGTACTGCCGCGACGATTGCGTGGCGTAGTAGCGGTCCGCCGTTCCAAAGCCGAAAGCCCGGGCCGTGACCAGGTCGTCGAACTCGTAGATCGTCCTGACCCGGTCGAGTCCGTTGAGTGGAAATAGTTCGGGATAGGCGGCGTGTCGGCGGCGGTATCGGGCTTTCAAGCTTCGCACGAACTTCTGCTCGTAAATCCAATTGGAGGGCTTGCCGAGCGCGCGCACACAAGCTGCCAGGTCGATCGGCGTGGACACCGCCGCCACCCCCTGCACCAGCCCGGAAATTGTGGCAGGCACAATTTCGCCCCCGGAA
>CAYWST010000276.1:0-7917 GCA_964461075.1 uncultured Solibacteraceae bacterium | reverse complement strand
GTTCAATGAAATCCGCTATCAGGGCGAGCGAGTCGACCGCGTGTTCGTCCGCGGCTGCGAAACGGACTATCCGGACGTGATCCCGATGTTCGTCGTGGAGCGCGGACGCTTCTTCAACCAGGGTGAAGTCGACCGCGCGGCCTCCGTGATCGTGATCGGCAGCGCCATCGCGGATTCGCTCTTCGGCAACCGCGAGCCGTTGGGCAAGACGGCGATCCTGAACGGAGCGCCCTATGAAGTGATCGGCGTGTTTGCTCCCGATCCCGGCCTCCTGGGCGGCCCCGGCGTCGACCAGTTCATCACGATGCCGCTGTCCACCTATCGCAAGCACTATCCGGAGTCGAAGGAGGTCTTTCTCGCCTTCACGCCGCGGCCGGATGTCCCTGGGCAAACCGCGCGCGATGACGTCACCGAAGCGCTGCGGCGCATCCGCCGCGTGCCCCACAACGCCGAGAACGACTTCGAGGTCTTCGCCTCGGACTTTTTGACGACTCTCTGGAATCAGCTCACCGGCGCCATCGTCATTCTGACGACGGTGATCTCGTCGATCGGCTTGCTGGTCGGCGGCATCGGCGTCATGAACATCATGCTCATCTCCGTCACCGAGAGGACGAAAGAAATCGGCGTGCGAAAAGCGATCGGAGCGCGGTCGAGCGACATCCGCGTGCAGTTCCTGCTGGAAGCGGTGATGCTTACGATGGCCGGCGGGCTGCTCGGCATCGCCGGCGGCGCGGCGGTGGCCTGGCTTGTGAGAAGCCTTGCTCCTTCCATTCCCGCCACGGTCAGCCCCTTCTGGGCCGCCATGGGAGTGGGCCTTTCGGCCGGCACCGGCCTCTTCTTCGGCTACTGGCCCGCCAATCGCGCCGCGCAGCTCGATCCTATCGTGAGCCTCAGGTATGAGTAGCAGCGAAAAGGAAACCGCTCCGGACCCAGGCAGGGATCCGGAGCGGCCATATCTTGGACGCCTCCAACGGGCTCAGCCGATGTGAGGCTCCACCATCTTCACAAGCTCGCTCTTGCCGACGGCGCCGACACGCTGATCCACCACTTTGCCGCCCTTGAACAGCAGCAGGGTTGGAATGCCGCGGATGCTGTAACGCGCGGCCGTGGCGCTATTGTTGTCCACGTCGACTTTGCCAACCTTCACCTTGCCCTGATACTCGTCCGCAAAGGCGTCCACGGTTGGCGCGATCATCTTGCATGGACCGCACCACTCGGCCCAGAAGTCTACCAGGACCGGGTGTTCGGCCCCAAGAACTTCCGTGTCGAAATTCGCGTCTGTGATTTCTAGTGTGTTCTTCCCTGCCATTGATTGACTTCCTCGTCCTTTGTTTTGATGTTCCGGTGGCGCCGTGGGATTCAACCCGCGCCGCCGCTACTCGCCGAGCAGTTTCCTGTAAAGCGCCGAATATTGCATCGCCGAGGCATGCCACGAGAAATCCTTGGCCATCCCCCGCCGCATGCGCTCGGTCCACGCGTCGCGGTTCTGCCACGCCCCCAGGGCCGTCCGCAGCGCATCGTACAACGATGCGACCGAATAGTCCTGGAACTTGAAGCCCGTATCTTCCTGCACTGTGTCGTCGAGCCCGCCCACCGCGCGCACCACCGGAACGGTCCCGTAGCGCAGCGAGTAGATCTGGTTCAGCCCGCAGGGTTCGTAAAGGCTCGGCATCAGAAAGATGTCCGCGCTCGCCTCGATGCGGTGAGCCAGCGCGTTGTTGAACCCGATCCACACGCCGACCTTCTCGGGAAGCCACCGCTGCCAGTCGTTGAAGAGCTCCTCGAACCTGCGGTCGCCGCTTCCGAGAATCACCCACTGCGCGTCGATCTCCTTCAGCAGCGGCCCCAGCCCCGCAATCAGCCCAAATCCCTTCTGCTCGGCGAAGCGGCTGATGATGCCGATCAGAGGTTTTTCGGGCTTCGCCGCGGGAAGATTGAACTCCTCCAGCAGCGCCCGCTTGCACATCTGCTTTCCGCGCAGATCCTCGCTCGAGTAGGCGCTCGGAATGAACTTGTCCTTCTCCGGGCTCCATTGGCCGTAGTCGACGCCGTTCAGAATCCCGCTGATGGCGGCCGAACGATGCCTGAGCGCGGCGTCGAGACCGAAGCCGCCCTCCGGCGTCTGAATCTCCTGGGCGTACTTCGGACTGACGGTGGTGATCCAATCCGCCGTCGCGATGCCGCCCTTGAGGAGGTTCACGTCGCCCCAGTATTCGAGCTTGTCCGCAGTGAACCAGCCCCAGTTGAGACCCAGATCGGGAAACTCGTTGCGGTGGAACCTGCCCTGGTAGCCGAGATTGTGAATCGTGAGAACGGTCTTGACTCCGTCGAAAACCGGATTGCCCGCCTGCTGATCCAGCCTGTAGACGGAGGTGGGGGCGGCCTGCCAGTCGTGGCTGTGAATGATGTCGCAAGGCCAGAAGGTCTGCGCAATGCCGAGCGCCGAGAGGCTCAGGACCGCGAAACGTTTGTGGTTGTCCCAGAAGTCCATGCCCCGGTAGTTGTATAGACCCTCGCGGTCGAAAAAGTAGGGAGCTTCGACGAAGAAGAAGCGCACGCCCTGATGCACCAGCGTGCGGATGTCCACACGATAGGGCGTCGCGCCCGCGTAAACGACCATGTTGTCGTAGGCGCTTTCGGTGGCGTCCCACGGAATCGAGCGGTACCGCGGCATCACCACCGCGACTTCGTCGCCCACCTCCTGCAGCGCGGCGGGCAGTGAACCCACGACATCGGCGAGACCTCCGCTTTTCGCGAATGGATCGGCCTCGCTGGAGACCATCAGAATACGACTCATGTGAAACCTCCAACATGATCTCACACAGCCGTCCAAGTCCTCCCCGCAGTGCAGGCGAGGCGAAGATGGAAAGATAGCCTTCACCTACCGCGCCGGCGATGAATCGGACCTGGGCGAAGTGATCGAACTCTATGCCTCTTCAACGCTCGGCGAACGCCGCCCGATTGGAGAGCGTGACCGCATGGAGGCCAAGTTCCGCCATGCGAATCCGGTCATCACGGCATGGGAGAAGACGGCAGCCGGGGGGATGCTCGCGGGGATGTCGCGCTCCATGCCCGGCTTCCGCTACGTCACCTGCCTGGCCAATTTGGCCGTTCGCGCCAGCCACCAGGGAATGGGGATTGGGTTGGAGCTAATGATCCCCTCATCGGATTCAACCGCCACGATTCGGCCTGGGTGCACAGGCCAGGAGAAGCGCTGCTCAGCCGGGGAGAATCTTGCTGATGTCGTTGTAGATGACGAACACGAACACGACCATCAGGAACACAAACCCGAGCTTGAAGACCGCGTCCTTGATCTGCAGACTGAGGTCGCGCCGGATCAGCATCTCGATCAACAGCAGCAGAATCACGCCGCCGTCGAGAATTGGAATCGGCAGCAGGTTGAAGATCGCCAGGTTGAGGCTCACCGTCGCCATCAGGTTGACGTAAGAAGCAGCGCCGCGGCGCGCCGCTTCGCCCGACAGTTGAGCGATGCGGATGGGTCCTTCGATCGACTTCGGCGAAGAACGGCGCTCGATCAGAGCGTGAATGAACTGGTAGATCAGCGTCGCGCCCTTCATGTTCTGGCTGACGCTCTCCCGGATCGCCTCGCCGGGTCCAAGGCGCACATAGGTCACGCGCGGCGCGAGTTCGACGCCGATCATCCAGCGGTTACCGCCCGGGAGATCCGTCGAGTAGCTCGGCACAATCGAGACCGTGGATTGCTTGCCCGCGCGGCGGTAAACCAGTTCCACCGGCTTGCCGTCGGAACGCTTGAGTTCCTCGTGAATCGAGTAGGCTGTGTTGATGGGGCGGCCGTTGATGCTCACCAGCAGATCGCCCGCCATCAATCCCTTGCGCGCGGCGTCCATGCCCGCGACAAGACCTCCCACCTCGATCTCCGTCTTCTCCGCCCAGCCTGCCAAGCCTACTCCGCTCTTGTCGTCCAATTGCGGCGTGACCGTGAAGGGCAGCCGCTCGCCGCTCCGTTCAACAAGAACCGCCATCGGCTTGTTGACGCTCACCACCTCCGTCAACAGGACGTCTTCCCATGTAGGGCGAATCTTGTCGTTGAGCTGGATGATCACGTCGCCTTCCCTGAGGCCTGCAATCGCCGCCGCGGAGTTCGGCTTCACATACCCGATCGTCGCCGGACCGTCCGAGTTCGCCAGCTTCGGATACTGAACCATGAACAACCCGGCCAGCAGGCCCACCGCCAGCACCATGTTCATCGCCGGCCCCGCGAACACGACAATCAGCCGCTGCCAGCGTGGCTTGGCCAGAAAACCGCGAGGATCGGATTCGTCTCCCGGATGCTCTCCCGCCATGCGGACATAACCGCCAAACGGGATCCAGGCGATGCGGAAATCGGTTTCACCCTTGCGGAAGCCAATCATGCGCGGCCCAAAGCCGATGCTGAAAGTATCCACCCGGATGTCGAAGGCCCGCGCGGCCCAATAATGGCCCAGCTCATGGATCACGATCATGATCCCGATCAAAACGAGCAAGGCGCCGAAATTCTCGAAAATGGCCATCCCCGCCAATCCTTTCGTGACTCTCTCTTCTTCCTCTTCTTCCTGATGCAGTATCAGCCGCGCGCCGCTACCCCAACTTGTCGCGATAACCGTCTCTTGACGGCGGCCCGGGCTTCCAATCGGGAGAGCCGGTCGATCTCCAACAACTCCGGCACTCCGCTGACCTCTCTTGCGGGCATCCTCTCTAATGTCTCTTCGACCGTTTGGGCGATCGCAGGGAACGGGATTTCTCCGGCCAGAAAGGCTTCCACCGCCACTTCATCGGCGGCGTTCAATGTACATGTGGACGAGCCCCCCGCCTCCTGCGCGTGGTAGGCCAGGCGGAGCAGGGGGAATTTTTCATAGTCGGGTGGGTGGAACTCCCATGAACGGCTGGAACTCCAATCCAGCCGCGGAACCGCAGCCGGGGCTCGTTCGGGCCAGGTCAACGCATACTGAATCGGCATGCGCATATCCGTGGCGCATACTTGGGCGATCACGCTGCCATCATTGTATTCCACCATCGCGTGGACCGTGGACTGCGGATGAACGACAACCTCCACCCGCGACGGGGGAAGGTCGAACAGCCAACACGCCTCGATCACTTCAAAACCCTTGTTCATCAGCGTCGCCGAATCGATCGTGATCCGCGGGCCCATCCGCCAGGTTGGATGATTCAAAGCCTGCTCTGGTGACACTTCCTCCAGCATCTCTTTGGGCGTGTTGCGGAAGGGACCGCCCGAGGCCGTCAGGATCAGGCGAGTCACTTCTTCGCGGCGTCCAGCGCGGAAACACTGGTGCGCGCCGTTATGCTCGCTGTCCACGGGCAGCAACTCCACTCCCTTCTCCCGCACGGCGCGCATGACCAGGCAGCCGCCTGCCACCAGAGTCTCTTTGTTTGCCAGGCCGATGCGCTTGCCCGCGCGGATGGCTTCATAGGTCGCCTCAAGGCCCGCTACACCCACAATCGCGCTCATCAGCGTGTCGCACTCGGGGCTAACCGCCGCGGCGACATAGGCTTGAGGACCGGAAGCCAGATCCGGTTCGCGCGCGCCCAAACTCGAAAGTTCCGCCCGCAGCGCTTCGAGCGACGACTCTTCCGCAACCACGGCCACGTCGGGCCTGAACTCCGCGATCTGCCGCGCCAGGCTCTTCACGTTGCGGCCCGCCACAAGGGCATGAATGCGAAAACGGTCCGGATTGCGCCGGACCACGTCCAGAGTGCTCTCACCGATGCTTCCCGTGGAGCCCAGGACCGTCAATCGCTGCAAACCGGACCCGTGCATTCAATTCACCGAGGTTTTCAACAAACGCCGCAAAGGCCATCCTACCATCGTGCCGTCCTCGATCACAGGCAACCCATGTCAACTCTTGACCGATGCTTGCGGATGGGACATCGCTTCTTCTTCAATCGGCTTTGGTTTGGTTTTGCGAGAGACCCGAAGGCGCCGGGGAGGTGAATGCTTCAGGGGTCTTTTGAGGTTAGTCTCGCTTTGGTGGGAGTTGCCTCCCCGGCTTGATTCCAATAGTAGTATACCGTTCCTGGGATTGCAAGAGTTTTTTATGATTTTTTGGAGGAAGCTTTTACCTCGACCCCTGTTATCCTCTCTAAGACCTTGATAGTAGAACAGATATCCTCATCTGCCAACCCTTGCGCGATCGCCGCCCGAAACAGCTGCTGGGTGATTCCGGTCAACGGCAGCGGGACTTGCAGGTCATTGGCCGCTTCCATCATGAGCCCGATGTCCTTATGCATCCATCTCACTGAAAAATTGGTAGAAAAGTCCCGGCGGAAGACGTACGGCGCCTTAAAGGCGATCAAGCCGCTCTTGGCGGCGGAATTTTCCAGGATATCGAGCATCAGCTCCGGTTCCACCCCCGCGCGGGTGGCTAGGACCATCCCCTCGTTGAACGCCTGTAAGATATTTGAAAGAATCAGGTTCTGAGTCAGTTTGGCGGAGAGGCCCAGGCCGGGGCCACCACAGTAATAGAGCCGCTTGCCCATCACTTCGAAAAACGGCTTCACGATTTCATAGGCCTGAGTGTCGCCACCAATCATGAAAGTGAGCGTCGCCCCCTCTGCGCCTGGCCGCGACCCGGTGCAGGGAGCGTCGAGGAACGCCGCACCCTTTGTTTTCAAGGTCTCGGCAGCCCGCCGGGCATATGCCGGCGAGATCGTCGAGCAATCTGCGACCACTGCGCCATTGCGGATTCCCTCGATCAGCCCATTCTCTCCAAGCGTCACCCGCGCGCTCATATCCGTGTCTCCGACGCAGAGGAAGATGACATCGGCGTTCTCAGCCACCTCCTTTGGCGTGGAACAGAAGCGGCCATTTTCAGCCGCCGCGAGTTCCCTTGCCTTGGAGGCCGTGTTTGACCAGAGCGCCACGGAGTGACCGGCGCGTAAAAGGTGGCGGGCCATCGGGTAGCCCATGATGCCAAGGCCCAGAAATCCAAGTTCAGCCATAGTTGTTCATTGTAAGCGGGGGCGGCTGGCGACGACAATTCATGCATCCTTCACCCGGACTGGCCTCAGAATAGGGAATGGTCAATCTGCTCCCCCGCTTCCTGTTTCTCGCGGCGCTGGCCGCCTGTTCGCTGAGCGCCCAACCGAACCGCGACCGCATGCTGGTTTCTACCGCCTGGCTCGCCGATCACCTCAACACCCGCGGCCTGGTCGTCCTCCACGTGGGCAGCCGGGAGGACTATGCGGCCGGCCACATTCCGGGAGCGCAATGGCTCTCACTCGGCGGCATCAGCGTCTCCGGACCGGACAACCTCCGGCTGGAACTGCCGCCGCTCGAGGACTTGCGCGCCGCGCTCGTGAAACTCGGCATCGGCAACGAAAGCAGAATCGTTGTCTATTCCGCGAACGAATCCGTCCCTTCGGCCACTCGCGTCTGGTTCACGCTCGATTACGTGGGCCTGGGGCAGAACGCCTCCCTTCTTGACGGGGGCCTCGCGCGTTGGAAGGCGGAGGGCCGCCAACTCACCACCGAAACGCCCGTGGTGACGCCTGCGGTCCGGACCGGAACTCTGACCCTACGCCCCGACCCCTCGCTGGTGGTCGCCGCCGGGTGGCTGCGGGACCATCTGAAGGATCCGAACCTGCTGCTGGTGGACGCCCGCCTGCCCGAATTCCATTCCGGAGCGAACTCCGGGCAGATGCCGCGCGCCGGCCGCATTCCCGGCGCAGTCAACGTGCCCTACACCTCGCTGCTGGACGCCCAGTTCAAGCTCCGGCCCGCCGAAGAGCTGCGCGCCCGGATTCCCGCGGGCAGGGAAATCGTCGCCTACTGCCACATCGGCCAGCAGGCCACCGTTATCTACTTCGCCGCCCGCCTCCTTGGCGAAAAAGTCCGCCTCTACGACGGCTCCTTCCAGGACTGGTCCCGCCGCCCCGACC
>CAYWST010000275.1:0-7933 GCA_964461075.1 uncultured Solibacteraceae bacterium | reverse complement strand
ACGGTCAACGCGCCGCGGCGGTAGGGGGCGCGGCCGTCGCGGGGGAGTGCAGAGACGGTGGCTTCTGGGCCGTTTTCGCGGAGTTCGAAGTCCTGGAAGGTCTTCTTGAAATTGAGACGGCCGAGGAGGAAGGCGAGAGGGGTGCGAAAGTCCTCCGCGGCTTTCATGGGGGCCTTTTCGACGCGGCCGGTGGCGGGGGAGGCGTACCAGAGGGCCTTGCCGTCAGCGAGGAAGAGCTTGCCTGCGGGCGAGGCGTAATCCCATCGCATCTTGCCTGGTTTCAAGAGTTTAAGGGTGCCGGATTCGGCTCGCCGGGGGCGGCCGCCGGCCAGCCAGCGCTGCTCGAAGCGGCTTTCGAGAGTCCGGGCGGAGTTGTAGCGCTTTTCAACGGAAGAGAGGATTTCGGGAAGGTCGCGAGCGATCCCCGTCGGGGCGAACAGGACGCAACACAGGCCGGTCAGCGCAAGCCTCACATTGTTTATGACGCATTGGGGAGGCGGGACGTGGAGTGTCTTGATGGGGTTGGGCGCGGCGGATACAGCCCGGAAAGGCATGGCTGAAAGGACACATGCCGTGGCGCATAGGTCAAGTCGGACTGGGCCGCCACGGCGAGGAGGGCACAGGCCTCCCGCCATCTTTGAGGCCGTTCCATGCAAGTAATTGAAAAAGTGAAGGATATTCTGACTCGGTGGCGGCGCCAGTCGGGTAACGGCGCACAATTTCAGGATAGCCCGGCGGAACTCGATATCGCTCCTGGACGGCCAAGCGGGCAAGGCGCTCCGCACGTTTGCGCCGTGCCGATCACCGGTGCAGATGGGGAGGCTTCCTTAATCCGAAATGATTGCCGGGGCAGTCGTGGGATGCTGGAATCGGCTGAGGCGATTCAGGCTCAATGGAGTTCGAACGGGATGCAGTCGAGGCACAATCCAACTCAGAAAAGCACGGCGGCGGCTTCGCTGAAGCGAGGAGGGAGCAAAAAGCGTATGAACAGGAGCAATCCCGCTGCCCCACCTGTCGACGACGACGTTGCGAGGGCCCTCAAGAACTCTGAATCGGTGAATCAGGCCCTGCGGCTCCTGCTCGATTTATCCTAACGCCGGATAGCACCGGATCGGGCCGCCTGAAGACTCCTGTCACACGCGACCTGGCGAGGGGATATCCCGTCTACGAGGTCCCTTTGCCGCATCGAAGCAGTTGTCTGCCACGAGGCGTACCACTCACTCTCCGCCTCAGGCGGGAAAGCCCGAAGGGAGTGACCGGCGCGGGCCTGCCAACCAACGGATGGACCTTCTGGAAGTTCCGCGACTGGCAAACGGCGAAGCTGATGGAGATTCACGTCCTGCGGCAGAAATACCAGAGGAAGAGCCGGTCGAGTTACCGCGACGCTGCCGAGCGATTCAGGCGGCGTTGAGGGGCAGGACTTCGCGTTCGATTGTCCGCCCGAGGGCGTCCTCCGCCACGGCCAGGTCATACTTGGCCTGGGGGTTCAGCCACATTTGCACCGAAGTGCCGAAAGAGCAGGCGAGACGCAGTGCGGTATCGGCCGTGATGCCGCGCTGACCCTTGACGATGGCGCCGATCCTGTTTGCAGGGATGCGGAGGGCGGTCGCGAGGGCGTTGGCGGTCATGCTCGTTTCGTTCAGCAGATCTTGAAGTACCTCGACCGGATGAATGGGCGGCAATCGCACAGGCTGTTTCTTGACCATATTCGTGCCTTCTTCTAGTGGCAATCGACGATTTCCACGTTATGCGCATCTCCCGAGCGCCATTGGAAGCAGATTCGGAACTGATCATGGATACGGATGCCGTATTGGCCTTTCCGGGCGCCTTTGAGCGCTTCCAGGCGAAGTCCCGGGAGTTCGAGGTCCAGGAGGGGGGTCGCTGCGTCAGGGCTTTCCAATCGGAGACGGGCCGCTTTTTCGATTCGGTAAAACCTCCGGCTGAACCTGCGCTCAAGCAGGAGTTGCACATCCTTCTGGAGGCAGGAACGAATCATACGCCAATCATAATTACGTCAAGCATCCAAGCAGGTTCACCGTGCAGCAGGAGCGGATGGGCGAAGCTGCCGCATACGCGCCGCGAAGGTGCTGCCGAACGGCAGGGTTCTCAGGAGAGACCGTGAGCGGCTGTCCGGCTCGCGGAGGCGAGCGATTGCAATTATGCATTTTAACTGCATAATTACAAGAGAGAGGTTTTTCTATGCCTCGCCCTTACATCCGAAGAGCACTTGAGCCGGTGATCCGCAAGGCGGCGGGCGAGTTCCCTGCCGTGGTGCTGACCGGTCCGCGCCAGTCGGGGAAGACGACGCTTCTGAGGCACGTGTTTGGCGGGGGCGCCGGATACGTTTCGCTCGACTTGCCGGATGTGCGGGCATCGGCCACCGCGGATCCGCGAGGCTTTCTGCAGATGCACAAGGCGCCGGTTATTTTCGATGAGGTGCGGCACGCCCCGGGCCTGCTTCCCTACATCAAGGAGAGGATCGACAACCAGCGAGACGTTTGTGGACAATACTTGCTGACGGGCTCGCAAAACCTGCTTTTGACGGAGCAGATCACGGAGTCGTTGGCGGGGCGAGCGGCGATGCTGCGGCTGTTGACGATGTCGGCTCGCGAGGAGTCCGGCAGGCTGGCAGAGCCGCTGCCGTGGGAAACGGAGGAGAACCAAGAGAGACCGCTCGGCGTCGAAGTGGGGGGATTGTGGGAGAGACTTCTGCGAGGCGGATACCCGGAAATTGCCGCGGATCCCAGCCGCGACGCCGGGCTGTGGCATGCAAGCTACGTTCAAGCCTATCTGGAGCGCGACGTACGAAGCCTCCGGCTGGTCGGCGATCTGCTCACCTTTCAGAGCTTTCTGCGAGTCCTGGCGGCTCGGGCTGGGCAATTGCTTAATCTGACCGATGTGGCGCGCGACCTTGGCATGGCGGTGAACACGGCGAAGGCCTGGCTCGCGGTGCTCGAGGCCACATATCAGGTCATCGTGCTGCGGCCCTATCATGCGAACACCGGCAAGCGGCTGGTGAAGACGCCTAAGGTGTACCTCGCCGATACGGGAGTGCTGAGCTACCTGGTGGGATTGAAAGACGCACATCATGCGGCGGCAGGTCCGAGCGCTGGCGCGATCTTTGAGAACGCAGTGCTTCTTGAGGTCGTCAAAGGGTATGTCAACCGCGGAGAGGAACCGCGAGTTTACTTTTGGCGAACATCGGCCGGGGTGGAGGTGGATTTGGTTGTCGAAGCGGGCGGGCGTCTGATCCCGATCGAGGTGAAGCTCTCGGCGACACCGCATCCCGGGATGGCAAGCGGAATTCAGGCATTCAGGCGCGAACTTGGAGAGAAAGCGGCCCCCGGATTTGTGGTCCATCCCGGAGATATGCGGCTGCCCTTGGGGCCGGAGGTCACGGCCTATCCGTATGGGGCGATCTGAGGGTTGGGGAGCGGATCAGCCGGCGAGGCCGGGGATGCCGGCGGTGGTGCGGGCGGTTTGCACGGCGCGGACGATGGCGCGGGCGACGGCTTCGGCGGCGCCGAGGCCGAGGGCGTCGACGGGCGCGCGGAGAGTTCCTTTGGAGAGGACGATGGCGAGGTCGCCGTCCATGCTGGTGTGGACGGGCCGGATGGCGCGCACGAAGCCGTGATGGGCGAGCGCGGCGACGCGGGAGGCCTCGACCTTATCGAGGCGGGCGTTGGTGGCGAGGACGGCGAGGGTTGTATTCTCACCCTGCCGGAATCCGCCGGCGGGGCCGCGTTCGAGGACCAGCTTCGCGGCGCCGGCGAACTCCGCCGAGCCGGGCGCGGTGCGCGTGCCGGCGAGGATCTTCCCGCTATCGGGGTCGAGCACGTCGCCGTAGGCGTTGACGACGGCAAGCGCGGCGACGAGGACGCCGCCCGGCAGTTCGACGGTGTAGGATCCGACGCCGCCCTTCATGGCGCAGGGCAGGCCGTAGAACTTGCCGACCGTGGCCCCGGTCCCCGCGCCGACGCAGCCCTCTTCGACCGCATTCGTTGAAGCGGCGGCGGCGGCCGCGGCTCCCATTTCGCGGGTTGGGCGGACTTTCGAATCGCCGACGGAGAGGTCGTAGATGATGGCTCCGGCCACCAGCGGAACGACGCCGGCGGAGGTCTTGAAGCCGACGCCCTTCCTTTCGAGCGCTGCGCGAACGCCGGAGGCGGCTTCGAGACCGAAGGCGCTCCGTCCGGCGAGACAGACGCCGTGGATGGTCTGAGTGACGTGGCCGGGGCGCATGACCTCGAACTCCTCGGTCCCGGAGGCGGCTCCGCGGATCTCAAAGCCGGGGACGGCGCCGTCCTCGCAGAGAATCGCCGTGCAGCCCGTCACGGCCTGCGCATTGGTGACATGGCCTACCTTGATGCCGGCAATGTCGGTTAAACCTTTCATGAAAAAGGACGTCGCCCCCCGTATGGTAGCATCTGGTTCAAGAGGCGCTAGCCGGTTTGTTGGATCTTCTTAAAGGCCCTGTACTCACCTTCCAGGAATTCATGATCCTGTCCGGCCGCGCGTTCAAGGGCGTCCTCAGGAAACCATATTATTGGGACGACTTTTTCGTGCAGATGGACCTGATCGGCGTGGGCAGCCTGCCTGTGGTGATCCTGACCGGATTCTTCAGCGGCGCGGTCATGGCGCTGCAGATGTCGCGGGCGCTGCAGACTTACGGGGCCCAAAGCCAGGTGGGGCAGATCGTCGCGATCACGCTGGTTCGTGAAATGGGTCCGGTGCTGACGGCGCTGATGGTGGCGGGAAGGAACTCCTCGGGCATGGCAAGCGAGCTCGGCTCGATGAAGGTGACCGAGCAGATCGACGCGATGCGGGCGCTGGGGACCGATCCGGTGATGAAACTGGTGAAGCCGCGGCTGATGGCGACGGCCATCGTGCTTCCGCTGCTGACGGCGATCGCGGACTTCCTCGGGCTTGTGGGCGGCTGGCTGGTGGCTTGTGTGATGTTGAGCCTGACGACGTCGACGCAGTACTGGAACAGCTCCTGGCGCAGCCTGGAATACAACGACGTGGTCCAGGGGCTGCTGAAGCCTTTCGTGTTCGCCATCGTGCTTTCTCTGGTGGGCTGCTACTACGGGATGCAGACGACGGGCGGCACGCAGGGGGTGGGGCGGTCGACCACTCAGGCGGTTGTGGTGGCGAGCGTGTGGGTGGTGGTGCTGACATTCCTGATCGGGCGGATCTTCGTGTCGATGTAACGGGACCGCCGATGGAAGAGATTCTTGTCTTCGACAGGGTAGGTTTTGACTTCGGGCTCGGCCCGGTGCTGAAGGACGTCTCCTTCTCGCTGGCGGCGGGGGAGACGATGGTGGTATGCGGCGCGGCGGGCAGCGGCAAAACCGTGTTGCTGAAACTGGCTCTGGGGCTGCTGCGGCCGGTGAGCGGGCGGATCGCTCTGTTTGGCCGGGATGTAACGGATTTGAGCGAGCAGGAATGGTTTGAGATCCGTCCGCGGACTGGAGTTCTCTTTCAAGAGGGCGGGTTGTTCGACTCGTTGACGATCGCGGAAAACGTGGCCTATCCGCTGGAGAATCAGCCACGTCTCGGGCACTCGGCCGAGGCCGTCGAGAGACGCGTTCAGGAGTCTCTCGATTTCGTCGAGTTGGGCCACACGCTTGATAAAGTGCCCAGCGAGCTATCGGGCGGGATGCGCCGCAGGGTGGGCATCGCGCGGGCCATCGTGACCGCTCCGGAGCTGCTGCTGTACGATTCGCCCACGGCGGGGCTGGACCCGATTACCGCCACGACGATCATGGCGCTGATTCTCAAGGAGCGGGACGAGAACAACGCCACCACGATGATCGTGACGCACCGTTTGCAGGACGGGGCGATCCTGGCCAAATACCGCTGGAACAAACCGGCGGGGACGCTTCATCCGGTGGCCGAAGGGGAATCGACCCGCACCAGGTACCTCGTGTTGCGCGATGGCGCCGTCGTTTTCATTGGCAGTCCGGAGGAGTTTGAGAACTGCGCCGACCCCTATGTGGCGCAGTTCTCGTCCCGCTGAGCAGTGTCCCGCTGAGCCGGGGATCATGGGAAGCTAGGAGAAAAGCTCATGCCCGCGTCGAAGAAGGTCTTCTGGTCACAACTGAAGGTCGGCGTCATGGCGATGGTTGCGCTGGCGCTGGTCGTCGTGCTGCTGTTTCTGCTGACGGGCGCGGAGAGCCCTTTCACGGACAAGGCGACCATCTACACGTACATGAAGGATTCCGCTGCGATGACGGAAGGCAGCGCGGTGCGGTTGAACGGAATCCTGGTGGGCAAGGTCACAAGGATTGAGCTGACGGGATCGAAGGACGCGGCGCGGACCATCCGGATGACGATGCAGGTGGAGGCCGGCACGCTGAAGATGATTCCCGAGGACAGCGTGATCGGGTTCAGCGCCGAGAACGTGCTGGGCGCGAAGTTTCTCAACATCCGGCGTGGGCAGAGTCCGAACGCCGTCAAGGATGGCGGAGAACTGGCGGCGCGGGACGAGCAGGACTTTCTGGAGGTGGTGCAATCGGCGATGCCTTTGCTGCACTCGATGCAGTCGATTCTGAGCCGCGTGGACAAGATCGTGGGGCAGGTGGAGCAGGGAAAGGGAAGCATTGGGAAGCTGATTTACGACGATGAGCTTTACTCGCACGTGAACCGGATCGTCGCGAACACGGAGAAGATTACCGATGTGGTTCGCGAAGGGCGCGGCACGTTTGGGAAGCTGCTCTACGAAGAGGATTTGTACCAGGACGTGCGGCGGACGATCGCCCGTCTGGATTCCGTTGTCGAGGGGATTCAGCGGGGAGAAGGAACGGCCGGCAGGCTCCTGAAGGATCCGGCTCTTTATGATGAGCTGCGGAAGAGCTCGACTGAGATCAAAACGCTGCTTGCGGATCTGAACGCGGGCAAAGGCACGGCGGGCAAGCTGCTGAAGGACGAGGCGCTGCATGGAAGGATCGTCGGCACGATCGACCGGCTGAATTCGACGATGGACAAGTTGAACGCCGGGCAGGGGACGTTGGGGCAGTTGATGGTCAATCCCGCGCTGTACGAGAACCTGACAGCCACCTCGGCGGAGGTGCAGGCCCTGATGAAGGACTTCCGGGCCAATCCGAAGAAGTTTTTGACGATTCAACTGAAGTTGTTCTGATGGGCAAGCCGGTGCGCCTGCTGGCGGTGAACGCCGACGATTTCGGTTTCACGCGCGACGTGAACGATGGAATTGTGGAGGCGCATCGCCGGGGCATTCTCACGTCGACGACCCTGATGGCGAACGGCCCGGCGTTCGAGGACGCGGTGAGCCGCTGGCGCGAGTGTCCGTCGCTGGACGTAGGCGTGCACTTCGTCCTGGTGGGGGGATTGAGCGTGGCGGGGGGCGGAACGCTCCCCGAATCGGTGGCGGGCCTCACCGCGGCCGTTCTCCGGCGAGGGATCGACGTGGCGGGCGAGTTGCGGGCGCAGATGGAGAAGATCCTGGAGGCGGGCGTGCGGCCGACCCATCTGGATACGCACAAGCACACGCACTTGCTGCCGCCGGTGCTGGAAGCAGTGGCGCGGCTGGGAGACGAATATGGAGTCCGGTGGATCCGCCGGCCGGTGGATCTGCCAATGACGGGACCGGCGGCGGAGGCTCCCTTGACCGTCAAGATGGCGGGCCGCGCGATGGAAGGGTTGCGCGGGCGCTTCCACCGGGTTCTGGCCGCGCACGGGTGCAAAACCACCGACTGGTTTGCGGGGTTTCGCATGACCGGCCGGTTCGGCCCGGAGTCGTTGATTCACCTTCTTCGCGAACTGCCGGAAGGAGTGACGGAGTTCATGACTCACCCCGGCCGCTGCGGGCCCGAACTGAAGGCGGCGAAGACGAGGCTCAAAGAGAGCCGCGAGGCCTAACTCGGCGCGCTGACGGACGCGCGCGTTCGGGAGACGATTCAAGAGGAAGGAA
>CAYWST010000274.1:0-7962 GCA_964461075.1 uncultured Solibacteraceae bacterium | reverse complement strand
GTTTCCGGCGTGTCTGGCGACTTCCGGAGGGACGAGACGGAAGTGAAGGTCCTTACGGTTCAGCCGGGCATCTATCCGCTGGTTTATGCTGCCGAGGCCGGGAGCAGGGTGGGGCTCCTGGTGTCGGGAATCGGGGCTTGTACTCAGGCGCTCTCGATTTCGATCGGAAACATCCAGTCATGTGCGCCGAGCCATACGTATCCCGGCGCATGGGAGTTGTCCGTCGCTCTTCCGGCGGATCTGGCGCCGGGCGAAAGGACAATCACGATTGCGGCGGGCGACGCGGTTTCTCCTCCCGCGGTTATCGCCATTCTGCCTCGTCAATAGCGCCAGCTTTTGAGATCCGCTCCCGCCGGCGCGCTCTTCGAGATGCGATCGAGGATCTTCGGTAGATACATCGTGTTGTACCGGAGTCGCGAGATGGCGTTCGGCAGGTTGGGGTCGCCGTTCCAGCAGTGTTCCGCGCGGTCGCCGTATTTGATCTCGCCGCCGTAGCTCGTTGTTTTGAGGAAGTCCTCCATCAGGTACACGGCGTTGTTGAGGTAGTAGTTGTCCATGTCGCCGCAATAGATGTGGATCTTGCCCTTGAGCAGCGGTCCGAGCTTCGCCCAGTCCCGCTGGAGGATGTGGCGCAGGTCGTAATTCTCCTTCCAATAGGCGGCGACCTTGGGATCGATGACACCGGTCTCTTTGTCGAAGAGTCTTGCCGGGTAGCCGTCGGGACCGGCGGGCGAATAGACCGCTTCCCAGATGTCGAACTGCTGTCCGCTGCGGGTCTTCGTCCCAAGGGCGAGTTCGTACTGGTTAAGGTCCTCCACCATCGCGGAGATGTGGCCCAGCCAGTCGCGCTTGCCGGGTTTAGGCACACGCTTGTGGGGGCCCTCAGTGTAGTAAGCGTTGCGATCTTCGTAGATGTTGACCGTCGTATAGGCGCGGAAGTCGATCGGATCCGGGCAGGCGGCGAACGTACCATTGAACTCGGTTGGATAGAACATCTGCACGGCCAGGGCTTCCCATCCCCCGGTGGAGCCGCCGTAGGTAAATCGCGCCCAGCCTTGACCGATCCCGCGGAACTGCTTCTCGATGGCCGGAATCAGTTCATACATGATGGCGTCGCCGTACGGGCCGAGGTTGGCGCTGTTCACGGCATAAGAATCGTCGTAATAGGGATTGGCGTGCTGGATCTCGATGATCAGGAAGCGCGGGAAGTCTCTGGAGATCCACTTCCGATAGAAGTCATAGGCCTCCTGCTGCTGGATGCGGTTGTAGCCCTCGAGCTTGAAGCGTTTGGCGTAATCCGGCTTCAGATTCGGGTCGGGCGGCTCAGTCCTGAAGCCATCGAAATCGGCCGGAAAGTGTCCGTGGAAGACCATCAGGGGGTAGCGTGCCTCCGGGTGCTCGTCGAAACCTTCCGGAACGAGCACATGCGCGCCCAGGTGCATCGGCCGGCCCCAGAACTGACTCAGCCGTTCGCTTTGGATCTTCACGTGCCGGATGTACTTCGTATCCTTGGGTTCCGGGATGGGCGGGATGACTTTGTCCAGCGTGACTTTGATTTCGGAGCTGGTCTCCACGCGCATCTTCAACGGCGCGCTGTAAAGGTTGCCCGGAGCGCGGTTCCACTGCTGCCCCTCGCCTCGGTCCATCGGAAGTTTGAGGACGCGGCCGTCGAAGAGCCGGAATGTTTCGTACTTATGCAGCAGCGCCTGGACGTAATACTCGCCGGGCTTCAATTCAGAAAGCCGCTTGAGCGGCCAGCCCTGCGCATTCCCGTCAACGGTCCAGGCCGTGCCGGGTTTCCAGTTCTCGACATCGGCTCCGAAGACGATCTGCGTTTCCGGTCCATCGCTGATCTGGAAGCGCGGTTCGGCGCTCGCATCGGTCGAGAGCAGGATCAAAAGGCGGCCGTCGAGCGCGCCCGGGCTTGGGGTGGTCGCCGTGAATCGCGGCGCGGCCGTCATCGAAATCGGGATCAGAAAAAGCAGGGAACGCAGCATCGTGTCTCCTCAGATATGGAATTCCAGGATGTCACCGTCGGCGACGGCGTGGCTGCGGTCGACCGGCAGTCCGTCCCGTCCTCCGTCCTTGTGAAAGAGGCGGGCGAACTTGAGGCGCTCGGCAAAGTCCTTATGGACGTGCCGCGCGGCGTCCAGAACGGTCGCGCCGCGCTTGAGAACGTAAGGGGCGTCGAGTTCCGCTTTCTTTCCCGGCGCTTTGGTGTAGACGCGCACCAGATCGAGAAGTTCGAAGACGCGCCGGGCCAAACGGCCAAGTCCCTGACCGTTTCCGGCTGAAACAGGAATGCACTCATACTTTTCGCCGTAGAGGTCGGCGAGCGCTTCGAAGTTGCCTTCGCTCCCCTCCTGGTCCATCTTGTTCGCGACCAGAACTCGCGGCGCCCGGATGCGCCACTCCTCAAGCTTCTGCTCGACGTACTCGATCTCAGACAGGTCGTCCGGGTCGTCTATGTCGACGACGAGGAGGGTTTCGTCGGCGACGCGGAGCACCTGGGGAATCCAGGGTTCGGTGAATTCGGCCCCGATCGCCGGCATGTCGAGCAGTTGGATCTGGACGTCCTCGAATCGCATCATCCCCGGCATGGGAGCGCGGGTAGTGTAGGCGTAAGGCGCAACTTCCGGCCGCGCATGAGTCAGCGCGGCGAGAAGGCTGGATTTCCCCGCGTTGGGCGGCCCGGCCAGAGCCACCTGCCCGGCGCCTTCGCGCGGGATGACATAGAACGGCGGCGCATGAGACGCGCCTTTCTTCTGGCCATCCTTCCGCGCCTGCGAGAGGCGGCGCTTGATGTCGGCCTGCAGCTTTTCGGTGCCTTTATGCTTTGGCAGAGCGGCGTACATCTTCTCGAGCGCGGCCACGCGATCTGCAGGGGTTTCGGCCTTGCGGAACTCGGCCTCAGCAGCCAGGTAATCGGGTCCAAGATTGGCTGGCATAGAGCCTCCGCGATCCATATTCTATGCCCGTGTAGCGAGAACCATCCGGCCTGCTCGCGAATTGGTCAGAATAAGGAAGGCAGGTTACAGGCCCAGAATGAGAATCCCAGTTACCATTACCCTCACAATCATGATGTGCGCGCTCACCGGCGCGCAAACCAGGTCGAAGTCCGGCATCGACAAAGACGCCATGGAGACTTCCTGCAAGCCATGCGACGATTTCTACCGCTATGTCAATGGCGGCTGGCTCGCCCGGAACCCGGTTCCGAAGCAGTACCCGGATTATGGGACATTTCGCATCCTCGCTGAATCCAATCGCGAGCGGATGAAGGTGATTCTGGAAGCCGCCGCCGGCGATCCGAACGCCACGGGCGATATGAAGCGTCTGGGGGACTACTATGCCTCCTGCATGGACACGGCCGCGATCGACGCCGCCGGCAAGAAGCCGATCGAGCCGTTCATGGCCCGCATCGAAGCAATTACCGGCAGGGACGGCTTGCGGTCATTCCTTGTGGAGTCGCAGCGCGAATTGGCCATTGGGCCCGTTTCGGTCTTTGGCTTCCCCGACCTCAAGGACGCCAACACCACCCTGGCGGCGCTGGTTATCTCTTCGAACTCCCTGCCGGAGCGTGATTATTACTTCAATACAAGCGAGAAAACGGTCCGCATTCGCGAAGAGTTTCTCAAGCATGTGGAGAGGATGTTCGTGCTGACCGGCGCAACCGCCGAACAGGGAGCAGCGGCGGCCAGGACCGTGCTGGCGCTGGAGACCGCAATCGCCCAGAAGCAGCTCACGAATATCGAACGGCGGAATCCGTATAACGTTTATCACAAGATGGATCTGGCGGGCGTCGCGCAGATCGCCCCTGAATTGGACGTGCGGCAGATCTTCCTTAAACTGGAGATCCCCGAGTCGACAGCGGTCAACGTCGTCGAGCCCGAGGCGACCAAGACGGTGAACGCGATGCTCTCCTCGACGCCGCTGGAAGATTGGAAAACCTGGCTCAAATGGCGGCTCCTCAACAGGACCGCCGCGCTGCTGTCCAAGCCCTTCCGGCATGAGGCGTTTTACTTCAACTCCACCGTGTTGACAGGGGTCACGGAGCAGTTGCCTCGCTGGCAGACCTGCGCGGCGGCGGCGGACGCCGGGCTCGGCGATGCGCTGGGCCAGGCTTTTGTCGCTAAGCACTTCCCGCCGCAGGCGAAGCAGCGGATGATGCAGTTGGTCGAGAATCTTCGCGCCGCGCTGGGCGAGGAGCTCGAGAATTCGGCATGGCTTTCGCCGGAAACGAAGAAGCAGGCGCTGGCAAAGCTTAAGGCCTTCACTCCAAAGATCGGGTACACAGACAAATGGAAGGACTACTCTTCGATCAAGCTCAACCGGTCCAGCTATTTTGAGAATGCCCGCGCCGTTTCGCGCTGGACCCGCGAGTTCAATCTCAAGAAGATCGGCAAGCCGGTGGACAAGACCGAGTGGGGGATGACGCCACCGACCGTTAACGCCTATTACTCGCCGGTGAGGAACGAAATCGCATTCCCTGCAGGTATTCTGCAGCCGCCGTTCTTCGACATGGACGCCGACGACGCTGTTAACTACGGCGCCATCGGCGCGGTGATCGGTCATGAGATGGGGCATGGCTTCGACGATCAGGGTTCGCGGTATGACGCCGAAGGCAATCTCAAGAACTGGTGGACGGAGGCGGACAGAAAGGAATTCGAGAAGCGCGCCGCCTGCGTGATTGAGCAGTTCGACACGATTGACGTCGGCGAGGGCCTTCGTCACAAAGGCAAACTCGTTGTTGGCGAGGGATTGGGGGACCTGGGCGGCGTCACGATCGCCTACCGGGCTTACAGGCGCTCGCTGAACGGCAAGGAGGCGCCTGTGATCGACGGCTTTACTGGCGATCAGCGCTTCTTCATCGCGTTCGGCCGGGTGTGGCTTCGCGCGCACACGCCGGAGGACCTCCGCCTGCGTCTGAACACCGACCCTCATCCCATCGCCAGGTGGCGGGCCATCGGCACTCTGCAGAACGTTCCAGAGTTTCACAAAGCGTTTGGATGCAAGCAGGGCGACTTCATGGTCCGGCCTCCCGAAAAGCAGTGCAAGCTCTGGTAGGGCGGATCTCCTCACGCAAAAGACAGAAAAGTCTGGTATACATGAGGCAGGAGTTATCACCTATGCGGACTTCCGCCATGATCCTGTCCCTCACTCTCTCCTCCTTCGCCTTCGGCGCCGGCGACGCGGCCAAGGGCAAGGACATCTACCTGAAGAAATGCAAGAGCTGTCATGCCGAGGACGGCGCCGGCACGCCCGCCATGCAGAAGAAATACGCGGATAAGTGGAAGGCCCTCGGCGGCAAGGAAGTTCAGGCGATGAACGACGCAGCGATGATCAAAGGGATCGAGGCGGTCGCCAATCACAAAGCCATGCTGAAGACGACAACCGCCGCGGATCTCGCGGACGTGATCGCCCACATCCGGACGCTGAAGAAGTAGGTTCCAGCTTCATGAAATTCGCCATCCTCTCTCTCGTGCCGGTCCTCGCGGCCGCTCAATCGTGGACTCCGCTGTTCGACGGCAAGACGCTGAACGGTTGGCAGCAGTGCAACGGAAAGGCGACTTACGTCGTTGAAAGCGGCGAGATCGTCGGGACCACCGCGGAGGGCAGTCCCAACTCCTTCCTCTGCACGACGAAAGAGTATGGCGACTTCATTCTTGAATGGGAGTCGAAAAACGACCCGGTCCTGAACTCCGGCGTCCAGATTCGCTCCCACCAATATCCTCAGGCGGCCGGCCGGCACCCGGCCGGCCGCGTCTATGGCTATCAGGTGGAGATCTCGAAAACCGAGAGCGGCAACTCCGGCGGGATTTACGATGAAGCGCGCCGCGCCGTCTTCCTGAATCCGCCTCTGGACGCCGCTGCAAGAGCCGCGTTCAAGGACGGCGAGTGGAATAAGTATCACGTTCGAGCGATCGGCGACCATCTCCAGGTGGCGATCAACGGGGCGCCCGTCGTCGACCTTGTCGACGCCGAAGACATCTCCGGCTTCATCGCCCTGCAAGTCCATTCCTTCAAGGGGGAGAAGCCCGCCCAGGTGCGCTGGCGCAATATACGGATTCAGGACTTAGGCCGCCATCGCTGGCGCCCGCTGTGGGACGGCCGGACATTCAACGGCTGGTCCATCACAGGACCGGCCAAGTGGACAATCGAGAACGGCGCCTTCCACGGACAATCGGTTCCCAACCAGACGGCGGCGGGCTTCCTCGTCGGCAAGGAGCAGTTCAAGGATCTGACAGTGCGCTTCAAGTTCCAGATCAACAAGGGCAACTCGGGATTCTTCGTCCGAACAGATCCTGCCGGTATGGCGTCCTACGAAATAGAGATCGACGCCGAAAAGCGAACGGGCGGCTACTGGGAAGTCCGCGGCCGCAATTGGGTCACCGGCCCCGAGGACAACAAGAATTACCGGCCGGGCGAATGGAACACAATTGTCGGGTCGCTCCACGGCCACAGAATCACGTTCTTCCTCAACGGCCTCAAGACGGTTGATCTGCCGAACGACTGGACTGGAAGAACCGCCGGCGTCCTGGCCATGCAGTGCCATACCCGCATGGAGACCGACGTCTGGTTCAAGGACATCGAGGTTCTTGAAAAGGCCCATTGAAGTTCTTAAGGCGATTTCTAAGGTTTTTCGTCACAGGGTTTTTATCGAATCATCATCCCGCTGCTGGTAAGTTCGAGTCGTGCAGCACTCGGTTCCAGCGTTGCTTCTTCCTCTGGTTTTTACCGTTTTTTCGATGGGCGGCGAGACCGCCAGGGGCGTCTGGACCCCTCTGTTCGATGGCAAGAGCACGAAAGGGTGGACTCACAAAGGGGGAGGCGAGTGGAGCGTCGACGGCGGTGTTCTCCACGTGAAAAGCGTCCGGGGCGATCAGCGTCATGGCTTGATCGTCAGCAGGCAGGCTTACGGCGATTTCATTGTTCGCTTCAAAGTCAAGCTCCTGAAGGGAAACAGCGGGCTTCTGCTGAGGATGGACTCGCGGACCGGAACCAGCTACGAGGTTGAAATGGACGCCGCCCTGCACTCCGGGGATCTCTTCGAAACCAACGGCCGGAACTGGCTGGCAGGGGCAAGAAGCGTATCCACGTTTCGGGCCAACGACTGGAACGAGATCGTTGTCCAGGCTCAGGACCACTGCCTTGTCGTCTTCGTCAACGGTCTCCGGCTCACGGAATGTCTCAACGACCGGCAGGGCAGAACCGAGGGATTGATCGCGCTGGAGATTCCGAGGGACGGCGAAGCCATGTTCAAGGACATCGAAATCGCCGTCTTGGGCGAGCAGGCCCGAAATCACTGACCGTCAGCGAAGCCCGTAACCCAAGCTTGAGAGCGCGCCGAGAATCCGGTCTCGAACGGAAAGAATCTCTTCATTGGTCAACGTCCTGTCGTCCGCGCCCACGGTCACCCGATACGTGAGCGTTTGCCGGTCCTCGGCGAGCGGCTTGCCTTTATAGGAGTAGAGGTATTCCACCGAGAGGCAATCCCGGCCACCCGCTTCGCTGATGACGCCGCCTACCTCGGCGGTCAGGGCGCGCAAGCCGGCGATAACGGTCACGTCGAACGAGCTTGTCGGGAATCGGCGCAGAGGCGTGTACTTGCGCCCCCCGCGGCCCGCTTCGAACACCTTCGCCAGATCAAGATCCAGCACGGCGGCGCGGCCTGTTTCGACAAACTCCGGATGCAGTTCGAACAGCCGGCCAGCGACGCCGCCCCGCCAGCGGATCTCCGCCGTTCGCACGGGATGTTCATAGGGCCGCGGCGGGACCGGCCAGGCCTGACACTCCTCCAACAGGCAGGCCGCAAGCCGCTTCAATTCGTTGAGCCCCTCCACGCCGTCATCCTTGGCGAAGACGACGGCCATGAGGTGGGGAATCTCCTGAGGAAGTTCCTTCTGAGATCGAGGGTGGATCTCGTTGCCGATCTCGAACAGGCGGAAGGAATCAAAATGCCGG
>CAYWST010000273.1:0-7979 GCA_964461075.1 uncultured Solibacteraceae bacterium | reverse complement strand
GTCGAAACGGTAGACGAGCACCTTCGTGTCAACGAGCGCGGCCACGGTTGTACAGTTCCTCCCTCGACCAACCCCTGACGTTTCGTTGTGGAACTTTCTTTGTTCCACCAGACTTCGAGATGCGTTTTGTTGTCTGGTCGAACCACCGAAGTCTCGTCTCGGCGTCGGTCAGGTCCTCGCGGCGGCCAGCGGGCAGGATTCGGATGACTTCGCCGGCGGGTATCCAGTTAATCTCATCGCCGGGGCGAATGCCATACTCCTTGGCGATGGCCTGTGGCACCGTCACCTGAAATTTCGCAGTAACTTTCGACATCCTCGCTGTCTCACCCTTACTTTAGCAAGGACGAAATCCTTACGCCTGGATGTGCTTGCCTGAGAATGGCCCCTGCGGCGTAGGCCGATTCAAAGCCGGAGCAACTTGCCGGTTTCCGCGAGAGTTTTGACGTCGTCGGGGTGGATGGAACCGTCCGGCAGGGGGCCTGTGTTCATGAGCAAATTGCATCCCTGCTCCTGCGCCGACTTCAACCGCCGCACCACCTCCGCCGCGTCGAGGTGCTTGCCGGCGTCCTTGCTGTTGTAGCCCCAGAGGCCGGGCTGCAGAGTGTCGCAGATCTCGCCCCACTTGTCCTTGTTCCTCTCCCAGGCTGCGAGGGCTTCCTTGGTGGCGGCGCGGTGCGGGGCTTTCTTTCGTTCGGGGGCGGTGAAGTCTTCGTCGCCGTTGGCGCCCTGCTTGAAGCAGATGAGGCAGTTGGGCTGCAGTTTGCGAACCAGGGCGTAGGTTTCTTCGATGGGAAAGAGGTCGGGCCGGGCGTAATAACCCATGATGGGGTCGAACCACATTCCTTCAATGGGTCCGTACTGCGTGAGCAACTCCCGAATCTGCGCGTGGGTGAAGTCGATGTACTTGCGGAAGTCGGAGTCCTGTTTCCAGAGGTAGGAGGGTTCGGGCGTCTTGTACGCTGGCCGGGCCGATTTCCAGGGGGAGACTTCGTTGGGATAGAAGTATGGGTGCCGCCAATCGAGCGCGTAAGAGTAGTAGATGAAGACGCCGAGCTTGTGCTTGCGGCAAGCCTTGACAAGCTCGCCGATCAGGTCGCGCCGGGCCGGTGCGTGCATGCTCGAAAAATCCGTTTGATCGGTCTTGAACAGGCAGAAGCCGTCGTGATGGCGCGCCGTGAGGTTGACGTACTTCATGCCGGCGCCGGCGGCCATGGCGCAGATCTTGCCGGCGTCGAACTTGCCGGCGGTGAACTGGCCTTTGAGCTTCTCGTATTCCCTGACCGGAATGGCTTCGCGCAACTGCACCCATTCGCCTCGTCCGAGGATGCTGTAGACGCCATAGTGCATGAAGAGTCCGAATTTCGCCTGTTTGAACCAGTCGAGAGTCTGCGCCCGTTGCTTGAAGGGCGCCGCCAGAGAGGCGGCGGGCAAGGAAGCCATGAAGGTACGGCGGTTCATGGTTTGCAAGTTTAACCTAACCCGATTGAAGTCTGGAACCCGCTCGCGCAGGCGACCGGAGATGGGGGTCCTGGTCAATGGGGAGGGGCGATGGAGACCGTTCCCCTTTCCGGTTTTCGCGGTCCATCACACCACCGGGACTTCGGCGATCACGTTTTCGGCGATGTCTTTGAGTTGCTGCCAGGTCAGGCTGCTGCCCAGGGCGGAGTCGGAGCCGGCGGCGGTGTTGGAGCCGCCCCAGATCGGGGCGCCGGGCTGGTCTTCGGCGGCCTGGAAGGCGGCGATCAGCTTCGGGACATCGAAGGCGGTTTCGAAATCGTAGAGAGCGCCGCGAATGACGCTGTAGGTGAAGCGCCCCGAAGGGCGGCGGCAGAGCAGGCTGATCAGGTTGGTATGGCCCTGCGAGGCGAGGACGAGGCGGGAAGCCGGATCGCCTTTTTCGTCGACGATGACGAAACCCAGCGGGGAGCTGTAGAGGATCTCCGGGCGGGTGTAAACGGGGGTTGTCCCGGCTTTGCCTTCGAGGAGCGCCAGCAGACGATCGCAAACCTGGCGGATCGTTTGAGCCACGGCCGCTTCATCGCCTGCGAATTTCCCGAGTTTGCGCTGTTGGCGGAACGGCTCGAAGACCCAGGTGAAATGGTTGGCGACCAGATCTTCGATGCGGACAGGATAGAGGCCTCCGCAGATGTCGATTTTGTTGTTGTACTGGACGATCCAGCGCAACAGCGGCGCACCGTGGGCGTTCTCGAGAAGGTTGTGATATTCGAGCACGAAAGCGGCGAGGCAGACGTCCTGATCGGCGTTCCACACGTACACGTCGACCGGCTGCCGTTTCCTCAACCAGCGTTCCATCATGCGGCTCTGGCGCACGGCGATGTAGGCTTGCATGGCGGCGCTCATCGTCACCTGGCGGATGACGCCGGCGTGGTGATCGAAGCTGACGCGCGTCCCGCGCTGGCCTGGGACGTCATCGAGGGCTTCAAGAGCGACGGAGTAGGGAGCGGAATGCCGCTCGAATTCCTCCCAGGAGCGGAAACGCTCAGCTAAGACGTGAAGCCGGATTGAGGTAAACAACGCTTCTATCATCGCTCTTTTGGGGACTGCTCGGCGGATCGAGGCGTGTCAACTCCGAAATGCCCTCGTCAATCGGAAAGTTGGGTGTAAACTGGGCGCTACTCGCCTGGGACAGATGTTACGATGCCCGGAATGCGGACTGGAGTTTGGCCCCGGCGCCACCGCTGGGCAGTGCCCGAGGTGTCTGGATATCTCCGCGATCCATCCAACAAGCGTGAGGGACCAGTCTGGGGTTGAGACGCTCCCGGCTTCTGGGGGGCCGGACAGCGGAGAGGAATTCGGCCGGTATCGCATTCTACGGCCCATCGGCGAGGGAGGCATGGGTGCGGTGTACCTCGCCGAGCAGGTCGAACCCATCCGCCGCCATGTGGCCTTGAAGGTGGTCCGAACTGGAACGGACTCCGAACAGGTGCTGGCGCGCTTCGCCAACGAACGGCAGGCGCTGGCTGTGATGGATCATCCCAACATAGCCAGGATTCTGGATGCGGGGGCGACTTCGGGCGGCCGCCCGTTCTTTGTCATGGAGTACATCGACGGCCCGCCCATCACGCGCTACTGCGACGACAGGCGGCTGCCGGTCGCGCAGAGGCTGGATCTCTTCCTGACTGTATGCCGCGCGGTTCACCATGCGCACAGGAGAAGGGTGATCCACCGCGACCTCAAACCGTCGAATGTGCTGGTGACAGATCAGGAGGGCGTCGCGATTCCCAAGGTGATCGATTTCGGCGTCGCCAAGGCGATCGGCCAATGGGCTGTAGAGAACGTCGTGATGACGCAATTCGGCCAGCTTGTGGGTACCCCGGAGTACGCCAGTCCCGAGCAGGCCGAGGGTTCTGCTCCGGCTGTCGATGCAAGGTCCGATGTTTACTCGCTGGGGATGCTCCTCTACGAACTCCTCATTGGCTCCGGTCCCTTCGATGAGGCCAGGTTGCGCCAGGCAAGCGTGAGCGAAGTTCTGCGGATCGTGCGGGAGGAGCGGGCCGTTCGGCTTCCTCTGAAGCTCGCCTCGATGGGAGCGGCGGCGGAAGGAATTGCAGCGAGGAGGCAGACCAATCCGGCTGCGCTGCGACGCCTGGTCGATGGCGACCTGGACCGGATCACGCTCAAGGCCCTTGAGAAGGCAAGGGAACATCGATATTCGTCCGCCAGCGAGTTCGCGGTGGACATCCAGAGATACCTGGAGAATCGACCGGTCCTGGCGGCCCCTCCAAGCCGGCTGTACAAGGCGCGAAAGTATCTTCAAAGGAAGCGGGGAGCGGTGATCTCGGCGGCCCTAGGGCTCGTGCTGGCCATGCTTGTAGGGGTTTCTGTCTGGGCGCTCCTGGATCGGAGGCTCAAACCGAAGGTGCAGTTGACAGAGAAGGACACGATCGTTCTGGCCGATTTCAACAACAAAACCGGCGACCCGGTTTTTGACGACACGCTCCGCCAAGGCTTATCGGTTGAACTCGGACAATCGCCGTTTCTCTTGCTGATCTCCGACCGGAGGATTCAGCAGATCCTTTCTTTCATCGGCCAGCCCAAAGGCGCGCGGTTGACTTCGGAACTGGCTCAGCAGGTCTGCGAACGGAGCGCCAGTGCGGCGATCCTCGAGGGTTCAATCGCAGCGGTCGGGAGCCAGTATGTTCTGGGCCTGCGCGCGAAGAGCTGCAACGCCGGAGCGCTTCTTGCGGAAGAGCAGGCCGTGGCTGCGAAAAAGGAGGAAGTGCTCGGAACCCTGAGCGAGATCGCGCGCAAGATGCGGACCAGGCTGGGCGAATCGCTCGCCATGGTCGAGAAGCACTCCGTCCCTCTTCCCTCGGCGACAACGCCGTCGCTGGACGCTCTCAAAGCCTACAGTATGGGTTTGAAGCTTCAACTGTCCGTCGGCAACGATGCGAGCATCCCCTCCTACCGGCGTGCCATCGAGCTCGATCCCCAGTTCGCAATGGCTTACGCGAACCTTGGCCTCGCCTACAGCTCGACGGGGAAGACAATCCTTTCGGCCGAGGCCACGCGGATGGCCTGGCAACTGCGCGATCGGGTCAGTGATCGCGAGAGGTTTTTCATCGACTTCCTCTACGACCGGGAAGTGACGGGGAATCTGGAGAAGGCCTATCAAACCCTGGAATTGTGGCTCCAGACCTATCCCCGAGGCGAGCCCCCGAGCGCGCTGTCGCTTTTGGGCGGTCTCGCTCCCCACGGAACAGGGCGATACGAACGGGTCATCGAGACGGCGCGGCAGTCGATCGCCGAAAACCCCGACATCGTGTTCGGCTATGTCAACCTCGCCTCAGGTTGTTACCTTCTGGACCGGTTCCCAGAAGCCGAGCGGGCCCTGAATCAGGCCGCGCAACGAAGACTGGGTAACTATGAAAGTATCGTCCTCCGCTATCACCTTGCCTTGTTCCAGGGGAACCACGCGGAGTTGGAGCGGCTTGTTACTGAGGCGCGGGGGGATCCCAAAGCAGATCAGCGGCTCTCCCACGTGGAATCCCTATCCCTGGCCCTATCGGGCCGTCTGCGGGACGCCCGGCGATCTTCGAGCCGCGCCATTGACCGGGCGATTCAGTTGGAGGGACTGGAAGAGGCGGCGACATACCGGGCTGCTCGCTCAGTTTGGGAGTCTCTGCTTGGCAATACGGCCGAAGGCAGGAGCGGAGCCTCGGCTGCGCTCGAGGCGTCCAAAGGGCGCGACGTTCAATACGCCGCCGCACTCAGTCTGGCTTTCGCCGGAGAGACCTCCAAGACCGAAGCACTCGCCGGCGATCTGGAAAAGCGATTTCCGGAAGATACTTTCGTGAAGTTCACTTACGTGCCGGTCTTGCGCGGTTTGAGCGCGCTCAAGCGCGGCAAGCCGGTGGAGAGTCTGGAGCGCCTGCAGTCGGCGCTCCAGTACGAACTGGCCGTGAACGGTCTCAACTTCATCCACTTTTACCTGGGAGGACTCTATCCAGCCTATGTGCGCGGCGAGGCCCTTTTGGCGGCCAGCCGGCCTGCGGAGGCGGCGGTCGAGTTCAAAAAGATTCTCGATCATCGTGGGATCGTGGGAGCCGATCCTATCGGCGCGCTGGCGCATCTTCAGCTTGGCAGAGCGCTCGCCCGGGCCGGTGAAAGAGCCAAAGCAAAAGCTTCTTACGAGGCCTTCCTGACACTGTGGAAAGACGCGGATCCCGATGTCCCTCTCCTGAAGATCGCCAAGACGGAGTACGGCAGGCTCCTGTGATGGGACGGCGAAGCCGCCAGAGAGCCTGCCTGATACACTGATGGCAAATCGGTGCAATGCATGCTGGGCTGGGTAACAGGCTTCTTTTTACTGTCTGCCGCTGTCGCGCAGGGCGCTCAGCCGGCGGATCTGTTCCGGGACGCAATTCGACCCGTACTGGCGCGGGATTGCCAGGGCTGTCACGGCAAGCTGCAGCAGCTTTCCAAGCTCGACCTTTCGACTCGCGAGTCGATGTTAAAGGGCGGCGCGCGCGGCCCCGCGGCGGTTCCCGGCAAACCGGAGGAGAGTCTGCTGATCCAGGCGCTGGAGGGGAAGAACAACCTGCAGATGCCGCCGGGCGGCGCCGACAAGAAGCTGCCGCCGGAGACCATTGCCGCCTTTCGCGAATGGATCAGGGCGGGCGCCGTGTGGGGCGAGCCGAAGACGGCCGCTTCCAAATGGAATCTGAAGGAAGAAGATCTGTGGGGCTTCCGTCCCCTGCGGCCTCTGGATCAGTCGAAGACGGTCGACGATTTCATCAACGCCAAGCTCAGGGAAAAGCAGGTTTCACCCGCCCCGCGGGCTGACAGGCGGACGCTGATCCGCCGCGCGGCGATCGATCTGACAGGGCTGCCGCCAACGCCGGAGGAGGTGGACGCGTTCGTCTCCGACAAGTCGCCCAACGCCTGGGATCGGCTGATCGAGCGTCTGCTGGCCTCGCCGCGTTATGGGGAGCGTTGGGGGAGGCACTGGCTCGACGTGGTCCGCTACGCCGACACGAACGGGTACTCGAACGACTTCGAGCGGCCGAACGCATGGCGCTACAGGGACTATGTGATTCGCGCCTTCAATCAGGACAAGCCCTATGACCGTTTCATCCTCGAGCAGGTCGCCGGAGACGAGATCTTTCCAGGCGACCCCGAAGCGCTGATCGCCACCGGTTTCCTGCGCGCCGGACCCTGGGAGCACACGGCCATGTCCGTCGAAGCCGTGACGCGGCAACTCTTCCTCGACGACGTGACTCATTCCACGGTGAACGCCTTTCTCGGTTTGACCATGGGCTGCGCCCGCTGCCACGACCACAAGTTCGATCCCATCCCGGCCAAGGACTATTACAGCGTGCAGGCGGCGTTCGCCTCGACGGAGTTCGCGCGGCCCAAGGCCCCGTTCCTCGAAACGGAAAACACCAGCGGCCTGGAGGAGGGGCGAGCCAACTTGCAGGCGCGGTACGACGCGGCCGTGGCCAGCATGAAGGAGTACCAGCAGCGCGCCGCGGCGAAGATCATGGCCCGGTACAACGTGAGCCGCGTGGAAGATCTGCCAAAGGGAGAACTGCAGCGCGCCATGAACACCGGCGAGGGTCTCGACGCCGAGGAGTATGAAGCCTTCAAGCTCTACCAAAAGCACTCGCAGCTCTACAAGGAATCGCTCGACCGCTACGAGCCGCGCGCGTTTGCCGTCTCGAGCGGCCCGCTCGACGGCGCCACCGACGGCGGCGGCGCGCTGCGGTATCCCAAGCGCGCGGAATACCGATGCCAGCCTGTTCACATCCTGCCGGGAGGAAACATCCAGGCGCCGGCGGAACCGGTATCTCCAGGCGTGCTGAGCGCTGTGGCGCAGTATTCGGGGTTCGAAGCCCCGGCGATTCCTGAGACCATCGAGGGCCGAAGGGCGGCGCTGGCGCGTTGGATCGCGAACCCCCGCAACCCCTTCACCGCGCGCGTCATGGTGAACCGGATCTGGCAGTATCACTTCGGGCGGGGCATCGCGGGAGACGCGAGCAACTTCGGCAAAATGGGCAAGAAACCAACGCATCCCGAGTTGCTGGATTACCTTGCCGCGAACTTCATCCGCAGCGGATGGAGCGTCAAGAGCGTGCACAGGATGATTCTGAAGTCGGAGGCCTACCAGCGGGCGAGCCGGCATCCCGAGCCCAAGGCTCTGCAGTTGAAAGATCCTGATAACAACCTGCTGGCCTGTTTCCCGCCGCGCCGCGTGGAAGCGGAGGTTCTGCGAGACGGCATTCTGGCCATCAGCGGGGAGTTAAACCTGGAGGCTGGCGGCCCGGGTGTTTTTCCACAAATCAATGAGGACGTGGCGCGGCAGCCTCAGCACCGCATGGGCTCGCTTGCGCCCGCATACGCGCCGAGCCCGCTTAGGAAGCAGCGAAACCGCCGGACGATTTACACTTTCCAGCAGCGAAGCCAGATGGACCCGTTCGTGGAGGTCTTCAACGGACCGGGCATGGATCTGAGCTGCG